>JBFFXR010000186.1:0-5793 GCA_041569645.1 Gammaproteobacteria bacterium
CCCACGAAGTCGCCGAGCAACTCGACGACGACCACGCGGCACGCGCCGAATTGCAGGATATCGCCGAGAAGCGCGGCGAGCTCAAGCAAAAAACCGAGCAGCTGAAATCGCTGCCGGCGAGCAACTGGCGCGAGGAAACGATCCGCTCCGCCGGGCCGATGGCGATCTGGGACATCGTCGCGCAAAAGCTCGAGGATTTCGTCGAGCGCCACGAGTAACGCGACCCGTCGCGGCCGGATTCCGTCGGCCGCAAACCTCGCAGCCCGAGCCAGGTCGGCGTATTTCTTCCCGATCTTTCCCGCGCCGGCGTGTCAGGACTGGTGCGGGTGTGTGAAGGAGCGTTTTTCCGCCTCGATGAAGACGCGCTTGATCTGCGGATATTTCTGCTTGATCGCGGCGTCGACCGCGGCGACTTCTTCCTGCAATTGCCGCGCGCTGATCGTCTCGTCGAAGTTCACGCTGATGTTCGCGAGGATAAAATCCGGCCCCATGTGCATCGTCAGGACCTCGTTGATGTGGCGGATGCTCGGCCGCGCGGTCAGCGTGTCGCGAACGCCGCGAATGACCGAACGGTTGGCGCGCTCGCCGATCAGCAAGCCCTTGGTTTCCCAGGCAAGCCAGACCGCGGTGCCGAACAGGATCAGGCCGATGAAGACCGACGCGATGCCGTCGAAATAGAGGATACCCGTCACCTGCGTGAGCCAGATGCCGACGAAGGCGACGATCAGGCCGAGCATTGCCGCGCTGTCCTCGAACAGCACGACGAAGATCGACGGGTCCTTGGCGTGGCGGATCGCCTCCAGGAAACCAAGTCCGCCGCGCACGCGGTTGAATTCGCGATACGCGATATACCAGGCGACGCCCTCGAAGATCATCGCCAGGCCAAGAACCACGTAGTTGACCATCGGGCTGCGGATCGCCTCGGGTTCGCGAATGTGGCCGATACCCTCGTAGATCGAGATACCGCCGCCGAGCGCGAAGATCAGGATCGCGACGACGAAGCACCAGAAATAGACTTCCTTGCCGTAGCCGTACGGAAAGTCCTCGTCCGGCGGTCGCGCCCCGCGCTTGAGCCCGTAGAGCAGCAAAACCTGGTTGCCGGTATCGACCAGCGAGTGAATGCCTTCCGACAGCATCGCCGAGCTGCCGGTAATTCCCGCGGCAATGAATTTGGTAATCGCGATCAGCCCGTTGCCGACGAGCGCGGCGTAGATGACGGTTCTAGACCCGGATGCCATGCGTCGCTATCCCCGTAGATACTCGTTGTTCGCGTCGAACAATGGCTCGGTGTAAAGCCGCGCCGGCAGCATCTCGCCGAGTACCTCGATCTCGACCGGCCTTCCCTCCTCGATCAACTCCACCGGCAAAAATCCGTAAGCGATGCTCTTCTGCATCCAGTGCGAATAGCCGCCCGACGTGACGAAGCCGACGACTTCGCCCTCGTGCCAGATCGGTTCCCAGGCGACCGCGTCGGCGTCGCTCGCGTCGACCTCGAAGGTGCACAGCCGGCGCGCGACGCCGGCCTCGCGCTCGGCCAGCGCCGCGGCCTTGCCGACGAATTCGACCGGCTTGTCGTAGGCGACGAAGCGGTCGAGCCCGGTCTCCGCCGGCGTGTAATCGGGCTTGAATTCGCGCATCCACGAACCGAAGGATTTATCCAGCCGCAGGCTCATCATCGCGCGCATACCGAACGGGCGCAGGCCGAGATCCGCGCCGGCCGCAACGAGGGTTTCGTACAGAGCGACCTGCTGCTGCCAGGGCACGTAGATTTCGTAGCCGCGGTCGCCGGTGTAGCTGACCCGCTGCACGATAGCGCGGCACGGGCCGATGTCGAGCTCGCGAACGGCCAGGAACGGAAACGCGGCGGTCGTAACGTCGGAATCGGTAACCCGTGACAGCAATTCCTGCGCGTTCGGCCCGGCGATCTGGAAGCCGATGCGGGTTTTGGAAACGTTGCCGAGGCATACGCCGGCGGCGGGCAGGTGTTGCTCGAAGTGGCGCATGTGGTAGGCCTGCGCGCCGAAGGACGCGGTTACCTGGAATACGCCGTCGCGCAACTGGGCGACGGTGAAATCGCCGATGATGCGTCCCTTCGGACTCAGCATCGGGTTCAGCGCGAGCCTGCCCACTGGCGGGATGCGTCCGGCCATGATGGTATCGAGAAAATCGTGCGCGCCCGCGCCGGAAAATTCGTACTTGCCGAAATTGTGCACCTCGTTGAGGCCCACCGCGGTGCGCACCGCGCGCACCTCTTCGGCGACAATCGGGAACGCATTGGAACGACGAAAGCTCGGAATCTCCCAGGGTTCCTCGCCCGGCGGGGCGAAGTAATTGACGTGCTCCATGCCGTACATCGCGCCGAACACCGCGTTTTGCGCGCGCCAGATCGGGTAGGCCGGCGTCGTGTCGAGCGGCCGCGCGGCCGGCAATTCCTCGTTCGGGTAGGATACGCTGAAGCGGCGCTGGTAGTTCTCGCGCACCTTTAGCCGGGTGTAGGCCGGCGTGCAGTAGTCGCCGAAACGGGCGACGTCCATCGCGAACACGTCGCGCGACGGCTCGCCGTCGACCATCCACTCGGCGAGCGTCAGGCCGACGCCGCCACCCTGGCTGAAGCCGGCCATGACCGCGCAGGCCGACCAGTAGTTCTCAAGCCCCGGCACCGGCCCGACCAGCGGGTTGCCGTCGGGCGCGAAGGTAAACGGCCCGTTGATGATCGTCTTGATGCCGGCTTCGCCGAGCACCGGGTAACGTTTGAAGGCGAATTCCATCGAGTCGGCAATCCGGTCGAGGTTATCGTCGAGTAACTCGTGGCCGAAATCCCAGCGCGTGCCGTCGACCGCCCAGGGCACGCAATTCTGCTCGTAGAAACCAATCACGAGACCGCGACCTTCCTGGCGCAGGTAGCTTTCGCCGCCGGGATCCATGACGTGGGGTAGTTCTTTTTCGCGCGCGTAGACCTCGGGAATGTCGGCGGTCGCGAAATACTGGTGCTCCATCGGGTGCAACGGCAGGTAGACGCCGGCCATCGCGGCGACTTCGCGCGCCCACAGCCCGGCCGCATTGACCAGTTTTTCGGCGCGGATCGTGCCCTGCTCGGTAACCACGTCCCAGCCGCCGTCGGCGCGCGCGTTGGTCTCGAGCACGCGGTTGCGCAGCACGATTTCGGCGCCCTGTATTTGCGCGGCTTTCGCGTAGGCATGGGTCGTGCCGGACGGATCGAGATGCCCGTCGAGCGGATCGTAGAGCGCGCCGAGCACGCCGTCGGTATTGGTAACCGGGCTCAATTCGCGGATTTCGTCGGGCCCGATCAGCTCGGTGTCGAGACCCATGTGGCGATGCATCGCGCGCGCCGATTTCAAGAAATCGAGGCGCGCCGGCGACTCGGCGAGCGTGATGCCGCCGACATGGTGCAGGCTGCACGATTGCCCGGTGATTTGCTCGAGTTCGCGGTAGAGGCGGATCGTGTAGCCCTGCAGCGCGGCCATGTTGGTGTCGGCGTTCAGGGTATGAAAGCCGCCGGCGGCGTGCCAGGTCGAGCCCGACGTCAGTTCCGAGCGCTCGATCAGGACGACGTCGTTCACGCCGAGTTTTGTCAGGTGATAGATGACGCTGCAACCGACGACCCCGCCGCCGATTACGACTACCTCAGCCTCTGTTCTCACAAATCATTGCCCCGTATTCGTTACTCAAGCCCCAAGAACAGCGTCATTGCGAGCTGCGAAGCAGCGAAGCAATCTCCCCGGATCGGGCAAGACCCGGGAGGTTGCTTCGTCGGCTGACGCCTCCTCGCAATGACCTGCAAATTCCCGATACCGCGGGCGCCGCGAGGGCTGTTTCGGCATGACTATTCACAACCTACCCCAATACCGAAAAGCTGCTGTCCTGGTTGACTTCGCGCAGTCGCGAATAGAACCCGCTCGAGAAGGTGTAATCGATGTGCTTCAGGTGAAAGTCGATCGGCTTGGTGTCCTGGTCGTTGCCGTTTTCGGTCGCGGCGATGATTTCGGCCATCAGCTCGCCGGCGATCGGCGCGTTCTTGAACTGGTTCCCGCTGGTGCCGATCGCGAGATAGAAACCGGGCAGATCGGACGCATCGTAAATCGGAATCCAGTCGTCGGTGACGTCGTAGAGGTCGACCACGCCGCGCTTGCGGTTGGGCAGCTCGAGCTCGGGCACGCGCTGGCAGACCCGCAGCACCTGCGCGGTCCACTGCTCGGTGAAATCGCGGTCGTAGTCGTCCGGATCGACCCATTCGTGCGGATCGCAGGGCGGATCCTCGCTGCCGATCAGCAAGCTGTCACCCTGCTCCGGGCGCGTGTAGACGCCGATGTCGCTGTCCGACGTGACGCAGCCGGTCGCGAGATCGTAGCCCGGCGGCAGCGGCACGTGGGCGACTTCCTGGCGTAACGCTCGAGTTTTCACGCTCATGCCGTCTTCGACGCCGGCGATTCGGTTGACTTTCGACGAGTGCGGCCCGGCGACATTGACGACCACCGGCGCGTCGATGCGTTCGCCATCGGCCAGCGTCACGCCGGCGACGCGACCGTCGACGCGGCGGATCTCGGTGACCTCAACGTTGTAGCGGAACTCACTGCCCTCGCGCTCGGCCGCGCGCATGATGTTGTGGGTCGCGAGCTGCGGATCGGAGACGTAACCGGCGGCGAGAAACAGCACCGCGCCCGGCAACGGCTCGGGGTTGGCGACACCGAATTCCGGATCGTCCGGGCGCTTGACCGGATAGAACGACTCGCTATTCCAGGCCGGCAGTTTGCCGCGTATTTCGTCCGGCGACAGTTCGCTGTACGGCGAATTCAGCTGGTCCATCAGCGCCATCGTCGATCGCAGGTAGTCGTTGGCCGCGGTCTTCATGACCAGCGAGCCGACGTTGTGGTAGACGATCAGGCCACGCTCGTCGACGTCGGCGCCACCGAGATAGTCGGCCCAGTGCTTCCAGTAGAAATGCGACTCGTAAGCCATCGCCGAACCGTCAAGGGTCGAATAATACGGCCGGATGATCGCGCAGGAGCCGGACGTCGAGCCGTAGCCCGCGGCAGGCAGGCGATCGAGGTTCAGCACTCTCCAGCCCTTGCGCGCAAGCGCCAGCGAGGTCGCGCAGCCGATGATGCCGGCACCGATGATCAGCGCGTCGTAGTTCTTGCTCATGATTCGATCCTTCGCATCGTCATGCCTTGCCGCGGTCGAGCTCGATTTGGCGATGGCGCTCGGCGACGTAAGCCTCGAGTTCGGAACGGATCGATGCATCGATTTCGGGCGGTTCGAAGGCTGCAAGCGTCTGCCGGTAAATCCGGTTGGCGCGATCGAAAGCGGTCAGCGAACCCTCTTCGACCCAGGTCTCGAAATTGCTCCAGTCGGAGACCAGCGGTTCGTAGAACGCGTCGCGATAGCGTGCTTTGGTGTGCGCAGTGCCGAAGAAGTGCCCGCCGTGGCCGGCTTCGCGAATCGCATCGATCGCGAGCGTTTCGTCGCTGACCTCGATCGGGTTTAAGGTTTCGCGCATCATTTGCACGAGGTCGATATCGATGATGAATTTCTCGAACGACGCGCACAGCCCGCCCTCGAGCCAGCCGGCGGCGTGCTTGACGACGTTGGCGTGCGCCATGACCGCGCCCCACAGCGACATCTGCGATTCCCAGGCCGCCTGCGCGTCGACGCAGTTGGCGGCGTTGGTGTTCGACGAGCGGAACGGCAGGTCATAGCGCCGCGCGAGCTGGCCGCTGGCCCAGGCCGCGCGAGTGTACTCGGGCGTGCCGAAGGCCGGCGCGCCCGAGCGCA
>JBFFXR010000187.1:0-5782 GCA_041569645.1 Gammaproteobacteria bacterium
CAGTGTCGGTATCTGCGCGCGCGGGTTGATCGCGAGATACTCGCTGTCGCGGTGCTCGCCGGCGTCGAGGTCGACGACGATACGCTCGTAGTCGGCGCCGATTTCCTCGAGCAGCATCTGCGGCGCCATCGCGCCGGTATTCTCGGCCCAGTAGAGTTTGTACACGATTCCCCCTCGATGATTCGCGTGACGCTTGCCGGACAGACCTACAAGCGGTCGCGCAGCGCGTAGTAGAGCATTCCGAGTACCATGCCGGGCCAGCGCAATAGCGCGCCGCCCGGGAAGCTGCGCGTCGGAATCCTGCCGAACAGGTCGAAGTTTTCCGCCTCGCCGGCGAGCGCGTCGGCGATCAGCTTGCCGGCCAGCGTCGCCATCGCGACGCCCTGGCCGGAGTAACCCTGGGCGAAATAGATATCGCCGTCGTCCAGCCGACCGAAGTGCGGCATTCGGTTCAGCGTAACCGCGAGCGTTCCGCCCCAGGCGTAGTCGATGCGCGTGGCGGCAAGCTGCGGGTAGATCTCGAGCATCGGCTTGCGCACGAAGCCCGCAATGTCGCGCGGAAAGTTGCGGCGGTAGTTTTCGCCGCCACCGAACAGCAGCCGCTTGTCTGCCGACAGGCGGTAATAGTTGACGACGAAGCGCGAATCGGCGATCGCGACGTCGCGCGGGTTGATTACCGCGAGCTGGTCGGCCGTCAGCGGCTCGGTCGCGACGATGAAATTGTTGATCGGCATGATCTTGCCGGCGAGCCGCGGCTCGAGCCGGCCGAGATAGCCGTTGCAGGCAAGCACGACGTGGTCGGCCGTGACCGTGCCGCGGTCGCTGCGCACGCGCAGCGGCGCGCCATTGTCGTAGCCCTCGACAACCGTATCGCGGTAAAGCGCGGCGCCGGCGGCACGCGCGGCATCGGCCAGGCCGAGGGCATAGTTCAGCGGGTGCAGGTGGCCGGCGCCCATGTCGAGGCTGCCGCCGTAGTAGGCTTGCGAACCGACCAGTTCGGCCATCGCGTCGCGCTCGAGATATTCGATCGCAGTGTAATCGTAGTGTTGGCGGAGAAAGTCGACGTAAGCCTCGGTGCCGCGTGCGTAGCCGGGCTTGTGATCGGGATGCGCGATGCCGGGTTTCAGGTCGCAATCGATGCCGTGCGCGTCGATCAGCGAACGGGCAAGCGCCTTGGCCGCTTCGGCGAGCTCCCATAATTGCCGCGCGGCAGCCTCGCCGACCATTTCGGAGAGCGTGATCTGGTCCTTGCGCTGGCCGCTGCAAAGCTGGCCGCCGTTGCGCCCGGACGCGCCCCAGCCCGGCTTGCGCGCCTCGAGCAGGGCAACTTCGTAGCCGCGCTGCGCCAGGTGCAGCGCGGCCGACAGCCCGGTGTAACCGCCGCCGACGATACAAACGTCGGCGCGACGGTCACCGTCGAGCGGGTCGACGGCGAGCGCCCGGTTTTGCGTCGCGTGGAAGTACGAGTCCGGGTAGTCGTCCGTGTCGCTACGGTCCTGCACCAGCGCGAAAGCCATGCCGGTGAATCAGCCGATCGCCTTTTGCGTCAGGTCCAGGCACTGCCAGGCGCGCTCGACGAAGGCGTCGACGTCGGCGGCTTCGAGCACCAGCGGCGGCGAGATGATCATCGAATCGCCGACCGCGCGCATGACGAGATTGTTTTCGAAACACAGGTCGCGGCAAATCGTGCCGACGTGGAGGTCCTTGTCGAAGCGCACGAAGTCTTGCTTGTCGCGCACCAGTTCGAGCGCGCCGAGCATGCCAAGGCCGCGTACCTCGCCGACCAGCGGGTGCTCGCCGAGTTCGCGCAGGCGTTTTTGCAGGTACGGCGCGGTCGTTTCGCGAACGCTGTCGACGATGCCGGTTTGCTGCATCAGCCTTAGGTTGGCGATCGCCGCGGCGGCGCAGACCGGGTGACCAGAGTAGGTGAAGCCGTGGTTGAATTCGCCGCCCTTGTTGGTCAGCACTTCGCTGACCCGGTCGGCGACCATGACGCCGCCGATCGGCAGGTAGCCCGACGACAGGCCCTTGGCGATGGGCATGAAGTCGGGGGTCAAATCATAGTAATTGGTACCGAACCATTCGCCGGTGCGGCCGAAACCGCAGATAACTTCGTCGGCAACGAACAGGATTTCGTAATGTTCGCAGATTTTCTTGACCTCGGGCCAGTAACTGTCGGGCGGCACGATCACACCGCCGGCGCCCTGGATCGGCTCGGCGATGAACGCCGCGACCCGGTCGACGCCGAGCGCTTCGATCTTGTCGGCGATCGACTGCGCCGCCTGGCGGCCGAACTCGTCGCGGTCGAGATCGCGGCCGAGTTCGACGCGCTGGTCGAACCAGTAGGGCTGCTCGACGTGGACAATGTCGGGAATCACACCGCCCTGCTTGTGCATGTCGGTCATGCCGCCGAGGCTCGACGCCGCGATCGTGCTGCCGTGGTAGGCATTCTTGCGGCTGATGACGATGCGCTTGGCGGGCTTGCCGAGCAGGTCCCAGTAGCGCCAGATCATGCGCAGCGCCGTGTCGTTGGCCTCGGAACCGGAGTTGGTGAAGAAAGTGTGGTTGATGTGCGCCGGCGAGACTTCGGCGAGCAGTTGCGACAGCTCGGCTGCCGGTGGCGTCGAGGTCTTGAAGAACAGGTTGTAATAGGGCAGCTGGCGAATCTGGCGTTCGACCGCCTCGATCAGCTCGGGTCGGCCGTAACCCATGTTGACGCACCATAGTCCGGCCATCATGTCGAGCAGAAGGTTGCCGTCGGAGTCCGTCAAGTAGACGCCCTCGGCCGACTCGATCACGCGCGCCGGCTTGTCGAGCAAATCCTTCGGGTTGGTGAACGGGTGCAGGTGGTGTGCGCTATCCTGGCGTTGCCATTTCGCCGTTTTGCCGGTAGCGGTCTGGTTCATGCGGATATCCTCAAACTTTCAGTAGCAAATGTTCGCGTTCCCACGGGCTGATAACGTTCAGGAAATTGTCGAACTCGGCTTCCTTGACCGAGATGTAGACGTCGACGAAAGAATCGCCGAGCACTTCGCGCAAAGGCTTGCTCCGGTCGAGGCGTTGCAACGAATCGTACCAGTGACGCGACAGCTGGATCGGTTCGTCATAGGCGCTGCCGGCAAGCGGTGCGCTCGGCTCGAGGCCGTGCTTCATGCCGACGTAGCCGCAGGCCAGCGAGGTCGCGATCGCGAGGTAAGGATTGACGTCGGCCGACGCGATGCGGTTCTCGACGCGCATCGCGGCGGGGTTGTTATCGGGAATGCGAAAGCCGGTGGTGCGGTTGTCGAAGCCCCAGTGGAAATTGATCGGCGCCGACATTTCGCGCACGATGCGGCGGTAGGAATTGACGTAGGGCGTCATCAACGCCATCGCGTCCGGCAGGGTTTGCTGCAGGCCGGCGATGTGCGCGAGCAATAATTCGTTGGGCTTACCCTCGGGGGTCGAGAACAGATTTTCGCCGGTCTCGATGCTCTCGATGCTCTGGTGGATGTGCATCGCGCTGCCGGGCTGGTTTTCCATCGGCTTGGCCATGAAGGTCGCGTACAGGTCGTGGCGCAGCGCGGCCTCGCGCACGGTGCGCTTGAACAGGAATGCCTGGTCGGCGAGCTCCAGCGGATCGCCGTGCAGCAGGTTGATCTCCATCTGCCCCATGCCTTCCTCGTGGATCAGGGTGTCGATTTCGAGGCCCTGGCCCTCGCAGTATTCGTACATGTCGTCGAACATCGGTTCGAAGTCGTTGACTGCGTCGATGTTGAAGGATTGTCCGCTGCGCTCGGCGCGGCCGGTGCGACCGACCGGCGGTTGCAGCGGCTGGCGCGGATCGAGATTGGGCTGCAACAGGTAGAACTCGAGTTCCGGTGCGACCACCGGGCGCCAGCCCTCGACGCGATAGAGTTCGAGCACGCGCCTGAGTACCTGGCGCGGAGAAATTTCGATCGGCTGGCCGTCCATGTCGAAGCAGTCGTGGATGACCTGCGCCGACGGCTCGCGCGCCCACGGCAGGATGCGGATCGTATACGGGTCGGGGTGCAGCTCCATGTCGACATCGAGCGGATTGATGCGTTCCCAGATGTCGGGGTAATCGCCGGTCACCGATTGCATGAAGATCGACTGCGGCATGCGCAGCGGCTTGCCGTTGGTGAACTTGGTCGCGGGCATGATCTTGCCGCGCGCCGCGCCGGCGAGGTCGGGCACGAGGCACTCCACCTCGGTAATCCGGTGTTGTTCGATCCAGTCTTTCATGGGAATCCTGTGCGCTGCGCGCGGCAATTGTGATCACAAAATTTTCGAAAGTCAATCGACCCCGAATCGCGCCGCGCGACACCGACCGGGATTCGATTGACAAGCGGTTCGGCGCGGGTATAGCCTCGACGCCGTCTGCTTGATTCTAGTTTATCGACCGGTCGGGAGGTGGCATGAGCGATCAATTCAACCTGCGCGTACGCAGCGAGGGAGGTGGCACGCCGGTTCTCGAACAATGGGGCGCCGATTGCGAGTACGGCGTGCTGCGTGACGTGCTGCTCGGCCCGGCCGACCACTATCGCTGGCTCGAGACCAGCTCGGTGTCGAAGAAGAGCATCCGGCGTGGTTACGATTTCGATCCCGAAGTCGCGCGCCGCCAGCACGCCGAAATGGTCTCCGCCTATCAGTCCGCTGACGTCCAGGTGCACCTGCACGAACCGGATCCGGCGCTGCCTTACCAGGTGTTCGCGCGCGACTCGTCGGCGATGACGCCATTCGGCGCGATCATTACGAGTATGGCCAACTGGTGGCGCCGCGGCGAAAACTATCGCGCGATCGAAACCTACGCGCGTCTCGGTATCCCGATTTACGACTACGTCACCGCGGGCACCTTCGAGGGCGGCGACTTCAACGTCATCGAGCCCGGCTGCGTGCTGATCGGCTGGGAAGGCGACGAAGGCCGCAGCCAGGAGGGCGCGGCGCTGCAGTTGCGGGGCTGGTTCGAGGCCGAGGGCTGGGAAGTCAGACTCGCCGATATCGACCCGTTCTACGTTCACATCGACCTGATGGTCGTGATGCTCGCGCCGAAGCTCGCCGCGGTGTGTCTCGAATCGACCGATCCGGAGGTCGTTGCGTGGCTCGAGTCGAAGCAAATCGAAATCATCTCGGTGCCGTTTCAGGACACGCTCGACCTCGGCTGCAACGTCGTCGCGCTCGGTAACGACCGGATACTCTTGCCCGAGAAGAGCAGGGCGTTGAAGGAGAAGGCGCGCGCCCACGGTCTCGAAGTGTTCGATCCGGACGTATCGATGATCACTCCCGGCGGCGGCGGCGTGCACTGCATGTGCCAGGCGCTGCGCCGCGACCCAGGGTAGATTAACCAGTCCGGCTCGACCCATTCCGGCGAGTTTCTACTCAACCGACGCGTTTTTAGTCCGAGTGAAAACTCCCGGGAGAGCGGGATCAGCCGTGGGCTTCCTCGACGGTCATCTTCTGCTCGAGTTCGCGCTGGCGCTGCTGGCGCAGCATGATGTAACCGGCGACGATGACGCCGATCGCAACCACCAGGATGATGATCGTCGCCAGCGCGTTGATGTCGGGCCGCAAGCCGAGCCGCACGCGCGAGTAGATCAGGATCGGCAAGGTCACCGCGCCGGGGCCGGTGACGAAGCTCGCGATGATCAGGTCGTCGAGCGACAGCGTGAACGACAGCAGCCAGCCGGCGAGCATGCCCGGCGCGATCAGCGGCAGCGTGATATCGGTCAGCACGCGAAACGGCTTGGCGCCGAGATCCTGCGCGGCCTCTTCGAGATCCTGCGAC
>JBFFXR010000188.1:0-5776 GCA_041569645.1 Gammaproteobacteria bacterium
CAGATCGGGGTCGAACACCTCGAAGGCGAAATCCTGCGCGTCCTTGACGTTGTACTGGATCTCGATGCTCATGACGACGATGTTCTCGTCGCTGGTCAGCATCTTCGAGCTCTTGCGCGCGGTACGAATATCGGCCACATTGATCTGCTCGACATCCTCTATCGGGTACGGAATGTGCCAGTGGGGGCCCGCCTGGGTGACCTCGGTGCGCTCGCCGAAACGGGTCTCGACGCCTTGCCAGCCTTCGTCGACGATATAGATACCGGTCAGGCCCCAGACGATTAGCGCGGCGATGACGATGAACCAGATAACGCCGGACAGATTGCCGGAACCGCTCGGCACTTTTGGAATACGGCCCTTGCCGCCGCCGAGCAAGCCGCCGAACTTGTCCTTGAGGTTTTTGAATACCTCGTCGAGGTCAGGAGGGCCTTCGTTGCCTCGCTGCCCCCAGGGGTCCTTGTCTTTACCTGGTTCGTTCCAGGGCATAATTTACTCCGATTTCGATGTCGATATAGCTTAATCTGATGTCGATGTATCCGACCGGCCGACACTCAAAGAGTGCGGATTGTATGGCGATCACGCAGCGCCTGCAAGCGTGTCGGCGAGTACCCCGAGGCGGTCGCTCGAGAGATCGAACCTGCGTTCCATACGCTTCAATATTGCGGGTGTCAGGCGCAGTTTCAAGTAAATCTCGCCCTTATTGCCGTATTTTTCCGCCTCGATGGCGCCCTCGTCGAACAAAAAAGCACGGATCTGGCCCTCGTCGGCGCCGAGCACGAGCTCGCAGGATACCGAACGCTCGGCGAACCGCGCCTCGAGCGACTCGACGAGTCGCTCGATACCGGCGCCGGTCCTGGCCGACAACCAGACACGCCAGGGACGCCCGTCGTCGTCACAATCGACGCGCGGCGCGAAGCCGGCGATATCGATCTTGTTGTAGACGAGAAGTTGCGGTACCGCGGCGGCACCGACCTCGTCGAGCACCTCCCCGACGGCTTCGATCTTGGCCTGGCGGTCGTCGTCGGCGCTGTCGACGACATGCAGGATCAGGTCGGCTTCGCGGGTCTCGGCGAGCGTCGCGCGAAAAGCCGCGACCAGGTCGTGCGGCAGATGGCGCACGAAGCCCACCGTGTCGGCGAGAATCACCCGCTGGCGTTCGCCGAGCTCGAGTTTGCGCAGCGTCGGGTCGAGGGTGGCGAACAGCTGGTCGGCGGCGTAGGCTTGTCCCGAGGTCAGCGCGTTGAACAGCGTCGATTTGCCGGCATTGGTATATCCGACCAGCGCGACCGTCGGGATATCGGCCTTCTTGCGCGCCTGGCGGCCCTGTTCGCGCTGGCTCGCGACTTTCGCCAGGCGTGCATTGAGATACTTGATACGTTTACCGAGCAGCCGGCGATCGGTCTCGAGCTGGGTCTCGCCCGGGCCACGCAGACCGATGCCGCCTTTTTGCCGCTCGAGGTGCGTCCAGCCGCGCACCAGCCGGGTCGACAAGTGTTTCAGCTGCGCGAGTTCGACCTGCAGCTTGCCTTCGAAGGATTGCGCCCGCTGGGCGAAGATGTCGAGGATCAGACCGGTGCGATCGAGTACCCGGCACTCGAGCTCGCGCTCGAGATTGCGCTCCTGCGACGGCGACAGCGCGTGATTGAACAGCACGACATCGATGTCCTGCGCGGCGACGCGCGCGGCCAGCTCTTCGAGCTTGCCGCGACCGATAAAGGTACGCGCCGACGGTTGCTGCCGGTTGGCGACGATCAGCTCGACGTCGACGACGTCGGCCGAACGCACCAACTCGACGAACTCGGCCTGGTCGTCCTGGTCGGCTTGGTACGGAAAATTGATATGAACCAGGAGCGCTCTTTCGCCGCCATGCGGCCGCTCAAATTCGAACAACGAACCCTCCGGCGTAGCTCATGCCTAGCGGTTGCCGTCTCCGTCGTCGGCGTGCGGGTGCTCGATGTGCACGTTGCGGGCCGGCACGATCGTCGAAATCGCGTGTTTGTAAACCATCTGGCTGACGTTGTTCTTGAGCAACACGACGAATTGATCGAAAGACTCTATTTGACCTTGCAATTTGATTCCGTTGACCAGGAAGATCGAAACCGGTACATGTTCTCTTCGTAGCGCATTCAAATAGGGTTCTTGTAACATTTGCCCTTTTGACATAATCAATACTCCTTACGATTATTATTGTCTATCTACCGGGATCGAATTGCCTGAGCCGCTGGTAGCTTGTTTGATTCCCTTCGCCCGAAATCGTTCCCGTCAAACTCGCCGGTAAGCGCGCTCAACCTGCCGAAATATATCATCTTTACGGTAATTCAGGCAATCGAAGGCCCGACCGGGCGGTTGCTTGCGCAACCAGGTCAACTGCCGCTTGGCCAACTGGCGAGTCGCCGCGACGGCTTCGTCGATCATTTGCGCGCGACCGGTTTCGCCATCGAGATAGCGCCAGACCTGTCGATAACCCACGGCGCGCATCGACGGCAGGCCGGGATGCAGGTCACCGCGAACGCGCAGCGCTTCGACTTCCTCGACGAATCCATGTTCGAGCATTTCCAGAAAACGCCGTTCGATGCGCGCGTGCAGGCTGGCGCGGTCCGGCGCGTCGAGAATGATCCGCTGGACCGGGCCCGGGTAACCCGCTTCGCGCCGCGCGTGCAGACTCGACAGCGGCCTGCCGGTGATTTCGTAAACCTCGAGCGCGCGCTGAATGCGCTGCGCGTCGCCAGGCTCGATACGTGCCGCGCTCGACGGGTCGATCCGATCGAGCCGTGCATGCAACGCCGGCCAGCCTCGCTCGGCGGCTTCGGCCGCCAGACGGTCACGAACGTCGGCCGCGGCCGGCGGCAGCCGGCTCAAACCCTGTTCGAAGGCGTGAAAGTACAGCATCGTGCCGCCGGCGAGCAGCGCGCCGCGTCCACGCGCGTCGATCGCATCGATCGCCGCGCGGCTCGCGGCGACGAAATCCCAGGCCGAGAATGCCTCGGTCGGCTCGAACAGATCGATCAGGTGATGCGGCACCGAGGCGCGCTGCGCCGCATCGGGCTTGGCCGTGCCGATATCCATGCCCCGGTAAACCTGCGCCGAATCGACGCTGACGATCTCGAGGTCGAAGCGCTCGGCGAGTTCGAGCGCGAGCTCGGTCTTGCCGGTGGCCGTGGCCCCCATCAGCAGCAGCACCGGCGGGGCCAAGATCAGCGCCCGCGCAGGAACAGCCGGTCGAGATGATCGAGGCTCAGTTGCTTCCAGGTCGGCCGGCCGTGATTGCACTGGCCGCTGCGTTCGGTCTGCTCGATGTCGCGCAGCAGCGCATCCATTTCGTCGAGCGAAAGCCTGCGATTGGCGCGCACCGACGCGTGGCAAGCCATGGTCGCGAGCATTTCGTTCAGCGTATCGTCGATGCGCGCCGAGTTATCGTGCTCGGCGAGATCGGCGAGTACGTCGCGCAGCAATTGTTCGCTGTCGGCATGCTTGAGCAGCGCCGGGATCGCGCGCACGCGCAGCTGTTCGGGCCCGAGGCGTTCGAGCTGGAATCCGAGCCGGGTAAAAGTCTCCTGCCGGGCATCGACGAGGTCGGCCTCGGCCGCGCTGACGTTGAAGCTCAAGGGCACGAGCAAAGGCTGACTGACGATGCCTTCCCGCTCGGCGTTTTGCTTCATGCGTTCGTATACGATGCGCTCGTGCGCCGCGTGCATGTCGACGACCACGAGACCGTCGCGATTCTCGGCGAGTATGTAAATCCCCTTGAGTTGCGCCAGCGCGAAGCCCAGCGGCGGCAGTTCGTCTGCGGCTGCGGCCGGCGTCGGCGGGCGCGTCGCGCCGGCAAGCAACGCGGTATAAGCCTGCAGTGATTCGGCGACTCGCCAATCGCGGTCACGCGCCTGCGGCGGCGCGAGACCGAGCCCGCCCTGTCGGACTTGCCGACCGGTATCGTCCCGGCCGGGAGCGTCCCAGCCAAGGGCGTCCCGACCGGGAGCGTCCCCGCCGGGAACGGCGTCGGCCAGCGCGAAACCGGGCGACTCGACCTGTTGCTCCGGCTGCACGTCGGCGAGAGCGCGGTGCAGGCTGCGGAAAAGAAAATCGTGCACCGCGCGCGAATCGCGGAACCGGACCTCGTGTTTTTGCGGATGCACGTTGACGTCGAGCGCGCGCGCCGGCATCGACAAAGCCAGCACATAAGCCGGGTGGCGGCCATGAAACAGTACGTCCCGATAAGCCTGGCGCACCGCGTGGGTCACGAGTTTGTCGCGCACCAGGCGGCCGTTGACGAAAAAGTACTGCAGGTCGGCCTGGCTACGACTGAAGGTCGGCAGCGCGACCCAGCCCTCGAGCCGCAACTCGTCGTGGCTGACGTCGATTTCGACGAGGCTGTCGGCAAAGGCTTTGCCGCACAGCGCGGCGAGACGCCGGCGCCGATCCTCGATCGATGCCGCCGACGGCAGCTGATAGATGACCTTCTGATTGTGCGTCAGACGAAACGCGACCCGCGCGTGGCTCAGCGCGAGGCTCTTGAACAGCGCCTCGACATGGCGGTATTCGGTCTGTTCGCTGCGCAGGAACTTCTTGCGCGCTGGCACGTTGTAGAACAGTTCGCGGACCTCGATGCGGGTGCCTTGCGGCAGGGCATCGGGCAGCGGGCCAGCGTCGCTGCGGGCCTCGAGTTTCCACGCGTGCTCGGCGCCCTGCCGCCGCGAGGCGAGTGTCAATCGCGAGACCGACGCGATACTGGGCAGAGCTTCGCCGCGAAATCCGAGCGAACCGATTTGCTCGAGATCCTCGAGACTCGCGATCTTGCTGGTCGCATGGCGCGCCAGCGCCAGCGCCAGTTCGTCGCGTTCGATACCGCATCCATCGTCGCTGACGCGGACCAGGCGCGTGCCGCCGGCCTCGACCTCGACGCTGATCGATCCGGCGCCCGCGTCGAGACTGTTTTCGATGAGTTCCTTGACTACCGAAGCGGGCCGCTCGACGACCTCGCCAGCGGCAATCTGGTTGACCAGGTGCGACGGCAGCGTGTGAATTTGCGCCAAAACGCTCAGGCGACGAGCCGCGCTTCGAGTTTTTCCTGGTCGCGGGCGAACAGCCGGATGCCCTCGGCGAGCTTCTCGGTCGCCATTGCGTCCTCGTTGATCAGCCAGCGGAAACTTTTCTCGTCGAGACTGAGCCGCGCCGGTACGTCGGCCTTGTGGTCGGGACGCAGGCGCCGCTCGAGACGCGATTCGTCAGCCGCCAGCTCCTGCATCAGTTTCGGGCTGATCGTCAGCCGGTCGCAGCCGGCGAGCCATTCGATCTGGCCAATATTGCGAAAACTCGCGCCCATGACGACGGTGTCGTAACCATGCCGCTTGTAGTAGTTGTAGATCCGCGTCACCGACTCGACGCCTGGATCCTTGTCCGCCGGGATCGAATCGACGCCGCGATCAGCCAGGTGCCAATCGAGTATGCGGCCGACGAACGGCGAGATGAGAAACGCTCCGGCCTCGGCCGCCGCAACCGCCTGGGCAAAACTGAACAGCAGGGTCAGATTGCAATTGATGTCTTCGCGCTCGAGTTCGCGCACCGCCTGGATGCCTTCCCAGGTCGACGCGATCTTGATCAGGACGCGCTCGCGGCTACCGCCGCGCTTCTCGTAGAGTTCAACCAGGCGCCGCGCGCGGGCGATCGTCGCGTCGCGATCGAAGGACAGCCGCGCGTCGACCTCGGTGGAAACCCGACCCGGTATGGTTTCGAGAATTTCGAGACCGACGCTGACCGCGAGGTAATCGCAGGCGGCGGC
>JBFFXR010000189.1:0-5728 GCA_041569645.1 Gammaproteobacteria bacterium
GATCGTCAACATCCGCTTGCCGCCGGCTTTCATGCCCAGGATACCCATGTCCCAGCCCGGAATGACCTGGCCCGCGCCGAGGGTAAAACGAAACGGCTCGCCGCGCTCGAGACTGGAGTCGAACACCTCGCCGCCCTCGAGCCTGCCGGTGTAGTGCACGTCGACGGTCGAAAAGCGCAGCGCCTCGAGACCGTCGCCGACTTCGATCTCATCGATTTTCACCTGCGACTCGCCGCCGTGGCCGGCGTGCAGCAAAGGCGCGAACAGGGCCAGACCCAGGCAAAGCAGAATATTTCTGGTCGATACTTGCATACGGCGCTCCTGTATGAGCTACAAACGGTTCGAACGGTCAACAACCAGCGTAACCTTACCTCTAGACGATTATCCCGTGCAAATAGAGAGCCGCAATAGCCTTATTGCGAGCATTTATGACAGGACAAAACGGTCGACAGTATAAGCGGCGCAAAACATCGAAATGCCAGGCCAGATCAACTACCTGCCAAATTATTGCCCGAGACGGGGGTCACGAGACTGGGGCAAGGCCTTACGCTTGACGTCACCCTTCGAAAGGCTTGCAAGATGCAAGGCCCGATTCCAATCACTCTCATCAGATTGCAAATTGGCCTGGATACCAACTGCAAAACAATGCCACTGCCACCGGGGCGTTAGGTTTCGTTCCAGCACACCCTGTGATACAGCAATGAATCGTCGTCCTGGCGCTCGACCACGTCCAGCCAGGTGCCGCGTTCGTCTTCGGTTTCCCAGGTGCCCGCCGAATAGGCGGTATCTCCGAGTTCATGGAAATCGAGAACCTTGATGATCAGGTTGTAGCCGCCGCCGGCTTCCTCGAATTCCAGTTCGTGGTTTTTCCGGATGGCATCGCGTCCGTTGGCCGGAGGAACCCGCGGTGCCAGAACCATCGCATCCTCGGTGAA
This sequence comes from Gammaproteobacteria bacterium, assembly GCA_041569645.1. Taxonomy (GTDB): domain Bacteria; phylum Pseudomonadota; class Gammaproteobacteria. The sequence continues at coordinate 936 of JBFFXR010000189.1, forward strand.
CAAACGTGAGATAGCCTCGGCGTCTCCCGCCTCGGCGGCGCCCGCGTAAACATCGTTGAGTTGATCGAACCGTTCGCGCATCGACATAACAATCTCCTCTATCTAGCTACAGGTCATGCAGCCGGAGTTCCAATGAGAAAATTGCTTGATGTACCCGTCCCCATCAGGCGCCGGCACACTCGAAACGGTCATTATACCTTCGCCGATTTACGCCGACCAAGTGAATGGGCTTATCGCCGGCAGGGCCGATAAGATGAGTTTATCGGTGATGAGGCCGAGTCGGGTCGTGGGTAATCTTGATCCGTGGTTTTTCGTTCGCGCGGGTGATGTTCGAAGATCGACGTATAGCCGCCCGACCAGTCGGGCGGCAACGGGATATCCACGTCTCCGAGATGCGCGGAAGGTCGAACGCGTCTATGTCGATCGAAATATGTCTGATAATCGACCGACACTGGCCTCTTCGAAACCCGGCGAGATTAATCGGCGACGAGTCTGCGCGCGGCGCGTGCCATCGCCTTGCCGATTGCGGCATGTACCCACCCGGTCGGATGGATGTCATCGAAGAATACGAACTGGTCGAACCCGGGAGTTGCGCCCGGCGCCGCGGGCGCGCAGTCCGGATGGAATTCACGTATGGCAAATTCCTGATACTTGTCGGTATTGAAACAGGCGTCGACGGCGTTCAATCCGAAAAGCTTTGCAAGAAAGCGCACCGTTTCGAAATAACCGAAAATATTGAACTCCCTGATCTTGACCGATTCGCCCGCGTGCCGGGCCCGGATCCGATCCAGGCGCCGTGCCAGTTTTCGGTTGAACTTGATCGTGAGGCCCGTGGCGGCGCCGGTGACAAGGAACTCCGGTAAACCGGCTTCGGCAGCCCCGTCTCGGGTCGCGGGAAGTGCACCGATATTCGGCACGTTGCCGACCAGGATTCTTCGCGCGCCCGCTTCGATCAGCCGTTCGATATTTTCCTCGATGGCGTCGAGCGCGGCCTTGATGATCGCTTTCGGCTTCTCGTTCTCTTCCAGATCTTCGCCCTGCTGCAAATCGGCTGCCGCCTGGACTGCGTCAATCACGTCGTTGCCCCCGATGATGACGACATAGAGCGCCTCCGGCGGGGCCACCAGACCCTGGTCGGCCAGAAATCCGGATACCTGCGTGCTAAGGTCTCCGAGCTCGTCCTCTCCCGCTACCGCGCCGGCCACAGCATAATTGGTGCCGCTGAAAGGGCGAATGAATGGCGGCAAGAAAAATAACGAAGGCCGGAGTTCGTCGTGGCCGAGGCGATTGGCCATTACCTCCACGGCTACCGGCCCGTTGCTGACCCTGTTTTGCCCGAAGAAAATTTCGTCGCAGCTAATGCCCGAGAGAATCTCTATCGGATTGCAGAGGCCGAAAGTACCGATTTCAGCGGAAAGGCTTACATCTATGAAAGCGGCTAGATTACCGGTGTCCGAGAGACTATCGCCGAATACGAAGACCTTTTCGGGATTATCATCCGCCTGGATCCCGAGCGGGAAAAGCATGCACAGGACAAGAAGTACGCGTGAAATTCGTTTCATCCTGGATCCCTCCTTATTCTAATTAGTAGGCCGAGAGTAAAAGATGCCTTCGGAAATGTCCAGATCGGCCACCGTTTGACATTTCGATCGGCTTTCGGCTTCATGGGCGTTGCCGATTCGATCGTTTCACGACGACGCCGGCGTCGTCGCGCGGTCCGCCGCAGCGAAGTGAAGCGCGATCGCGATCCGCCGGCGATTGGTGCAATGGCCCGACGCGCGCGGAATGACCGCGGCTCGGGCGTCGAATGCGCATTCGGGCGAACGGCGATGGGGGAGGCTCAAGATGAACGCAACGAGCAATACGGTCGCCGTGCTCGGCGCCGGGGTTGCCGGGCTGGCGGCGGCGAAAACTCTCGCTCAACACGGCTTCGACGTCACCGTTTACGAGGCGCGCTCCGAACTCGGCGGCGTCTGGGCCAACAATTACCGTTCGTTGCGCGTGCTCGAGCCGAAATGGGTCTACGGCTATCCCGACTGGCCGTGGCCGCGGGAAACGCCGCTCTTTCCGCCGGCGAGCGACGTGCGCGCTTATCTCGACGGTTATGCCCAGCACTTCGGCATTCGCGATCGCATCCAACTTAATGCGCCCATCGTCGAAGCCGCACCTACCGGCGACGGACGCTGGCGCATCGTCGCCGAACGCGACGGTGAGCGCGATAGCGCCGAGTGCGATTACTTCGTCATGGCGCCTGGCATGTTCAACCTGAAGAAGGTGCCGGACTGGCCGGGTAAGGAAACTTTTGCGGGCGAAGTGATTCACTCGAGCGAATTCCGCGACGGCGTCGACGTCGGCGGCAAGCACGTCGTCATCGTCGGCTTCAGCCGTTCGGCGATGGATATCGCGGTCGACATCGTCGACGAAGCCGAAAGCGTCACCGTGCTGCACCGCTCGATCCGCTGGCCGGTGCCGGAAAAATTCCTTGGCCTGATCCGCAACCACGTGCTGTTCTTCGCGCGCTGGCCGACCCACTTCGCGCCGCCGTGGATTCGGCCGGGCCGGGCCGCGCGCCTGCTGCACGGCCCGCTGCGGGGCGGCGTCGGCCTGTTCTGGAAATTTTTCGAAGTCTTGCTGAGCGCCCAGTTCCGGCTGAAACGGCGTAATCTCGTACCCGACCGCCCGGTCAAGCTGGACCTGTTTACCAACTTGTACATCGCGCCACCGACGTTTTTCGGGCTCGTCGGCGACGGCACGATCGGTTCGCGGCGTGCCGAAATCGAAGCCTTCGAGAAAAAAGGGGTCAAACTCACGACCGGCGAAAGCCTGCCGGCGGATGTGGTTATCTGCGGCACCGGCTGGCGTCACGACTACAGCTTCCTGCCAGGCGACCTGCTGGCGCAGATCTACGATGCCGACGGCATGCACCTGTATCGCCACATGGTGCATCCGGCGCTGCCGGGATTCGCCTTCGTCGGCGGCGTCCAGGGCATCAACAGCGCAACCCTGTATGCGATGCAGTCGACCTGGCTGGCGCGCTGCCTGCGGGGCGATTTCGCGCTGCCTGCGGCGGAACAACAGCTCGCCGAGATCGAGGCGCTCAAGGCCTGGAATCGGGAGTTCGTCACCGAGCAGCCGAACCGCTCGCAAGTCCTGAACTTGCACCAGATGCCATACATCGACGACCTGATGGACGACATGGGCCTCGAGCGGCGGCGCAAGCCATTTATCGCCGACCAGTTTGCACCTTACCGTTCCGCGGACTACGCCGAGGTGGCCGCGGCGACGTCGGCGTAGCCGACCTATCAGTGTGCAAAAATACGGGGTAACACACCTGTCACCTGTAACCGGCATTCCGCTCGAAACAGGTAAACTGGCGCTCGTTTCCGTTTTATTAACCCGACGCCTGGATGAAATGGCATGAAAACAAAACTATGTGAATCCCTGGGAATCGATTACCCGGTGATGCAGGCGGCGATCGGCGGGATATCCTGCCCGGAGCTTGCCGCGGCCGTCTCCAACGCGGGCGGAATGGGATCGATCGCGATGACGGGTTGGGGCAAAGAAGGTACCCGGGCACTTTTATCCAGGGCCAACGAACTCACGACGCGCGGCATCATCGCCAACGTGTTGCTCTCGTATGACGTCGCGGACGAAATCGAAGCGATTCTCGACAATCCGCCGAAAGTCGTCTCGTTTTTCTGGGGTGACGTGGCGCCCTACAGTAAACGCGTTCACGAGGCGGGATCACTTGTCATGGCAAACGTCGGCAGCGTGGAGGAAGCCAGGCGCGCGGCGGATCATGGCGCGGACATGATCGTCGCCCAGGGATGGGAAGCCGGGGGCCATGTCCGGGGAGAAGTTGCGACCTTGCCGCTGACACCCGCGGTGGTCGATGCGGTCAGCCCCTTACCGGTAATAGCAGCCGGGGGAATCACCGACGGGCGCGGACTGGCGGCCGCGCTTTGTCTGGGTGCCCAGGCCGCCTGGATCGGCACGCGTTTTCTCGCTGCGACCGAGGCTGATATACACCCAACTTATCGGGACAGTGTTTTAAGCGCCAAAACCTCAGACACTTACTACTCGAAGCTCTATGACGGCACCTGGCCCGATGCGCCGGGACGAGTCATAAAGAATAAAACCATTGTCGATTGGGAATCGGCGGGTCGACCGAATCCGGGGCAACGCCCGGGCGAGGGTAAAACCATTGTGCGCGACGCCGACGGCAACGAGGTCAAGCTTTACGATGCCGTGGCGATGCGCTCGAGTATGACCGGCGATATCGAGGCGGCGCCGTTGTGGGCAGGCCAGGGTGTCGGCCTGGTTAACAAACAGCAGTCTGCCGCAGAAATCCTCCATGAATTGGTCAATGAAGCCAAATTGGCTCTAAAAAATATTGAATAAGGGCTACTAGTCAATCGGGCAAATTTCGATTGATACATGCCCGGGAAACAATCGGCACTGACCCGCCTGGTTGACCAATTCGGGGCGCTATTCGCCGCTGACATTTCAGGTTCAAGCAGCCATTTTCCAAGAATCGGACTCTAAATGAACCCGACCAACCTGCGCGCTCCTGCCAGAAACGGGCAATCTCCGACCTCCACCGGTCATTTGTGGTAGAATTCGCGCTGCGTGTCCCCCGGCAGGGAGGACATCTATCAATGGTAGAGCATTTACTGCGAAAGCTCGCTGTAATCCTCCATGCCGATGTGGTTGGCTCCACCAGGCTCGTCCAGCTGAACGAAACCCTCGCGCACGAACGCATCCAGGCCGCCTTTCATCACCTTTCCGAAACC
>JBFFXR010000190.1:0-5702 GCA_041569645.1 Gammaproteobacteria bacterium
CGGCACGGCGATGCCATCGAGCGCGGTCTCGAGCCTGATCGCCTGGCCCTTGGCGTGGCCGTTATCGAGCAGGCGGCGCGAATTGCGGTTCCACAGGGCGCGCGTGATCGCGTAGACCAGCTCGGGATCGACCGCCGCCGAGACCAGCCATTGCGCACCGACGCTGATCGTCGCGATGCGCGGTATGCCCGGATAGACACCCTCGGGGATGTGATCGCGCGCGAAGAAACGATAGCGCGCGGTCAATCGCTCCGCCGCCGGGCCGTCGATCGGCAGCAGGCGGACCTGCGCATCCGTAGCCAGTTCCGAGACCGCCCTCGCCGGATAGCCGGCGACGAAGAAGAACGCGTCGAGCTGGTTACGCCTGATGCGTTCGATCGCGAGACTCGGCTTCATGTACGCGGCGTCGATATCGTCGATCGCTATGCCATACATACCGAGCACGAGCTCGGCGTCGATCAGCGTGCCCGAACCGGGCTCGTCGAGCGAGACGCGCTTGCCGACGAGATCGCGCACGCTGCGGATATCCGAATCGCGGCGCACGACGATGTGAACGCTTTCGGGGTAGAGGTTGGCGATGGTGCGCAAATTGCGAAACGGCGGGCGCCCGCGAAAGGTTCCGCTACCGGTGTAGGCCCAGAAGGCGATATCGGACTGGACGAAACCCGATTCGAGCGCGCCGTGCTGGATGTCGCGCACGTTAGCGACCGAGCCGTTGGCCGATTGCGCAATGACGAGCAGACCCGGGGGCCCGCAACTGCCACCGGCGTCACACGGGCGCGAACCCGGCGGGTTGCTGATCGCATGCGCGATCACGCCGCCGATCGGGTAGTAGGTTCCGGCGACGCCACCGGTGCCGATGCGAAAAAAATCGAGATCCTGCGCCGTTGCAACGGCGACGGGGTTGGCTGTCGTCAGAATGAGCCCCAGTATGGCCAGAAATGCCCGCATGTCACCCCGCTGCTCGCGCAAGACCCCCGTCGGAATCGTGGGCGTTCCGTCGCAACCACACTTCGCACGATACGGGCCGGGAGGTCGGCTGGTCGCGAAATTTTTTTCGCGCGGCGTCGCCGCAGCAACTCCGTCAGCGCAAAGCTGACGCTTGCCACCGTGCCTGCATGGCCGGCGGCCCGGTTCGCTGATACCCCGGTTGGACTCTCGCTATCGCTCTTCGATTTTATCCATGGCGGGTCGCCGCTCCGTTTTTACCGGGCCTTGCGTGACGAGCTGTCGAGCAACTCGCCCACGCGTCGGCACCCGTGGCGACCCCCGTAAAGAAGAGTCTAGACTTATCTCTCTGCTTTGGCGGCGAAATAGTTCGGCTTTTTTTTAACCGTTTTGCCGGGCCAGTCGATTGACATTCGAAAAATCAGTGACTTAACGAAAATACCTGAGATCATTTATGAACACCCGGGCCCGTCAAGGCGCCTTGCTGTCGCCCCAGATCTCCGCCAGTCGCCGGTCGCGGCCGCAGCCCCAGCGGTAGGTCTTGTAACGCAGCGGGCTTTTCTTATAGAAATCCTGGTGGTACGACTCGTCGCCTTTGATCGGAAAAAAAGTCCCGAGCGGCAGGATCGGCGTCACCACGGTTTTTCCGGCGAATCGCTCGACGACCTTGCGCTTCGAGGCTTCCGCCAGCCTGCGCTGCTCTTCGTCGGCAACGAATATCGCCGCGAGATACTCGTGTCCCTTGTCGCAAAACTGGCCGCGCGCATCGAACGGGTCGTGGTTGATCCAGAAATGGTCGAGCAGGTCCTGGTAGCTTGCGATTTCAGGGTCGTAGGTGATTTCGACCGCCTCGTAGTGGCCGGTGTGGGCACCGTTGTAGGTCGGATTCGGATGGCTGCCGCCGGTGAAGCCCGAGATGACGTCGGTGACGCCATCGAGTTTCTCGAAATCGGCTTCCATGCACCAGAAACAGCCGCCGGCGAGCACGGCTTTCGCGGCCTGCGCGGCGGGTGCGCCGAGCAAGCTCAAGAAAAGGGTCAGGACCAGGCTCAATCGAATCATTTCTCATTACCTCGGGAAGCTGTCATTCAGACCCATTGCCAGCCGCCGAGTTCGGGGAGTATATTGGCAAATCGTTCGGCGACGGAGCTCAACCATGAAAATCACCGGTTTCATCGTTCTATTGCTTGCCTGTACCGGCGCCTGGGCCAAGGGCAAACCGATCGATTACACGGTCGGCGGCGCGGCCTACGAGGGTTACTTCACGAGCCCCGGCGGCCAGGCTCCGCTGGTGCTGCTGATTCACGACTGGGACGGCCTGACCGATTACGAAGTCAAGCGCGCCGAAATGCTCGCGGCGCAGGGTTACGCGGTGTTCGCCGCCGACCTGTTCGGCAAGGGCGTGCGCCCGACCGAAGTGGCCGACAGGCGCCAGCACACGGGCGAACTCTACAAGGATCGCGCAAAGATGCGCGCCCTGCTCGTCGGCGCGCTCGACGCAGCGGCGAAGCTCGGCGGCAACCGCGGCAACGCGGTCGCGATGGGCTACTGCTTCGGCGGCGCCGCGGTGCTCGAACTCGCGCGCTCGGGCGCGGATCTCAAAGGTTTCGCGACCTTTCACGGCGGTCTCAAGACGCCCCAGGGACAGGATTACGGCACCACCCGGGGACAGATTCTGGTCATGCACGGCACCGCCGACAACGCGATCACGATGAAAGACTTCGCCGCGCTCGCCGACGAACTCGAGGATGCCAAAGTCAAGCACGAGATGATTACCTACAGCGGCGCGCCGCACGCGTTTACCGTGTTCGATTCGGATCGCTACCGCGAGGATGCCGACCGCAAGTCGTGGCGCCGCTTCCTCGAGTTTTTGACCGAGGTCACGCGTTAGCGCGATTACGACGCTCGCAACCCGCGAGCGATCATAAACAGGCCTGCACCAGACAGCGGACTCGGTAAGCCTGCGAGCGGAACGCCGCGCCGTCGTCGACGGTCGCGCCGCTTATCGCCTGCCGCCAGGTGGAAGTTTGGCCGGCGCTCTTTTATCATCTCGCGACGATTCGACCAGACTCCAGGGAGATCCAGACCATGCTCGAAGCCGGCCAGCCCGCGCCCGAATTCACCAGCCGCAACCAGGACGGGGATAGCGTCAGCCTGGCGCAGTTTCGCGGCCAGCTAAACGTCGTGCTGTATTTTTACCCGAAGGACGATACCCCCGGCTGCACCGTCGAGGCCAACGAATTCACTGCGCTGCTCGACGAGTTCGCCGCCGCCGACACGGTCGTGCTCGGCGTCAGCAAGGACAGCTGCGAGAAACACCGCAAGTTCATCGCCAAGCACGACCTTGGGGTCGAGCTGCTCGCCGACACCGACGGCGCGCTGTGCGAAGCCTACGGCACCTGGGGCAAGCGCAAGTTCATGGGCCGCGAGTACCTGGGCATCGGCCGCTCGACTTTCGTCATCGACAAGCAGGGCAAGCTCGTTCACGTCGACTACCAGGTCAAGGCGAAGGGCCACGCCGCCGCGATCCTGGATCTCGTCAAAAGTCTCGACTGAAGACCGGCGGTCCCGGCAGCATGCCCTTTTTTCTGAAATTGCGTCACTGGGAGCTTTTTCTGATGCTGGCGCTGCCGACCGCGCTGGTGCTGATGTTTCGCATTCCACTGCAGCCGCTGGTCGTCGCCAGCATCGGGCTGTTCCTGATGTTCGTGCTGTTTGCGTGGATGATCTCGGTCGCGGTCTGGTCGAACCGGCAACTCCCGCCGGAGCGCCAACGCAGCCCGGTGCCGTTCATCGCCGGGCTGATCGTGCCGATCGTCTACGTGCTGATGTATATCGTGCTGTATCTGCCCCAGCTCGCCGCCGAGGGACCGCCGGCTCGTCCGCCGATCTGGCTCATGCCGATGCACATGCTGTCGATGGCCGGAATCTTTTACGGCATCTGGTACACGGCCCGGCAATTCAAGTCGCTGCAGGAAAGCGTCGACGCCGATTTCCTGATTTTCAGCAGCATGTTTTTCCTGCTGTTCATTTTCCCGCTCGGCATCTGGATCATTCAGCCCGGGGTCAACGCGCTTTATTACAAGCTCGACCAGGCAGCCCTGTTCGACGATGAAACTTAATTACTTCGCGTTCGGCTCCAACCTGTCGAGCCGGCGGTTGCTGCAGCGGCTGCCGGGCGCCGAATTTCATTGCGTCGCGACGCTCGACGGCCACCGCCTGTGCTGGCGCAAGAACGATCGTGGGCAGTCCGGCAAGTGTGATATCGATATCACCGGCGAACCGGGCGACCGGGTTTACGGCGTCATCTACCGGGTCACGCCCGACGATCGTCTCGTGCTCGACGAAATCGAGTGCCACGGTTACGGCTACGAGCGCCGCGATATCCGCGTCGCGGCGCCGGCTGGCGATCGGCTCGAAGTCTTTACCTACTACGCGATCGACATCGACCACGAGCAGCAACCGTTCCACTGGTACAAGGAGCACGTGCTGCGCGGCGCGCTCGAGCACGGCTTTCCCGAGGATTACGTCGAGACGATACGGACGACGCCGTCGATCGACGACCACGACGCCGATCGCCACTGGCGCGAACTGGCCATCTACGAGACCGAGCGATGAAAAACATTCTCGTGCTGCAGCACATCGCGATCGAGGATCCGGGTTACCTCAAGGACCTGATGGCAGCCGACGGCTGCAACCTGGTGCCGATCGAACTCGACGACGGGGAGGCGATTCCGGCGGACCTGAGCGAATTCGATGCGATGCTGTGCATGGGCGGGCCGATGGATACCTGGATGGAGGAAGACTACCCGTGGCTGGTCGACGAGAAGCGGCGAATCCGCGAATGGGTCGTCGAGCTGGAAAAACCGTTTCTCGGCTTTTGCCTCGGTTGCCAGCTGCTCGGCGAGGTCATCGGCGGACTGGTCGTCAAGTCAGAGCCGGCCGAGATCGGCGTACTCGATATACAAATGTCGCCGGCGGCCAAAGCCGATGCGCTGTTCGCCGATTACCCGGAGACGATCAAGGCGGTGCAGTGGCATTCCTGCGAGGTGCGCGGGCTCGAGTTCAACTCCGACGTGACCCTGCTGGGCTCGTCGCCGACGACGCGCTACCAGATCTTTCGTTACCGGCAAAATGCGTGGGCGGTACAGTTCCACGTCGAGGTGCGCGCCGACACCGTGCGCGCCTGGGGCGAAGTACCGGAGTATCGCGCCGCGCTCGAGGCGAGCCTCGGCGCCGACGCGCTCGACGCATTCGATGCCGCCGCGCGCGACCACATGCCGGAGATGAACCGACTCGCGCGGCTGCTCTACGACAATTTCAAGCGGCTGTCATAGGCGCGGACTGAAGCGCAGGACCCTGACCTTGCCCGGCAGCGCCGGGTTGAACAGGTGGTTGTGCCAGTAGGTCGCCTGGAACAGCGGGTCGTCCGGGTCGAGCGAAACCACGTCGAAATCGAACTCGTACGCGATGCTCTTCTCGGCGAACTTGAGGCGGCACTGGCCGGCCTTGACCAGCGCGTAGCCGAGCGAGGATTCGAGGCCGAACAGCGCGGTCAGGTCGTCGACGAACTGATCTTCCTCGTGGTAATGACGCTCGGCCAGCAGGCGCAGGCCATTCTTCAGCCATTCGCTCGAATCCGCTGTCTTGCGCACGATATGGCGCAGTTCCCGCGTGCGCGTCTCGAGGTCACGGCGCATGATCAGGAAATTCATCCGGCTTTGCTCGTCGCCACCGCTGACCGAATAGACGCC
>JBFFXR010000191.1:0-5619 GCA_041569645.1 Gammaproteobacteria bacterium
CGACGAACTCGGTGGCGGTGCCGTGACAGCTACCGCACTCGCTGTCGAATCGCTCGGTCGACCTGGCGTGGGCGAGCAGCATCTCGCGCATGCTCTGGATCTCGCTGGCCGGAAGGTAGTGACGGCGTAGGAATTGCGCTAATTCCTCGGCATGGCGCTTGCCGTGCAGTTGGCCGTCGATGTTCCACAGGCGCTCGCGTGCGAACTCGGACAGATTGCCGTGGCATTGCTGGCAGCGACTGTTCCAGATCGTCTGCGCATCGCGCTCGGCACCGGAGTTCGGCGAAAATGACACCAGCGCGATCACGGCGATCAGGCCGCGCAGGCGCAGTCGCGCGGTCGTCGCGGGTTTGTCCGATCGACTCATCGAAGCCTCACCAGCGACCGATGATGATGCCGAGGCGCTCGTCGCGCTCGGGTCCCATGTCGGCGAGATTGTCGTAGGGCATGCCGATTCGCGGCTTGAGGCTGCGCTGCCAACGAAGCAGGCGCGCGGACATCTCGTCGCGCACCCGGGCGTGTTCCGCACTCTCGCCGAGGTCGTTCAGTTCCTGTGGATCGCGGTGCAGGTCGAAAAGCTGGGGGCGAAATCCGTTGTAGTGAATGTATTTGTAACGTTTACCGCGCAACATCACCGCGCGGCAATCGTAGGGCGGCTGATCGAGTAGCGATCGCGGGCCACGGTCGGAATAGTCGATTTCGCTGACCGCCACGTCGCGCCAGCCGTCGGGACTCTTGTGCGCGCGCAGCAGCGGCATTAACGAGCGGCCCTCGAGGCGCTCGCGACAAATCGCGCCGCCGGCAAATTCGATGAAGGTCGGCAGCAGGTCGATCGCTTCGACCGGCTCGCTGCAGACGCTGCCGCGGGTCTCCCCGGCGGTCGCGTTCGGGTTGTAGACGATCAACGGAATTCGTGCCGACGACTCGTGCAGCAAGTCTTTCTCGCCGAGCCAGTGGTCGCCGAGGTAGTCGCCGTGATCGCTGGTGAACACGATCATCGTGTTGTCGAACAGGTAACGGCGCTCGAGGTATTCGAAGAGTCGCCCGAGTTCGTCATCGATCTGTTTGATCAACCCCATGTAGACGGGTATCACGTGCTCACGCACGTCGTCGCGCGCATACGACTCGCTGTATTCCTGGCGCATGAAGGCTTCGACCACGGGGTGGGGATGGTCGCGCTCGGCGTCGCCGCGCACGACCGGCTGGATGTCGTCGACGCCGAACATCTCGTGGTAGGGTGCCGGCGCGACCAGCGGCCAGTGCGGCTTGATGTACGACAGGTGCAGGCACCAGGGCCGGTCACCTTCCTGCTGCTCGAAAAAGTCGAGCGCCCGGTCGGTCGTCCAGACGGTCTCCGAATGCTCGCGCGCGACCAGTGACGGGTAGTGCGCGTTGCGCAGTCGCCAGCCCGAGCGCGGCGTGCCGTCGGCGGCAACGCCGCAGTTGGCATATTCGTTCCACGGGTTGTTGCCGCGGTATCCCTGCTTGATCAGGTATCGGTTGTACTCCAGATCGTCGGGTGCAATCGGGTCCGGGTAGAGGCCCTCGTGATAGGCGAACGGCTCGAAGCCACCGCAGCGCGCAGCGCGGAAAAACTCGGATTCGGGATCGACGCCGAATGCGCGCAGGGTATCCGCATCCTTGCGGTTGTCGGCCTTGCCGACCAGTGCCGAGCGATAGCCGAGCGGGCGCAGATAATCAGCGATCAGAAATTCGTCGATCCGGGTCGGGTCCTCGTTGGCCATCACCCCGTGACTCGACATGTAGCGCCCGCTGTAAAAGCTCGCGCGCGACGGTCCGCACAGCGGTGCCTGACAGTAGGCATTGTCGAAGCGCACGCCGCGCGCGGCGAGCGAATCGATGTTCGGCGTGTGCAATTTCAGGTGGCCATAGCACGACAGGTAGTCCCAGCGCAGCTGGTCGCACATGATGAACAGGATATTGCGCGGCATGGTTGATTGGCGAGCGGCAGCCCTGGCTTTTCTTCAATGGTAGCGCATATCGCGCGATCCGCGAATTTCCGAGACCGCTGCTTCGAATCGAAACCGGTCTGGCCGTCGCCGGCCGGCGGTACTAGTCTTCGGGCGCGCCCTGCCAGAGCATGTCGTAGCCGAGTTCCCAGGTTTCCGCGCAGAACTCGGCGAGCGCGGCGAATTTTTCCCGGAACGCGCGATCGGCATGCGATCGTTCGTGCTGCTCGAAGGATTGCCAGTAGGTGATGATGACGATGTGGTCGTCGGTCTTGCGCTCGGGATCGAACGAGCCTCCCGCCGAGACGAAGCCGGCATATTCGAATACCTGGCCGCCGATGAAACCGCCGTTCTCGTCGCCGTAGGTATTCTTGACCGTATTGCACAGTTCGCCGATCGCCATTTCGACGTCCTCGGTAGTGACGCCGGGCTTCAACCTGACGACGTTGTGCAGCATGACCGCGCCGAATGGAATCGTGATTGGGTTGAACATTATGATTACTCCCGATTGTTGGCTGTCTGCGCGTCGATATCTGGCTGCGCGCGCCGGATCGCAATATTCCTTTCGGGCTAGGTCGGGCTCAGGCCGAGGCGGGTTCCGGGAAGCGCGGCGCGTGCATGCCGCGACGGCGGGCTTCGCGAATCAGCGCGCCGAGATCGGACTGCGCGAGTTCGAACAACTGGTCAAAGTCGTCGAGCACGAAGTAGACCGGCTGGAAGATGTCGATGCGGTACGGCGTGCGCAGGGCCTCGATCGGATCGAACGGCAGCCGCACGGGCGTGTCGCTTTCGAGCGCGTAGACCAGTTCGCCCGGCGACGAGACGATGCCAGCACCGTAGGTGCGCAGATCGTCGGCCGAGCGATAGAGCCCGAACTCGACGGTGAACCAGAACAGGCGCTCCAGCATCGCCCGGTCCCGCGGGCTCGCGTCGAGCCCGGCCTTGCCGTAAGCCTCGGCGAAGGCGGCGAAGCGGTAGTCGGTCAGCAACGGCGTGTGGCCGAAGACTTCGTGGAAGATATCGGGTTCCTCGAGGTAGTCCATGTCTTCGCGGCGGCGGATGAAGGTCGCCGCCGGAAAGCGCCTGGTCGCGAGTAACTCGAAGAATTCGCCGAAGCCGATCAGCGCGGGGACCGGCTGCACCGACCACCCGGTGTGCGCTCGCAGCACCGCCGAGACCTCCGCGAGTTGCGGGACGCGATCGCGCGGCAGCTGCATGATTTCGAGCGCATCGATGTATTCGTCGCAGACCCGGCCGGGCAGCATCGGCAGCTGGCGCTCGATCAGGTCGTGCCAGACGGCGTTTTCCTCGGCGTCGTAGGCGATGCGACCATCGGCGCCGGGGACTTTCGACTGGTAAGTGGTTGACTTGGTCATGTCCTTGCTGCGAATTCCGATATTTAAGAATTATAGTCGCGATCACGAACAATATTTTTGCTTTCGTTGCGTAATTGGGCTAGTAATTAAAATGTTTATTCTAATTTTTGATGAAACTGATAAAATTATCGGCCATGGACGACGTCGACCGCAAAATCCTTCACGAGCTGCAGCGCGACGGCCGCCTGTCGAGCCAGGCGCTCGCCGGGCGCGTCAGCCTGTCGACGACGCCTTGCTGGCGGCGGGTCAAGAAGCTCGAGCGCGACGGCGTGATCACCGGTTACGTGTCGATCGTCGACCCGGCCCGGGTCGGGCTCGACGTAATCGCTTTCGCCAACGTCTCGCTCGAGGATCACCATCCCGATTCGGTCGGCGAATTCGACCGCGTCGTGCGCGAGTGCCCGAACATCCTCGAGGCGCACGCGCTCTCCGGCCAGCACGACTACCTGCTGAAGATCATCTGCGAGAGCATCGGCGCCTATGACCGGCTGTTGTCGGACACGATCCTGCAGTGCAGGGCCGTGCACACGGTCAGCACCGGTTTCGTGCTGCGCTCGACCAAGAGCGCCACCGCGTTGCCGCTGTAGCAATCCGGGCAATCCGGGGTCGGACCACGATAAGCCGTTGTTTTCGCAGAAGTAACGTCACTAATTTTGCCGATTTTCGGCCTTAAACGCCTGGTTTTGGCGGCAAAAAGCGGCATCTAAGCATAATGTGTAACTCTCGGACACTTTAACGACAGGATTTTGGGGCCGAAAATACACTCCTAAGCCTAAAATCGGGTCGAAATCCGGAGAAAAAACGAGAGTTTTCAGTGGGTTGTCGAGGTCCGACCCCGGCTAGCGTAGCCCCCGAGCTGCCGCTGTAGCAATCCGGGGTGCGAACCCGGCTGGCGCGGCTAGCGCACGACGAGGTCGCCGAGGTAGGGGAGATTCAGCGGATTGACGACGGCTTCGATGCCGACGTTCTCGCGCGCGGCCCAGGCGAGGTTTTGCCAGTACAGCGGGATGAATGCAGCGTCCTGGTAAATCCTCGCCTCGATCTCCTGCAACAGTTGCGCGCGCTTTTCGAGGTCGGTTTCCTGGTTTGCCTGCAGGGTCGTCGAGTCGACGAATTCGCTCGAGTAGCTGCCCGAGTTGTACTGGCCGAAATGCGTGTCCGGCGTCGGCGTCATCGCGAGGTACTCGAAGAAGCTCGCGCTGTCCTCGGTGTCCGAGTGCCAGCCGATCATCATCAGGTCGGCCGCGCGATCGTCGAACATCGGCCAGTATTCGGCATTCGACAGCGTCTTCAACTCGACCTTGACGTCGATTTTCGCGAGCATGTCGGCAACCGCCCTGGCGATCTCGGCGTCATTGCCGTAGCGGTCGGTCGGCGCCATCATCGTCACGCTGAATCCGTTCTCGTAGCCCGCCTCCTGCAGCAGCCGACGCGCGAGCGCGAGGTCGTAGCGCGGCTCGAGCCGGGCGTTGTGGCCGAGGTATCCGGGCGGGCTGAACTGCGCCGCCGGCGTCGCGAATCCGCCCATCAGCTTGCTCGCGATCGCGTCGTTGTCGATCGCGTGCACGATCGCCATGCGCACGCGCTGCCGGCGTAGTTCCGGGCGGCGATTCTGGTTCATCTGCAGCATGACGATACGCGTGCCGGGCAACGTGACCAGGTCGACGTCGTTGGCCGCGCGGATTCGATCGAAATCGACCGGCGGCACCGGCGTGATGAGGTCGACATCGCCGGCAAGCAACGCGTCGACGCGCGAGGTGTCGTCGGCGATTGGCGTGAAGACGATGCGCTCGACATTGCCGGGCGAAGCCTTATCCCAGTAGTCGGCGAAGCGCTCGAACACGATTCGTCCGCTCGCGTCGCGCGAAACGACCCGGAACGGACCGGATCCCGACACTTGCGTCGATGCAAACGACGCGCCGTTCTTGATGATTACGGACCGGTCGTTACCGTTCGCATCGTTGCCGGTATAGAACTCGCTGTCGAGCGCGAACAGGTGGGTCGCCGCGTGCATGGTCAGCGGGTACGGATTGCTCGTCACCAGGTCGATCGTATGGTCGTCGATAATGCGCAAGTCGCTTAAAGCGGCGAAAACCCCGGCAAAGTCATCACTTTTTTTTATGCGATCGAAGGAGAACTTCAAGTCCAGCGCGGTCAGCGGTTTGCCGCTGTGGAAGCGAACGTCGCGGCGCAGATAGAAACGCGTCGTCAGCGGATCGAGGCGTTCCCAGCGCTCCGCCAGTCGCGGCTCGAAGCCGAGCTCCCGGGACCAG
>JBFFXR010000192.1:0-5568 GCA_041569645.1 Gammaproteobacteria bacterium
CCGGATGGTTCCGCCGTGTGCCTCGATGATTCGTTTGATCAGGGTCGTGCCGATTCCGGTTCCGTCGATTTCCGGGTGCAGGCGCTCGAACAGATCAAAGACCCGCTCGTGGTATTCGGGCTCGATGCCGACACCGTTGTCGCTGACCGAGCAGCGGATTACGTCGTCCTCGCGCCGGGCGCTGATCTCGATACGCGGTGCCGGCTGATCGCCCATGAACTTGATCGCGTTCTCGACCAGGTTTTGAAACACCTCGATCAGGCGCAGCCGGTCGCCCCAGTAGCGCGGCATGTCGGGCTGGATTTCGAGGTCGATGCCGCGGCGCCGGATTTGTTCGCGCAACGATTCGACCGCCTCGTGCACCAGTTGATTGAGCGAACCGGCTTCCGGCGGGTTGATGACCCGACCAATACGACTCAATTCGAGCAATCCGTCGAGCAAGTCGCCCATGTTGTCGGCGGCCTGGCTGATAAGTGCCATGTCACGGCGAATTTTCTCGACATCGTTCGAATCGAGGTCTCTTTGCAAAAAGCCGATGAAACCCTTGATCGACACCAGCGGCGTGCGCAAGTCGTGCGAGACGGTATAAACGAAACGCTCGAGTTCGGCATTGCGGTCCTCGAGTTCGGCGGTAAACCGGTCGTGGGTGACACGCACCAGGTTGAATGCCCAGCGTGTCAGGAAGTAGCCGAGCACGGCGAGAATCAGCAGGATGCCGATCAGGACCCGGTTGTCGCGGTCGATTGTCATATCCAGGACTTGCCGCAGCTCGCGTTGTTCGAGCATATGCAATCCTTCGAGTTGCTCGGTGGTCAGCGCCATGCTTTGCAGCAGCGGCTCCAGCCGGTCGATCGTCGCGACCTCGGGCGCGTCCAGCAGCGGTTTCGTCGCGTCGAGTCGCTCGAGCTGCGTGCCCAGTTTTCGTCGCGGCTCGTGATCGGCATCGATACGGTCGAATAATTGCGCCAGGGTTTCGTAATTCGAGCGGATCGAAAACAGCGATATCGCCGGGTTGAACGGTGCTCCATACAAATCGTCTTCGCGGATCGCTTTTTTGCGATCGTCGCGCGCGTTCTCCAGCCCCCGACGCTGCAGGTGTGCCTGAATCTGCATCAGCTCGTGGCGAATCTTGCCGCTGTGAAACACGATCAGCTGGTGGGTATCGATTCGCGATGTGATCTCGCGCTGCCCGCGATCCTGCCACAGCAGGATGATGATCGCGGTCGCCAGAATGGCCAGCGTGATCGACAGGAACACGAATTGCAGGCGGTTGTGCCGGAGACTGGTTTTCACCGCGGTGACCGGGCCGCCTCAATCCGCCGCCAGCGCGGCTTCACGCGAGCGAACGATAGTCTCGAGATTTTCGAAATAGACCAGGTCGGCGGGAATGAATCCGGAGGCATCGAGTGCTTCCAGTATCGTGCGATGTTCATTCCGCTCCGGCGAGAGCGCCAGAAAGGCGTCGCGTATCGCCTGCGCCAGATCGTCGTCGATCGACGGGTGTAACGCCCAGACGTAGTCGGCATAGGGCGGGGTTTCCCACAGCACTCGCAACTGCCCGGGCTCGAGCAACTCGTTGTCGATCATCGAGCGGAATGTGATCGCGTTGAGCGCGCCGACGTCGACGATACCGTCGCGTACCCAGTAAGCGGTCCGGTCGTGGGCGCCCGAATATTCGACCTGGCCGAAAAAGGCCTCGGGATCGATGCTCTTCTGCCCAAGGAAATATCTCGGCATCAGGTGGCCGGAAGTCGACAGTTGCGAACCGAAACCCAGTCGAAGACCTCGCATTTCCGCCAGCGTTTGCGCGTCACTGTCTGCCGCTACGATAAAAACGCTGGTAAAGCGCGTGTCGATACGGCGCATGACGAGCGCCCTGGCGCGATCCCTCTGGTTGGCCTTGATGTAGCTGTAGCCGCCGAAATAAGCCAGGTCGACCTCCCGGTTGTGGAACTGTTGCAGCAGCTCTTCATAGGTGCGGGGTATTGTCAGCTCACCGTCGATACTCAGGTGCATCGACAGGTAGTCGACCAGCGGCGTGAATCGTCGCCGTAGCATTTCGGCGCTCTGGTCGGGCAGCACGCCGATGCGCAGCAACGCGGGCGCCGCGTGTCGGTCTCCGTCACCCGCGTCGTCAACCGGCCAAAGCAGTAGCACAACGGCGAGCAGAATTACGAGGACGGTGACGACAATAGTGCGGGCGTGGCCCGAGAGCATTCCCCTGAGATTGTGCAAATTGAGTGGTCGAGTAGCAGAGCGTGGAAATCGACCTAATCTAGGTAAATAGCGGCAATAATGCAATCCGAAAGGTAACTCGCCTTGATCTGTGACAATGTCGGTCCGATCGGCCCGAGGCGGGCACGGGACTGCGCCGCGTCGCGATTCAGTTCGGCCGAAGTTTGTGCCCGCGCAGGTGGGTCGGACACAGCTGGCCCTGGTCGAGCGCGACGATCATCTTGTCCCAGACCTCGATTTCGTGTTCGAGAAAGTCCTTGCCGACCTCGTCGGCGAGGCGGTCGTAAAGCGTGACCGCGAGGCGCTCGCGTTCGGCGCGCGCCTGATCGCGATACCACTCGTTGCGGTCGACGATGCGGATCTGGTGGAAGCCGGCCGCGACCAGCGCTTCGCGGTAGCGCGCCGCCGACGCGAGGCCGAAGTCGAGTCCCTCGGCGACGAGGTAGGCGCGCATTTCCGCTGACGGCTGATCCTCGTAGCCGGCCAGCCAGTCGCTCGCGACGAACCAGCCGCCAGGCCTGAGCACGCGGAAGATGTCGGCCGCGAGCGCGTGCTTGTCGACAATGTGGATGATCGAGTCCTTGCTCGTGACGATGTCGAAACTGGCGTCGTCGAACGGCAGCGGCCCGGGTTCGACGGCCACGAATTCGATTTCGGCCGCCAGACCGTGCTTGTCGGCCAGCGACCGTGCGCGTTCGATCAGCGCCGCTTCGACGTCGATCCCGACGACCTGCGCTGCGCCGTGGCGACTTACCAGGTGAAGGTCGACGCCGCCGAGGCCGCAACCGATGTCGAGCACCCGCTTGCCGGTCAGATCGACGCCGTTGAGATACCGATCGACCTCGGCGGTACCGCCCGGCGACATGAAACCCTCGCCCCAGACGGCCTCGAGCAGCGCCATCAGTTGCGCGTCGTATTCCTGGGTCATTTCGGGGTCGTTCATCGCAGACGGATCTAGTGCCTCATTGGCTCGAAATTATACGGGCAAAGCGACCGCGCGGCGAAAAACTAACGGGTCGACCCGGAAATCCCCATTCTGGCCCTGGATTCGGGGACCCCATAACAATTACCTAATATTACTGCCACAGTATGGGAATTTCGATAATTGGTATTGTGTCCCCGAAATGGTTGTCGAAAAATGCTGGGCCGCGGTCGGGCTACCCCTATACTGACGCCAAAATCCTTCCGGAGGGTCGTCATGGGCAAAATGGGCGAGATCCGCAGCAAGCTCGAGCTCGACGATGCGCGTGTCACGCTCGACGTCGACGAGATCACCGCGCTGGTTACCGGCATCTTCGAGAACCTCGGCTGCGCGCCGGCGGTCGCGCACGAGGTTGCCGAGCATCTCGCCGACTCGAACTTGTGTGGCATGGAGTCGCACGGGCTGATGCGCACTCTGCAGTACGCCGCGCAGCTCGAGTCGGGTTACCTGCGCGGCGACGCCGAGCCCGAAATCCGCGTCAACGACAAGGGTGCGACGCTCGTCGACGGCCACGGCGGCATCGGCGTGCCGGCGATGCGGCTCGCGGTCGACGAGGGTTGCCGGCTGGCCGCCGAACATGGTGTGTCGGCGATCGCAATCGTGAATGTCGGCCACACCGGACGGCTCGGCGCGTTCACCGAGTGGGCGGCTGACCGGGGGTTCCTGTCGATTTGTTTCGGTGGCGGCGGTCGCGAACAATGGCGCCAGGTAGCGCCCCACGGTGGACGTCGAGCGCTATTGCCGACCAACCCGTACAGTATCGCCGTGCCGGGCGGCGCGCGCGGGCCGGTGATGCTCGACTTCGCGACGTCGAAGATCGCCGGCGGCTGGATTTACGCCGCTCGGAGCGCCGGCGCGCGGCTGCCCGATGGCGTGCTGATGGATTCGGACGGCAATATCACGCGCGATCCCGAGGATTACTTTCGTGGCGGTGCGATCCTGCCGGCCGGCGAGCACAAGGGCTATGCGCTCGCGCTCGCCGCCGAGATCGTCGCCGAGGCGATGCTCGGGCCGACCGCGACCGAGGGCGGGTGGCTGCTGCTGACGCTCGACACGACGCGCTACCGCGAGCCGACGGCGCTGGCGCGCGTCGCCGAGGAAATCCTCGCCGAGCTGCGCGACTGCCCGCCGGCGCCCGGCTTCGAGCGCGTCGAAATTCCGGGCGAGCGCGAACGCGAGCACCGTGACCTTACCCGCGCCACTGGCATCGCGCTACCCCGCAAGACCTGGGAACAGATCAAGCGCTTGTCCGAAAGGCTGGCAAAGTCGAGCCAGCAATGAACTCGTAATTTACAGGTCATTGCGAGGAGGCGCAGCCGACGAAGCAACCTCCTGGTTCTTGCCTGATTCCGCGAGATTGCTTCGCTGCGCTCGCAATGACGGTATGTATCCTAGTTTGTGGGCGGTATCCAGGGGGCCGGGGACAATTGCGGCGAATCAGTCGATCGCCTCGATTTCGGGTTCTGAACTCGCGACGGGATTGAGCCGGACGATCTCGAGCAGCGCTTCACCGTAACGCTCGAGCTTGCTTGCGCCGATTCCGGGAATCAGCGCTAGCGCGTCGCTCGATTGCGGCCGCTCGGCGCAGATCGCGCGCAGCGTCTTGTCGTGCAGGATCACGTACGGCGGCACCGCCTGCTGTTCGGCCCAAGCGCGGCGCTGTTCGCGCAGCGCTTCGAACAGCGGTTGGTCCGCCACGGCGAGATCGGCGGGCGCGGCCGTCTTGGCCGGTTTCGCCGCGTGCTTGCGCTTGTCGAAGCGGCGCAGCTCGAGGCGCTCGGCGCCGGCTAGCAATGGCTTGCTTCCTGGCGCCAGCGACAACCCGCCGTGGCGTTCGTCGCTGCGCAGGTAACCGCGCGCGATCAACTGGCGGAACAGGCTGCGCCACTCGTTGGCGTCGAGGTCGCCGATACCGAAGGTCGAGAGTTCGTGATGCCTGTTCTGCAGAATCCGATCGCGTTCGTGACCGAGCAACACGTCGATCACGTAGGCGGCACCGAAGCGCTGGCCGGTGCGGTAGACGCAGGACAGCGCCATTTGCGCGGCCTCGGTCGCATCCCAGGTTTCCGGCGGCTCGACGCAGTTGTCGCAATGCCCGCAGGGCCCGGGCAGGGTTTCGCCGAAATAACCGAGCAGCGCCTGGCGGCGGCAGCCGGTCTGCTCGCACAGGCCGAGCAGCGCTTCCATCTTTTGGTGCAGGACGCGCTTGTAGGCTTCGTCGGCGTCGCTTTGCTGCATCATCTGGCGCAGCTTGACGATGTCCTGCAGGCCGTAGACCAGCCACGCGTCGGCGGGCTCGCCGTCGCGCCCGGCGCGGCCGGTTTCCTGGTAGTAGGATTCGATGTTCTTCG
>JBFFXR010000193.1:0-5567 GCA_041569645.1 Gammaproteobacteria bacterium
ACGTGCGCCGGACGGGAAACCGCGGTGTCGATGCGTTTTTGCATCTCGGCGAACTGCGAGACGACGTTCTTGAGTTCCATCGTGGTGGACGCGATTTCGTCGCTGTCGACGGGCCCCTGGCCCGGCGAAAGTCCCTCGAAGACGTGTCCGAGGCGCACGTTCAGGTCGCGGTAGCGCGCCATCGCGAGGCGCAGGAACATGCGCACCGTGGGGTCGGATTTTTCGACTTTCTGACTGACGTATTCGAGCGGGATCGCGGTCACGGTGGTTGGCACGACCGCGCGCGCCGACGCGGTGCGCGGCAGCTGGTCGATGATCGCCATTTCGCCGAAAATCTCGCCCTTCGACAGCGTCGCGATGACCAGCCGACGTCCGTCCTTGTTCAACGACAGCTCGACGAGTCCGGATTCGATGATATAGGCGCAATCTCCCGGGTCGCCTTCGCGAAAGATAAATTCGTCGCTGCCGAATTCGGTGGAAAAGTCGTTGTTTTCCATACTCTTTGTGTCGGTCTGTGGCGTAGCGGAGCCGGCCGCGATGCGATCGAACCCCGCGCTCCCCACGACAACCGGGTTTATCGGGTTGTGAGAATCAGGATCGATCGGCCAATGAATCGGCCCGCGCCGGCAAAACTGAACGGGTCGCCGAGAATCTGATCATGAATAATTCCTATCGAAAACGGGACCGGTCGGTTTGCCGCCCGGCTGGAACGAGTATCGCCGTGTCCGGCCGCAAGATCAAGCGGCAACCGGGGTGAATTCGACCTCGCCCCGACGACTCAGTCGCCGCCGCCACCGCGCGGGCGCGCAGCGAGTGGCCGATCGCGAGCAGGGTCAGGCCGTAGGTCAGCGTATCGCCGAGGAAATCGAGCGCGTCGGCGCGCAGCGCCATCGATTCGGCGGCGATCCCGGCGCCGGTCTCGAACACGAACATGCCGGCGTTGATGCCGATCCCGATCCGCGGGATCGCGCGGTAGCGCGGCGAGACACCGTCGAACTTATAGTGGGCCTGACCGGCCTCGCGCTGTTGCTGGTGGTCGAATCTACGCTGGTGCTGGGGTTACGCGGCAAGACGCCGGGCCAGTACTTCGAAAGCAGGGACCCGCTCGCGTTCGGCGGGTACCTCGAATCCCTGGCGCGCTTCGGCCTGATGCCCTGGCTGCTGATGCTCGGGATCGACCGGGGTGGCGCGCCGCGAGCGGATTGACGATCGAACGGCGACGGCCACCGGGCAGAAAATCGAATTCGCTCGGACCGCTGAGGTGAACTGTTAAAACGGGGTTAGAGAAATGACCGAAAAAAAGGGGCGCTGCCTTTGCGGCGCGGTCGAGTTTACCGTCACGAGCGAGAACAAAAAAGTGGATGCCTGTCACTGCGGAATGTGTCGGCGAAGGGGCGGCGGGCCTCTGATGAGCGTCAGCTGCGGCTCGGAGGTCGCATTCGAAGGAAAGGAAAATATCGGCGTGTATGACGCTTCCGCCTGGGCGGAGCGGGGTTTTTGCCACAATTGCGCTAGCCGCCTGTCTTATCGGCTCAAGGATACGGATGCCCACGAAGTGCCGGTGGGGCTTTTCGATGATCAGCAGGGATTCGAGTTGGCGTTGCAGGTCTTCATCGATCGGAAATCCGCTTTCTACAGCTTTGCCGACAAAACCGAGGAAATGACCGAGGCCGAAGTGATCGAAAAGTTTGCTCCAGAACAAAAAACCTGACCGTCACCTGTGCTCGAATCGATATCTACGACCGTAGATTAGCGATAGATTCGGGGTGGAGGACCTTGCGCCGGCATTGGAGGCAGTTGCCGGGTTCTCTTCTGTCCCTGCTCATGATGAAAACCGGATTCAATATCATCGCCGCCGTTTTGGGCTCGCTGTCATTACTGACCGCAACTCCCGGCGTCGCGAAGTTCGAAGACCTCTACCTGTTGCCGCCGGCGCCGGTTACGTCGGCGGCCGAATTCTTGGAACTCGACGTCGCCTGCGTGGACGACCCGGTGGTGGGGCCCGAACGAGGCAAAATCATCATCGATAACCGGGAAGCCCTGAGGGCGCGCTGGATGATGATCGATAATGCGAAATGCGAAATCCTGATCGAGTATTACACGGTGGCGAGCGATCGTATCTCGATTGCCGGCCTGGCGGCGCTCATCGAGGCGGCGAATCGCGGCGTCAGGATCAAGATACTCCTGGACGCCGTTACGCATCAGATCAAGGATGCGCTTGCCGCGGCGACGATTTATCACCCGCGCGCCAGACAAAATATCGAGATCCGTCTGTTCAACCCGATCGGATTGTTGAATCCGGCCACCTGGCTGGCCCGGCTGCACGATAAAGCAATCATCGTCGATGGGCATGAGGTCATTCTCGGAGGCCGCAATATCTCGAACAAGTACTACGGCCTCGCGGCGGGTGGCTTCATGGATGCGGATCTGTACCTCGAGGGAAGCTTCGGCGGACACGCGCGGCGCTATTTTTACGGTCTTTGGGACAGCGACTTCGTAAGCCCTCACCGGCTTACGGGTTACAACTACGACACCGTCGAATTCTGCCGGCAGGACGATTTTCGATTCGACGACGGATGCCAGCATGTGCGATCCACAAAGATTCCGCAGATCTTGAAGTACATCGAGGCTTTGAACGCGGCCACCGCCAAACTCGAGCTCGCCAGGTCAGATCTCGGCAAAATCGCAACGGAACGAAACCGGCTGACGCGGGAATTACAGTCGCGGAAAAATCCCTCGGATGAAGAAGTCGAGCACTTCATCGAACGCGACGAATATCTCGTCGCGCAGGCGCGCGCCATAAAGGAGACGATCGCCCTCGACGTGACGGATACGCGGGCCGTCATTACCGCCGAAGATCTCGAACGCAATCGGGCATTCGTCGCGAACGGCCCGGTCAACCTCTTCTACGATGCGCCGGGCGAAGAAAAATCCGGCGAGGGCGTCGCCACGGCGCTGCGGAGCTTTCTCGAAAACCGAATCAGGGACGGCGCCGTGGTCACGGTGATTTCGCCTTACGTGGTCCTCGGCAGCCGGGCACGCGAGCTGATCACTTACTTCATCGAGGAAAGGAAGGTCACCTTCAGGTTTTATACCAACTCGTCGGTGTCGTCCGACAACGTGTTCGCCCAGGCCTTTTATCGGCATGCACTATCGAAAGACTTCATGATCGAATCCGGTATCGAGGTCTTCGAGTTCAAGGGCTATCGCAGCAAAGCGGAAGAAGCCTACTTCGAAGCGACCGGGCAGGCGACGACGATCCACATGAAGGCGGCCCTGGTCGAGAATCCCGGGGAGCCTCCGCTGATATTCATCGGCACCTTCAACGTGGACCTTCGCTCCGCCCACTATAACCGCGAACTGATCGCAGTAATCGACGTCGACGCTTCCGAGAACCAGGTGAAGTTTTTTCGCGATCTTACGAATCTGATCGAGAAACACGGCTACAGGGCGGGCCTCGAGACCCACGATGCGGCCGGCAATATGAACGAGTGGTACGAGGAATATCTCAAGACTCCGGCCTGGAAGCGAATCCTGATGAAGGTCCTGCGCGGCATCAACGTGTTTACCGGCGACTGGCTCAGGCGACAGGCGTGAAATCGCGATTGCTCTGCGGCTATCGTTCATCGCCCCGGCCGACGTTGATGGGATATCGAAAACCTCTGCGTGGGCCTATGCTGCGATGCGAGCGCATCCACCGGTTACTCGCGCCCGGCCTGGGAGCCGCCGCCGCGAACGAGTACAATATCGTGCGGTCGCCTTCGCTCGTATCGATCCCCGGAAAATCGAGCGCTGCCTGATTTACCCGATATGGCCAGAATGAAGAAAGTCTTCCTCATCGTCGCCTGCCTCGCGCTCGCGCCCGCCGCCGATGCCTCCGAGGCGAGCGATGCGATCGTCGAACTGCGCAGCCAGGTCTTCGCGCTGAATCCGGACGAGATCGGAATTTCGCCGGAGAATTTCGCCCACCCGGTCTGGGGCATGGTGACGGAAACCGGCTTCGCCGACGGTTACTTCACGCTGATAACGTTGGCCGACGGTTCGACCAGCCTGTATTTCAGCACGGGCGGCGGCATGATCGGCGCGGGCGAGTTTGCCGGCGTCCGCCGCGCCGTCGGTCACTACCTGACCGGCGCGCAGTATTTTTTCGATCGGGCCGAACCGGTGGAGCAGTATCCACGGCCCGCGCCGGGCAAGGTCACGTTCTACTTTCTCGCCTTCGACGGGGTGTACGCGTATACCGCTTCCGAGCGCAAGCTCGGTATCGGCGACGACGACCTGTCGAACCTGTTCTACGCCGCGCACGGTGTCATCGACGAGATTCGCAAGGTCGACGAGGCGAATAACTGAGAGGCGCCGGGGGTACGCGCGCCCGCCGGGGAGGCGAGCCTCAGCGCCGGGCTTTCTTTTTACCGGAATCGAGGTGCTTTTGCTTCAGCTCGAGCAGGGTGGCCGCCGTCTTGTCGAGGACCTGGCGCCCGTCGGCGACGATCTTGTCTTCCTCGCCGCGATAAAAATTCCACCAGACGAGCCAGCCCGCGAGCGGAACTCCGAAGGTAATGAATAGCCCGATCGGGGTCCAGAAAAACCACTTGTCGAAAACCAGGATCCACAGCAGCGACCAGCCCGCGGTCGCTCCGATCCACATTCGCATTGGCGTCATTTCGATCATGGCATCCTCCGCTGATATGCCTGAGTCTAAATAATAGTCGAGGGTTTGCCTCCTTGCCGTACCGCGGAATGTGAAATAGTTTTCTGCCTTGCCGGGCGAGGCTCGAATACGCGGGCCATTTCGCGGCAAACCGGAAACTTCGAAGGGTCGGTATCGATTTGCGTCGCGCGCGCATTCGCTTATGCTGCATCGAGGTCGGGCTATCGGAACGATTCGATGAGTGGGATGCAACAGACGATATTCTATGCGCTGGTCATGCTCGTGGTCGGGCTCGGAATCCCGATTTTCGCGGCGCTCAACGGGGGTCTCGCGTCGCGCCTGCAAAACCCGATGCTGGCGTCGACCTTCGCGCTGCTCGCGGCGATCGTCGTCATCGCCGGCGTCTTGCTGCTGACCGAAGGCGTGCCACGCGTCCGCATCGATCGCTCGATTCCGCCCTGGTTCTATTTCGGCGGCGTCTTCGTCGCGATCTACATTCTCGGCATGACCTGGGTCGCGCCGCGCTTCGGCGTCGGCAACGCGGTGGCTTTCGTATTGCTGGGGCAACTGTTGTCGATGGCGCTGATCGATCACTTCGGCTGGTTCGGCGCGGCGCGATACCCCCTCACGCTGCACCGCGTCGCCGGCCTGGGGCTCATGACCGCCGGCGTTTTCCTCGCCGTCCGCCGCTAACCCAATTCGGGGCACAGTATACCTAATTACGTTAATTCAGTTTCGATCTGCAACTAAATTGGGGTAATTAGGTATACTGCCCCCCTAATTCTGGCGGGGGATTATTCAGATTTCTGCGAGGAAACGGTCGAACGGCAGCGGGTGCGAGAAATAGTAGCCCTGGAAGCGGTCGCAGCGCCGCGCGCGCAGGTAATCGAACTCGGCCTCGGACTCGATCCCCTCG
>JBFFXR010000194.1:0-5528 GCA_041569645.1 Gammaproteobacteria bacterium
ACGTAATCGTCGAGCCCGCGCGTGCTCGACAGCGCGACCAGAACGACGACGAAGACGGCGGCAAGAGTCTTGCGCAACGGCATCCGCGATCAGTACACCGACTGCTCGGGATACTTGCCCTTGATGCCGCGGTACTCGTGGCGGATCCTGGCGAGGTCGCGTTCCAGGTCGCCGCGCGGCGCGAAGGTCTTGAGATATCCCCCCTCGCGGTGCTCGAAGTCGAGAAAGCCGAGCACGATTGGCACGCCGGCGCCGACCGCCATGTGGTAGAAGCCGGTCTTCCAGTTGTTGACGAAACTGCGGTTGGCTTCCGGCGCGATCACGACGATCAGTTCGTCGCTGACCTCAAAACGCCGAATCATCTGCTGCACCGTATTGCGCCGCTCGCCGAAATAAACGGGAATGCCGCCGAGCCACTTCATGATCGGACCGAAGGGTCCAGCGAACAGGCTCGATTTCGCCATCCAGTAGATCCGCAGGCGGAACACCAGACTGATTGCGAGCGTGTAGACCGCGTCCCAGTTACTCGTATGCGGGTAGGCGATGACAATGAACTTGCGCTCCTCCGGCAGCCGCCCGCAAACGCACCAGCCGGTCACCCACAGGAACGCGCGCGCGATCCAGTAGAACAGCGGCGTGATCAGCGGCGTATTGAACAGCGTGTAGCGGTACAAGCGCGCCCCCGCTCAGTCGGCGTAGAGCTCGTCGGTGCGCGCCGCCATGATCAGGTCATTCTTGTGCAGGCCGCGAATTTTGTGGGTCCACCAGGTCACGGTCACCCTGCCCCACTCGGTCAGGATCGCCGGGTGGTGGCCGGCATGTTCGGCAATCTCGCCGACGCGATTGGCAAAGGCCATCGCTTCGGCGAAGTTCTTGAATTTGAAGCTGCGCGACAATTGCGGAACGCCGTCGACCTCGGCGATGTTCCAGTCCGGGATGTCCGGCATCAATTCCTCGAGCTCGGCGTCGCTGACCGGTGGTGCATCCGCGCGGCAGGCCTCGCATTCCTGTTGGCTCAGGCTGGCCATGTCGTCCTCCCCCGCAAGGGTCGTGTCGAAAAACCGGGGCTGGTTTCCTCTTCCCCGCGGGCCAGCTTATCACAACAACCCGTTTTTCCGTATCGCCCGAATGGACGAATCCGGCTTCCGCGGCTCAGTCCGGTAACGGGATGAATTCGTCGTCGCCGGGTACCGGCGCGAATCGCCCGTCGCGCCAGTCCTGCTTGGCCTGCTCGATGCGTTGCTTCGAGCTCGAGACAAAGTTCCACCAGATATGCCGCGCGCCGAGCGACGCGCCGCCGATGACCATGACGAGGCTGTCGGCGGTAGCCTCGAGCTCGAGCGCTGCACCGGCGCAGACGACCGCCATCTGGCCGGCGGTGAAGCCGCGGCCGTCGATCGCGATTTCGCCGTCGACGACGTAGGCGGCGAGATCGTCGACATCGCGCGGCAGCGCCAGGCTCGCGCCGGCCGCGAGACGGCATTCGAGGTAGAGCGTCGGCGACAGCTGACGCACCGGCGATTGGTGACCGAAGGCTCGCCCCATAATCACGCGCAGTTGCGCGCCGGCACGCTCGATCACCGGTAATTCGCCAGCCGGATAATGCACGAAATCGGGGTCACACTCCTCCTGCTCGAGCGGCAAGGCCATCCATGACTGGATGCCGTGCAGGCGCGAAGTCGTGTCGAGATCGTCGCCGGCACGCTCGGAATGGACGATGCCGCGACCGGCAACCATCAGGTTGGCCGCGCCGGCCTGAATCGGCTGCACGAATCCCAGGCTGTCGCGATGCATGATTTCACCTTCGAACAAATAGGTGACGGTCGCCAGACCGATGTGCGGGTGCGGCCGCACCTGTACGCCCTCGCCGGGCGGAAATTCGGCCGGCCCCATGTGATCGAAAAAGATGAAAGGTCCGACCATGCGGCGCTTGCTCGACGGCAGCACGCGGCGCACGCCGAAACCGCCGAGATCGCGCTCGCGCGGCTCGATGACGAGTTCGATCGCGCCGTCGGCGTCACTGCATACGGGTTCGTTGGCGTTCTGGTAACTCATGCGTCCTCCGGATGGTCTGACTCGATACGACCCGGCGCAGCCTAAACGGCTTCGCCTGTTGCGGCAACATCGTTCCCACGCCGCGGTAGACTCAGGTGCAGCACCGCCAGCGCGGCAAGTGCCGACAGCAGCGAACCGAGCAGAATGCCGAGACGATCGCCGGCGAAGTAATCACCGCTGCCGTGCTCGAAGGCGAGGCCGGCGATGAACAGGCTCATCGTGAAGCCGATGCCGCAGGTAAAAGCCGCGCCCAGCAACTGACCCCAGTTGACCTGCGGTGGCAGGCTCACCAGCCGCAGCAGCAATGCGACGCCGACGAACAACATGATCCCGACCGGCTTGCCGACGAACAGCCCGACGACGACGCCCAGAGTTACCGGCTGCGTGAGATCGGCCAGTGACATTCCCCCGAGCGACAGGCCGGCATTGGCAAAAGCGAAAATCGGCAGGATCGCGAACGCGACCGGGCCGTGCAGGTTGTGCTCGAGATCGCGCAGCGGCGAGACGCCGCCCTCGCCGCGCATCGGGACACAGAGCGCGATCAGCACGCCGGCCAGCGTCGCGTGTACGCCGGATTTGAGGACGGCGACCCACAACGCGACGCCGAGCAGGATATAGCTCGAAGTGCGAGTCACGCCGAGCCGGTTCATCGCCACCGCGATCACGAGCGCGATCGCGCCGGCGGCGAGCGCCCAGGGTGACAGGCTGCCCGAGTAGAATAGCGCGATGATGACGATCGCGGCGAGGTCGTCGAAGATTGCGAGCGTCAACAGGAAAACCTTCAGTGCCACGGGCACGCGACTGCCGAACGCGCCGAGCAGCGCCAGCGCAAAGGCGATGTCGGTCGCAACCGGGATCGCCCAGCCGTCGAGCGCCACCCGGTCGCCCCAGTTGAGCCATGCGTAAATCGCCGCCGGCACGACCATTCCGCCGAATGCGCCGACCGCGGGCAGCACGATTTGCGCCGGAGACGACAGCTCGCCCTCCATGAACTCGCGCTTGATTTCGAGACCGACGAGGAAGAAGAACACCGCCATCAAGCCATCGTTGATCCACAATAAAAGCGGCTTGTTGATCGCCAGTGCGCCGATCTGGACTGCAACCGTCGTATCGAGCAAGGCATCGTAGAGCGTTGCCAATGGGGAGTTGGCAATTAGCATCGCGATGACCGCGGTGACCAGCAGCAGGATGCCGCCGGCCGACTCGAGGCGCATGAACTCGCGCAACGCCGCGGCGAGCGGTGAGGACTCTTCGACTTTTTCCATTCCGCGCTAGGTGGGGTGCCTAGCGTCGAATTGCAAGCGAGCGCGGGCGCGCGTCGGGAACCGGGCCCGGCCTGGTGCGTACGATCCGGCTCGGCGGACTGAACCAGCGATCGAGCAGCGCGCGCAGCCAGCCGAACGGGCCCGAGGTGTCGTGCTGGCGGTCGTCGGCCCGTCGTGCGTTGCTGCGCGCCTTGCGCCGAAGGTCTTGCTCGACCGAGCTGCGCACCCGGTCGAAATCGATCACGCCAACACCCAGCCCGAGACCCTCGGTCTCGCCGAGATCGTGACAACCGCGCGGCAACGCACCGAAGCGAGTGTGATAGTTAGACAGGAACCGGCGCAGATGGCGGCGCTTGTCGTACCAGGCAATCTGCAGGATACGCACCTCCGGTCGCTCGCCGATGACCTGGTTGACGATCAGGTTGATCTCGAAGCGCGGATGCATCGCCACGTCGGACGCGACCGCACGACCGGCGCGGAGGTCACGGTCGGTGGCGAGGTCCGGCGGTGGCATCGGCGATCCCTCTAAAGCCCGTGGCTACGCGAGTAGCCGCTCGGCGCCGGCGGTTGCCAGCCGTCCAGCGCGGCCGCCGGCGGGCTGAAGATTTCGACCTGCAGCGGGTAGCAGGGCGTCGCATCGTCCGAGTGGCTGCTGCCGCAATCGCCGCCCGGACAGGTCGACAGCGCGGCCAGCAGGTCGATCTCGGCGAAAAACTCGATGTAGTCGCCCGGGCGCACCGGGCTCGCCTTCATGAAGTACTGGTGCGTGTCGAGAGTAAAGCCGGTGCACATGAAGACATTGAGTACGTCATGCACGTGAAGTTCCGCTGCCTGTGCCGGCATGCCGGTGGCCGCGACCAGCGCGCGGGTCAGGTTGGAATGACAACAGTAGTGGTAATCGACGCCCTTGAGCAGGTGGTTCGTGTAGGGATCGCAGCGCGTACCGATGACGTCATGCACGCCGCCGCCGTCGGCATCGAAACCGTACCAGTCGAGCGTGTCGGCGACGATCGTCGCCATCGGCCGCAACCCCGGCAGCGTGCTCCAGAGGCGATCGCCGAGACCGATGTGGGTCGCGTGCAGCTGACGCGTCTTGCCGCTGAAGAAGCGCTCGCCGAGATCGTCGCGATTCCACAGGTTCAGATCGCCGACCTGCGGCCCTTCGATGCTGGTGATGCGGAAAAAGGAGCCGGCCGGCACTTCGAAGCTGCGGCCGTCGCGCGGCGGCACGACGACTTCGCCGATTCGCTCGGCCGCGTCGCGGGCCCGCTGGTAAAGTTCGAGATCGGGCACCGGCAACTGCTCGACCTGGTAACAGACGAGCGGCTTGGCGGCGCGACGCGCGGCGGCGTCGGCCGGCAGTGTCGATGCGCGGATCTCGGACATCGTCGATGGACCGCCTTTGGTTATTATTCGGCCATTCTAACCCAACGGGCCGGATTTGTAGATTGAACCCGATCACTTTCGCCGGCGTGGCCGCCGGCAGCGGCTCAGGCGCGCCGCCGCACCGGGTTTTCGAGCGCGCCGATAGCGTCGATTTCGCAGCGCACGACATCGCCGTCGGTCATGTACTTAGGCGGATCGAAGCCGATGCCGACGCCGGCCGGCGTGCCGGTCGCGATGACGTCGCCGGGCAACAGCGTCACGCCCTCGGCGATGGTCGCGATGATCGTCGGCACGTCGAAGATCAACAGCCCGGTATTCGAATTCTGGCGCGGCTCGCCGTTGACAAAGCTGCGTACGCCGGTATCCGCGAGGTCGATCTCGTCGCGCGTCACCGCGACCGGACCCATCGGGCAAAAGCTGTCCTG
This sequence comes from Gammaproteobacteria bacterium, assembly GCA_041569645.1. Lineage (GTDB taxonomy): Bacteria > Pseudomonadota > Gammaproteobacteria. The sequence goes on from JBFFXR010000194.1 coordinate 5,132, forward strand.
CGACTTGCCGATCAGCCACTGGCTGTAGCGGCCCTGCAGGTCGCGCGCGGTGGCGTCGTTGATCACCGTGTAGCCCCAGACGTGGTCGAGCGCGTTCTCCTTGGTGATGCCGCGCCCGCCCCTGCCGATGATGACGCCGAGCTCGACCTCGTAGTCGATCGCGCTCGACACCGCCGGGTCGTATTCGATCGCGGCACCGGTTGCGATGACCGACTCGGGCACCTTGGAGAACACGATCGGATGTTCCGGCACCGCGCCCTTGTCGGCACTCGAGTCGAAGCCGCGGCCGGCGAACTCGTGGGCGTGCTCGAAGTAATTCTTGCCGACGCAGAAGATATTGCGCTTCGGGTGCGGCAGCGGCGCGTCGAACTCGATCGCGTCGAGCGCAAGCGGTTCG
>JBFFXR010000195.1:0-5473 GCA_041569645.1 Gammaproteobacteria bacterium
AGGTGTAGTGCAGCGTTCCCGTAACTTCGATGGTTTTGACACTGGGAACACGCTCCAGCAAGTGGGCGGTTTTGGGATCGACCCGATCAATCGCATCGACTTCACCGTTGATCATCGCATTTTGTCGCGCCGTGGTATCGGGAATGGCCAGCACCTCGACCTCGTCAAAATGGGCGCGTCCCGATTTCCAGTAATTTGGATTACGTTTGAAAAAAGCCCTCGAACCGGCATTGAACTCCTGCAAGACGTAGGGCCCGGTGCTAATACCCGAGAGGGGGTCAATGTTCCCATCGGCTGCTGCGGGTAAGATAATCAGGTGATAGTCACTGACGATATAAGGGAAATCCGCGTTCGCCGCATCAAGCTCGAACACTACCGTTTGTGTGCCCTGCTTGCGGATTTCCTTGACCGCCGTCAACAATGCCTTGACAGCCGATTTACTGGCTTCGCCGCGGTGGTAATTGAACGACGCGATGACATCATCGGCGGTCAGTGATTTACCATTGTGGAACTGAACGCCAGAGCGCAGTTTGAAGGTCCAGGTTTTTCCATCGGCAGAATCGAATGATTCCGCCAATTCCGGGATCAGCCTCCCATCGTTGTTCACCTCGGTCAAATTATTGCCATAAGTGAAATTCATCAGGATCGTCATCTGACTCTCGGTAGTGGCCGGGTCGAGCGAATCGGTCGTTCCGCCGCCACTCACCCCGATCCTGAAACGGCCCCCTTTTTTGGGACTTGCGAGTACCGATTGCGATAGCAACAATGAGGCTGACGATGCCGTCAATCCCAGTGCGATGGCCCGGCGCATGAAACTGCGCCGATCAAGCTGACCTGGTTTGGCCATTTCAATCAAACTGTTCTTGAGTTTCATATTTCCTCCAGTGGGCTTTCTAATTAATTTTGCATTGATCGCAGACAGGGTCGATTTTGCCGACTGGGAATTCGCTTAAAAAGTGAAAAGAATTTTTGATTGGTTAGTTTTTTTTACAGATAAATTCCATTGAATTAATATAGCGATCCCAAACGAAATCGAACATTCAATGGTTACTCGTATTCCATCGCTGGCATCGCTCAGGGCATTTGAAGCCGTTGCCCGGCACCTTAGTTTCAGGCGCGCCGCCGACGAATTATGCGTCACCCATGCCGCTATCAGTCATCAAATAAAATCGCTTGAATCCGAACTGGGAGTAAAGTTATTCAAGCGAAATTCGCGTTCGGTCAGGCTGACCGACGAGGGCAGTCTTTATTACCCTGTGATTCGGAACAGCCTCGATGCCATTGCCAAAGGTACCGAAAACCTGAAACGGGAAAAGGGTTACGAGGAGCTCGTCGTTCAATCCTATAGCTCTTTTATCAATGCGTGGTTACTGCCGAGACTCACACGATTTCAGAGCCAAAACCCGATGATTCATGTCCGTATCAAGACTTCATTCGAGGACGCTGATTTTGAACGGCAACAGTTTGATGTCGGAATTTTTAATGGCCCATTTGCAGATGATCATCTCTATACGCTCGAGCTCTTCAGTATCGACATGTTCCCGGTTTGCTCACCAACGTTGATCAGCGCAAATTCACCGCTCGACCAGCCCGCGGATCTGGCGCATCACCTGCTGTTGCAAATACCCTCGATTAAAAATGAACCCGATGACTGGTCACTCTGGTTGTCGGCAGCAGGGGTGGATATCAACAAAGTCCACTTTGGCCCTGTCTACGATAACTATCCGCTAGCATTGCAGGCGGCGCTCGAGGGTCAAGGTTTAGTCATGGCCCGTCGGCCATTTGCCGCCGCTGAACTCGCCAACGGACGATTGATCCAGCCCTTTAACTTATCAGTCGACGAACCCGCCAGCTGGATCCAGGTTACCAAGCACAAACCGGAGCCTGGTTCGGCAGTCTATTTGTTTTCAGAATGGCTTCGACAGGAAATAGGTTCCGATACCAATTTTAAAACGGCCAGGTAATCTTCGGGCTGTATCGATTACGGTAGCCAATCTGGTAGACGCTTTCTCGCTATCTAAGGCTCTTTATCTTGCACACCTTTTAAGCCCTCCAAGTCTCCAGGTCTCAAACGGTATCTAATGACGTTTCCCGCATGAAGCCCGCCAAACTGCTTCCGGGCATAGGCGATGACGTCATCGCGATCTTCTTCGGGTATGTTCTGCTGCTCGGCCAGGGTCCGGATTTTATCCGGGCGAAATTCCTTCCACTCAAGAACGCATTTGCGAATGGCTTCGCGGATAAACTCGCGATACACCGCTGCGGCCTTGTCAGGTGTTTCTACCTCCGCACGCAGGATTTTGTAGTTTTGCGCTGATGCGAGGTAAGCATCAATGTAGATCTCGCGTAGTAATGCAACGTTATTGAGTTCATAGATTCCGACGAGCGCATCGATGTATTCGCGATCATTCATCGTAAGAAACGACATGGGTGCAAGATCTGCTTTTAACAGCGTGATGTTAGACGCGATGCGTGATGTGCGCTTGTTGATGTCAGCAAAAGCCTGCAGGTAAGGGATGTGAACGAGTAAAAAAAATGATTGCTCGAAGGGATCTGAAATCTCACCCGCTTTCGCGATGACGATGTCGAATTCTTCCTCGATTTCGTATTTGTCGCTGATCGGTTTGTAACTCGAATAGCCAATGCCGACATCAATCTCTCTCAAGCGTCCCGCCATCGCCGGATCGATGAGAAGTCCGTCTGCCAGGAGCGCGTGGATATTGCAAATGTCCTGGCGGGTGATATCAATGCTTTCCAGGTTCTCGACCACATATTCAATGGCTTCCTTGTGGTTCAAGATCATTACCGCTTCTTTGCGATCTTTGCCGCTTGCCTCCCTGCCGAAACGGACGAGCTGTTCGGTTTCCAGGATGTCGTAGGTGTTGCCCTCCATTCGCGATGACGCCCAGGCAAGATCAACCAAAAGGCGCTCCAGGATTCTTCTCGCATAGGTGCCGGCTGCAAGTGGCCCGCCCGACGGTGTTCCGGCGGCCCGCAGCGAGTCGCGCTCAGCTTCGCTTAGGTAGAACGTGGTATTCGGGATATACCGATCCAGGAATTCCTTGTTGTAATTTTTTGGCGCGCGCTGGTTATACGGTGTTTGCAGGTGCGCGCGCACCATGGCAGAGCCAGCGATGGTGTAGCCCGAAGCCCTGCCCCGGCCCGAGAGCTCGAGTTTTCCTTCATCGACCAGTCGTCTTAGCGCGCGCCAGATCGTCGTTTCACTGACGTTGGGCGCAGCGCCCTTACGAATCTGCTCGCGTCCTGCGCCCGGATGGGCTGCGATAAAGTCCAGAATGGATTGACCTGAAACAGGCATGAAACGATAAGACCTCCTATTGAAACGTATAAGTTTATAATTTATAGAGATATTTCCTATATTTCAAGAAATCATTTCATAGCAAATGAAACAAATTGAGAGTTACCGCATATTTGCAACCAATGCTGTATCTGTCCGCACTGATTAAACGCTTGAAAAGCATAAGGAAAAAGACATTCACATAAAATCGTTTCGCGCTAACTGGAACGATTTGAGGTGGATAGAATGATATTTCCTGGCGTTCCATTGAACCGAGTAGCGCTGTTCGGCGGTTTGGCCGAAAATACTTCAACCCTGTGTCCGGCAAAAGATCGACACTGGTAACACAAAAGAAAAAGAATGCAGAGCGGTAGGCTGCAAGCCTTTGTTATAACTAGAAAAAAATGGTGGGCCGTGAGCGATTCGAACGCTCGACCACCTGATTAAAAGTCAGATGCTCTACCAACTGAGCTAACGGCCCCCGGAAGAACCGGGAATGATACGCATCCCCGGGTCGATTTCAAGCTGTGCCTTGCCCGGATCAGTGCCCCTCCTTGCGGATCCGGTCGAGACGCTTGGTCGCGAGCCGCGCCGCGGTCGCGTCCGGAAAGCGCTCGCGCAGGTCGTTCAGGATCGCCTTGGCCTCATCGAACTGTTTCAGCTCATAGAAGGTGTAGCCGAGTTTGAGCATCGCGTCAGGCACCTTGTTGCTGGTCGGGTAATTGCTCAGGACTTGCTTGAACTCGGTGATACCCTCCTCGAAGTTGCGCGTGACGTAGTGGGCCTCGCCGAGCCAGTACTGCGCGTTGCCGGCGTAGCTGCTGTTCGGGTACTTGCCGAGAAAGGACTTGAGCGCGACCTTGGCCTGGCGATAGCGGCCCTCCTTGAGCGTGTCGAAGGCCGCCTGGTAGGCCTCCTTTTCCTCGCTTTGCGTCAGCGACGGCGCCGGCTGGATCGATGCGGTCGGCTCCGGCGTCGGCGGCGGCGTCGGCGCCTGGCTGCTCGCCGCCGGCGCTTGAGTCGTGGTCGCGGTGTCGATCTGCGGCACGCTGATCGAGCCCGCCGGCGCCTGCGACACCGCGCCGCTCTCGAGCTGGCGCAGGCGCCGGTCGACGTCGAGGTAGAGTTCGCGCTGTTGCTTCTTGATCTCGGCGATATCGAAAGTCTGCTGCTCGATCTGCCCGTTCAGCTGGCTGATCTCGGTCGACATCTCCTCGACGATCTGCATCATCTCGAGCATCGCCTGGTTGTCGATCAGCCGCCCGAGACGGGCCATTTCGTCGACCAGGCGCTGCATCTGGCCCTCGATCTTCTCGAGCGACGCGCCCTGGCGCTGCACCCGCAGGGTCAGTTGTTCGGGCGTCAGGGCGCTTTGCGCCAGCGCCGCGGCCGGCGCCAGAATCAGGCCGAACCCGATCGCGCGCAGGGCGCGGCTCGGCCATGCGATCATCGATTTCATGTCAGTTCACCGTGTATATCAGTTCGACGCGCCGGTTCTTGGCCCAGGCTTCCTCGGTGTGGCCGAGCGCGGCCGGGCGCTCCTCGCCGTAGCTGACCGTGTCGATCTGGTCGACCGCGGCGCCCTGGAACAGCAGCACGCGGCGCACCGATTGCGCGCGCCGGTCGCCGAGCGCGATATTGTATTCGCGGCTGCCGCGCTCGTCGGCGTGGCCCTCGAGGCGCACGCTGACGTTGCCGTTGCCGGCGATGAAGTTGCCGTGGGCCTCGAGAATCCGCAGCGACTCGTCGCTGAGCTTGGCGCTGTCGAACTCGAAGTAGACGACGCGAATCGAGAGATCGCCGTCGCTCTGCTCGAGCCGCTCGACCGCGCTCATCGGCGGGCCGTCGTCGCCGACGATGGTCGTGAACGAGCCGTCGTCGATGCCGTCGAGCGCGCTCGCGTCGGCGCCGCTGCCGTCGTCGACACCGGTCTGCATCTGGATCTCGTCGTCCGACGGCGGGCCGTCGCCTTCGATGATCTCGTCCTGCGTCGTCGCGCAAGCCGACACGAACACGGCGACGATGCCGGCGATCATCCAGGGTTTGACAAAGGGGTTAGATTTCATGGGTTCCTGCTCCGCTTGGAATCGAGGTTCATTTGCTTTTAAAAGGTCCCCAGACCGGCTCGCGTATGTCGCCGCTCTGGGTCGATATCTTGTGCTTGGCGCGGCCGTC
>JBFFXR010000196.1:0-5424 GCA_041569645.1 Gammaproteobacteria bacterium
CCTGCCATCGGCGCCGATCAGCAGCACCGTGCAGGCGCGAGTGCCGTAACCGGGCGATCGGATGAAACGGCTCGACAGCATGCGCTCGACGTCGAGCGGCACGCCGGTGCGCGGCAATTCGTGATCATCGGCGGTCCGGTGGTCGGTCAGGATCTCGGCGAGCGCGTCGGGGTCGACGTCGCCGCCGAGCGCTTGCTCGAGTTCGGCTTTGCCGCCCGCGAGTTTCGGCCAGTTCTCGTCGAAGGCGCCATTGCTGATGCCCCAGACACCGGCTTCGATGCGCCGTCGACCGTGATTCCGGTTGGAATAGAACCACAGCGCGTCGGCGTCACCGAGCAACAGGTTGAAACCCGAGTATTCGTCATCGCGCGTCGCGACGGCGTCGAGATAGGTCTCGGCGTCGGCGTCGCCGGCGAGAAAGTCACGCGGCAATTCGCCGCGCGTGCGCGGCCCGGGCCGCATCCCGCCCGGTTCGCGCACGTTGGTCACGGCGGCGAAGCGGCCGCGGCGATCGACGCCGAGCCAGGTGCCGCCGGCCTCGAGGTCGCGCCCGGCGAAGATCGGCGCGTCGTCCCACCAGTGCGCGTCGCGGCTCGGCCGCGCGTAATATTCGTCGCGGTTGGCAATGACGACGAGCGGGTAATCGGGATGGTGTCGATGCGCGAACAGTATCAGGCACATGGTCGCAAAGTATAAAGGAATCGCGCCGCGCCGCTGATATAATCCGGCGCTTCCGAGGCCCGAATGCAACTCGCCGACGCGACGCTTGTCTGCTCCGGGACGAAATAAAGGGGAAAGCCATGTTCAGATCCTTCTTCCTGAGCCGCAACTGGTTGCACTGGTCGCTGCTCGGCTCGATCGTGATCCTGTGGTCGATCTGGTACCAGGTCGAGCTCAACGTGCAGATCAACGACTGGTACGGCGAATTCTACGACCTGATTCAGAAGGCGCTCTCGGCGCCCGATCAGATCACGCTCGGCGAATATTTCAGCGTCATGATCGGGTTTCTCAAGCTCGCGTCATTGTGGATCGTGATTCAGGTCGGCACCGCCTTCTTCACCAGTCACTACGTGTTCCGCTGGCGGACCGCGATGAACAATTTCTACGTCAGCCACTGGCCCAAGCTGCGCAACGTCGAAGGCGCGGCGCAGCGCGTGCAGGAAGATACGATGCGTTTTGCCGGCATCGTCGAAAATCTCGGTGTGCACTTCGTGCGCTCGATTCTGACGCTGATCGCGTTCATGCCGATTCTGGTGGAACTGAGCGTAAATATTACCGGGCTCCCGTGGGTCGGTCCGGTCGAGAATTCGCTGGTTTACATCGCGATCCTGTCGGCGCTGTTCGGTACGGTGCTCGTGGCGCTGGTCGGCATCAAGCTGCCGGGGCTCGAGTTCAACAACCAGCTGGTCGAGGCCGCGTTCCGCAAGGAGCTGGTTTACGGTGAAGACTACGACGACCGCGCCGAGCCGGTGGCGCTGGCCGAGCTGTTCGACAACGTGCGCAAGAACTACTATCGCCTCTACCTGCACTACGGCTATTTCAATTTCGCCCGCTTCGCCTACATCCAGGGCAGTGTGCTGCTGCCATTGATCGCGATGGGACCGACCATCGTCGCCGGCGCGATCACCTTCGGCATCTTCCGCCAGATTCTGCACGTATTCGAACAGGTCGAGAGTTCGTTCCAGTACCTCGTCCACTCATGGTCGACGATCGTCGAGCTGATCTCGATTTACAAGCGCCTGTCCAAGTTCGAGTCGAATATCAAGACGGCTCGCCTGGCCGAGGCGCCGGCCTAGTCCAGGTACGGCGTGACCAGCTGGCGCATCAGCTCGATGTGGTCGCTGCGCTCGTTGAGCGCAGCAATATAGCCGAAGGCTTCGCCGCCGAGCTCGACGAATTCGCGCCGGTATTCGACCTCGATTTCGTCGAGGGTTTCGAGGCAGTCGGCGGAAAAGCCCGGGCAGATTACGTCGACCGCGTGCACGCCGCGCGCGACCAGGTCTTGCAGCACGTCCGACGTATACGGCTGGATCCAGACCTGCCTGCCGAAACGCGACTGGTAGCCGATCGACCAGTCGGACGCGGCCAGGCCGAGCGCGGCGGCGAGCAGCGTCGCGGTCTTTTGGCATTGTGCCTGGTACGGATCGCCGCGATCGACGTTGGCCTGCGGCAGGCCGTGGAAAGACATCAGCAAATGCCGCGGCCCGTGTTGCCGCCAATGCTCGCGCACCGAAGCCGCCAGCGCCGCGATGTAGGCCGGGTGGTCCGGGTAGTAGCCGATGAATTCGATTTGCGGTGAATATTCGAGCGCAATGAGGGTTTGCTTCAGATGCTTGTAGCTGGTCGCGGTCGTCGTCACCGAGTACTGCGGGTAGAGGGGCAACACGACGAGTTTTTCGACCCCGGCCTGCTGTTGCAGGCGCAACACCGATTCGAAAGACGGATTTCCGTAGCGCATCGCGAGCTCGACGTGGGCGCGCTCGAGCAGTTTCTGCTGCAGGGCGTGGCGCTGGCGTTGTGCGATCGCCAGCAGCGGCGAGCCGTCCCCGGTCCAGACCCGGCGGTAAGCCTCGAGCGTCTTGCCGCTGCGGACCGGCAGAATGATGCCGTACAACAACGGTAGCCAGACGACCCGTGGCAACCGCACGACCAGCGGATCGGACAGGAATTCGCGCAGGAAGCGCTTGACCGCGTCGCGTTCGAGCGCGTCCGGAGTGCCCAGGTTGGTCAGCAAGACGGTGGTGCGGGCCGGCATCGAGTGGTCTCGAAGGCAAAAAAACGCGGCCAGTTTAATCGCCCCGTCGGGGAATGTCACCGGATGCGCCCGATGGACATTTTTTGATCAAAACAATTATAGTTGAAAACAATGGAAAAGGATTTTGAAATTGAAAATATCAAGCAATAAATCGACCGGGTCCACTTGACAGCGCGAAGATATTCACACGCGTTGGCAGTGTCAAAACTCTGACCCTTTTTTTAGCCCCCGGCAGCGGTCAAAAACCAATCAGGTCTCATAACTTGCTGATTTATATGCAAAAAATAAAATCGCTGAAAAATTGAACAATTTAAACCATCGTCAACGGGGGCGCGGCTCGCAGCGACTTTTTAGCGATTCATGCACAGACTTATCCACAGAATATGTGGATAAGGCTAATTGTTACGGTTTCTTAATAATTTAGCTTTTACTTGCTAGAAACCGCTTTAACTATCATCGCTAACTGATCTGGGTTTTTTGCCCGTCGCAATGGCTGAGAGGGCGACTGGATTCGAGTATGATTCAGCTTTCCGCCCGAGTCATCCGCGTGCCCCCGTCCCGTTACGCTTCGTTCGCCCTCGCGTTGCCGGTCTACCAGGTCTTCACCTATGCGCTCGACGCCGCGCAGCCGCAGGCGGGCACGCGCTACCGCCTGCCGTTCGCGGGCCGCGAGCGCACCGGGCTGTTGCTCGAGCCGGACGCGGCCGGCGACATCGATCCGGCGCGGATCAAGCCGGCCGACGATTGCCTCGACGAGGCACCGGTACTCGATGCGCACATGATGGCGCTGGCGAGCTGGCTTGCCGATTACTACCTGCAGCCGCTCGGCGAGGTGCTGTTCCAGTGCCTGCCGGGCTATTTGCGCGGCGCGCGGCCACAGCGCTCGCTCGCGGTCAGGCGATATCGACTCGCCGAGGGCAACGCGGAGGCGCTGGCCGCGCTCGCGCGGCGCGCGCCGAAACAATGGGAAATTTGCCAGGCGCTGGCGGCCAGCGACGTCGGCCTGACCGCCGCCGAACTGAAACTGGTTAACCCGAACTGGCATGCCGCGGTGCGCGCGCTCGAGGCGCGCGGCCTGGTGGTCGGGGAGTCGATCGCGCCGTCGCCGGCGATTACGGCGGTCGCCGAAACACCGGCGCCGAGCGTCGAGCAGGCGGCGATCCTGCAGGCGATCGAAACGCGCCGCGAAGGTTTCGGCGTGCACCTGCTCGACGGGATAACCGGCAGCGGCAAGACCGAAATTTACCTTCGCCTGATCGGCGACGCGCTCGCCGCCGGCCGCCAGGTTATTTACCTGGTGCCCGAGATCGGCCTGACCCGCCAGCTGATCGAGCGCGTCGGCGAGCGCTTCGGCGAGGCCTACGCGCTATCACACTCGGCGCTGACCGAGCTGCAGCGTTACCGGGCCTGGGAGCGGTTTCGTCGCGGCGAGGTCGGCGTCATGCTCGGTACCCGCTCGAGCCTGTTCGCGCAGAGCGAACGCCTCGGCCTGATCATCGTCGACGAGGAACACGACGCCTCTTACCGCCAGGACGACGGTATTCGCTATCACGCGCGCGACGTCGCGATCAAGCGCGCGCAGATGCTCGATATTCCGGTGATACTCGGTTCGGCGACGCCGGCGCTCGAAACGCTGCACAACAGCGAACGCGATACCTGGTACCGCTACCGTCTCGACGAGCGCCCGACGGCATTTCCGCCACCGCCGATCCAGCTCGTCGATCTGCGCCAGGCGCGCCTCGAGTTCGGCCTGTGTTCGCATGCTTTCGGCCGTATCGATCACCATCTCGGTTGCGGCGGCCAGGTGCTGATATATCTGAACCGGCGCGGTTACGCGCCAGTCATGATGTGCCACGAGTGCGGCTGGCAGGCGCTTTGCCAGCAATGTGACGCGCGCCTGACCCTGCACCAGTCGGTGCAGGCGCTGTTGTGTCACCACTGCGGCCACTCGCGCGCGGTGCCGGACGCCTGCCCGGACTGCGGCCATGGCGAGATCCGTCACCACGGCGTCGGCACCGAGCAACTCGAGCGCGGCCTCGCGCAGCGCTACGCCGATTTCCCCGTGCTGCGCATCGATCGCGACGTCATCGCGTCGCGCGAAATGCTCGAATCGCGGCTCGAGCGGCTGCAGAGCGGCGCGCCATGCCTGCTGGTCGGCACGCAGATGATCGCCAAGGGACACGATTATCCGGCGATCACGCTGGCGGTTATTCTCGATGCCGACCAGGCGCTGTTCAGCGCGTCTTATCGCGCCGGCGAGCGGCTTGCGCAAACCATCTTCCAGGTCGCCGGCCGTTCCGGCCGCGGCGATCGCGCCGGCGAGGCGCTGGTGCAGACCCGCTTCCCCGAACACCCCCTGATGCGCGCGCTGGCGTTCGAGGATTACCGCGCGATCGCCGCGCGCCTGCTCGACGAACGCCGCGAGTACGGATTACCGCCGTTTTCGCGAGTCGTGCTGTTTCGCGCCGACGCGGTCGAACTCGACGTGGCGCTCGAGCGTCTCGGCCGCGTCGCCGACCTGCTGCGCGGCGCAGGCGGCATCGATGCAGTCAGTCTGATCGGGCCGATGCCGGCGCTGATGACGCGCCGCATCGGCCGCTATCGCGCGCAGCTGTGCCTGATGTCGGCGGACTTCCGCGCGCTACGCGCGGTGCTGCGCGAGTCCCTGC
>JBFFXR010000197.1:0-5410 GCA_041569645.1 Gammaproteobacteria bacterium
CCGAACCGTTTTCGCCGCGACAGTCTCGCCGCCGATCTGCATCGCGACCACGACGATGCGTCGCGCGAAGATCTGGACGCGCGTTCGATCGAGGTCCGGCTCGCCGGGCGCATGATGTTCAAGCGCGTGATGGGCAAGGCGAGCTTCGCCCAGCTTAAGGATTCCAGCGGCTTGATCCAGATTTTCGTCCAGCGCGACGCGCTCGGCGAGGACGCCTACGAAGAGTTCAAACACAGCGACATCGGCGACATCTTCGGCGTCAGCGGGACGCTGTTCCTGACCAAGACCGGCGAATTGACGATCCGCGTGGCGACGCTCGAGCTGCTGACCAAGGCGCTGCGCCCGCTGCCGGAAAAGTTTCATGGCCTGACCGACCACGAGCAGCGCCACCGCCAGCGCTACCTCGACCTGATCATGAACGACGAATCGCGCCGCGTGTTCGAGATCCGCAGCCGCACGGTCGAGTTCATCCGCCGGTACATGATCGGCCGCGGTTTCGTCGAGGTCGAGACACCGATGATGCAGGTCATTCCCGGCGGCGCGACCGCGCGGCCGTTCGTGACCCATCATAATGCGCTCGACATGGACCTCTACCTGCGGATCGCGCCCGAGCTCTATCTCAAGCGGCTCGTCGTCGGCGGGCTCGAGCAGGTATTCGAGATCAACCGCAGCTTTCGCAATGAGGGTCTCTCGACGCGGCACAATCCCGAGTTCACGATGCTCGAGTTTTATCAGGCTTATGCCGATTACGAGGATTTCATCGACCTCACTGAGGACATGATGCGCAAGCTCGTAGGCGAGATTCACGGCGGCGACTCGCTCCCTTACCAGGGCGAGACCTTCGACCTTGCCGCGCCGTTCGCGCGGATGACGGTGGCCGAGGCGATCGGTAAATACAATCCGGATGTCAAAGTCGCGCGCCTACCCGAAGCCGACTACGCGCGCGAGGTTTCGACCGGCCTCGGCATCGAGCCCGAGCCCGGTTGGGGCGCCGGCAAGCTGATGATCGAGATTTTCGAGAAGACCGTCGAGGACGAACTCAAGCAGCCGACCTTCATCACCGCCTTTCCGACCGAGGTCTCGCCGCTGTCGCGCTGTAACGACGCCGATCCGTTCGTCACCGATCGTTTCGAGTTCTTCCTCGGCGGGCGCGAGATCGCCAACGGTTTTTCCGAGCTGAACGACCCGGAGGAGCAGGCCGAGCGCTTCCGCCAGCAGGTCGAAAACAAGGAAGCCGGCGACGCGGAAGCGATGCACTACGACGCCGATTATATCCGCGCGCTCGAGTACGGCCTGCCGCCGGCGGCCGGCGAGGGCATCGGCATCGACCGGCTGGTAATGCTACTGACCGACTCGCCGAGCATCCGCGACGTGATTCTGTTTCCGCACATGCGTCCCGAATGACCCGGCGTTCAGCGTGCCCGGCTCCGCTAATTAGTATCTACTCGCAATTGGTTAGCGGTATTTAGATATACAGTACGCCTAATTCGGCTACACTCCGCGCCATGGAAAATCTTGCCAACGGTTCGCTGCACGCGTACGTGGTCATGGCGCTCGTCGTGCTGGCGCTGGTGCTGTTCGCGAGCGAGCGCATCCCGCTGGCGTCGACCAGCCTGCTGATACTCGTGCTGTTATCCGTGCTGTTCGAGGTCTTCCCGTACCAGGGTGCGGACGGCACGCTGCGCGCGAGCGACCTGTTCCTCGGCTTCGGCCACCAGGCGCTGGTCGCGGTTTGCGCGCTGATGATCGCCGGCCAGGCGCTGGTGCGTACCGGCGCGCTCGAACCGATCGGCCGCCAGCTCGCGCGCTGGTGGGGCAAGGCGCCGCTGCTGTCGTTTCTCGCGACGCTGGTGATCGGCGCGATGCTCTCCGCTTTCGTCAACAACACGCCGGTTGTAATCCTGCTGCTGCCGATCCTGATCAGCGTGTCGCTGAAGACCGGCACGCCGGCCTCCGACCTGTTGATGCCGACCGGGCTGGCAACATCGATCGGCGGCATGGCGACGACCATCGGCACGTCGACCAATTTGCTGGTCGTTGCGGTCGCCGCCGATCTTGGCATGCGTCAGATGGGCATGTTCGATTTCGCCTTTCCGGCAATCATCGCCGGCGGCGTCGGCATTCTCTACTTGTGGCTGATCGCGCCGCGCCTGCTGCCGCCGCGCGAGGCGCGACTCGAAACCACGTCGCCGCGACTGTTCACCGCGCAACTGCGAATCAACGAGGACAGCACGGTCAACGAAAAGACGCTGTCCGAAGCCATCGAGCTGTGCGGCGGCAATCTCGAGGTCGTGCACATTCTGCGCGGCGAACGCTTGAACCGCCTGATGCCGATTCCGGACCTGCTGTTGCGCGCCGGTGACCGGATCATGGTGCGCGGCACGCCCGACCGGCTCAAGGAACTCGAGACGATCCTCAAGGCGAGCCTGTTTTCGGGCGACGAACCGGTCGACGAGGAGCATCCGCTGCGGGATACGACCCAGCAAATCGCCGAAGTCGTCGTCGTACCCGGTTCGACGCTCGACGGGCGGACGCTCGCCAATATTCGCTTCCGCGAGCGCTACCAGCTGGCGGTTCTGGCACTGTACCGGACCAACAAGTGGCTCAGCCAGCAGGGCACCGAGCATACCGAGGAAACCCGCCTGCATTCGGGCGACGTGCTGCTGGTGCAGGGCTCGGTCTCGAACATCAAGCGCCTGAAGTCGAGCCGTAACCTGCTGGTGCTCGATGCCAAGGCGGCGCTACCGATCTCGTCGCGCGCGCCGCTCGCGGTGCTGATCATGCTGTGGATCATCCTGATGGCGGCTTTCGGCTTCCTGCCGATCGCGGTTAGCGCGCTGTGCGGCGTCGCCGCGATGCTGTTCACCGGTTGCATCAAGTGGTTCGACGCGACTCGCGCCCTGTCCGCGCCGGTGATCCTGATTATTGTTACGAGCCTCGCGATGGGCACCGCGATGGTCGAAACCGGCGGCGCCGACATGATCGCGAGCGCCTACGTATCGCTCGCCCAGGGCGCGTCGCCGACGGTGATCCTGAGCGGCCTGCTGATTTTAATGGCGCTCCTGACCAATGTCGTGTCGAACAATGCCGCGGCGGTCATCGGCACGCCGATCGCGATCGGCATCGCGCAGCAGCTCGACCAGCCGTTCGAACCTTTCGTGCTCGCGGTGCTGTTCGGCGCCAACATGAGTTTCGCGACGCCGATGGCTTATCAGACGAACCTGCTGGTCATGAACGCGGGTAATTACAGCTTCGTCGATTTCGTCCGCGTCGGCCTGCCGCTGGTGATCATCATGTGGGGCCTCCTGACGTTCTTGCTGCCGTGGCTGTACGGCATGTAGGCGCTTCGCTACACTCGCGATTTTGGCCGCCGGAACGCCAATGAAGCAACAATTGCTGGTCATGCTCGAGATGCAGGATGCGATGAATGCGCGGGTCAATCCCGACTGGCGCGATGCCGGCAACGCGTGGTATCGCGCGATCTGGACCGAGTGCGCGGAAATGCTCGACCACTACGGCTGGAAGTGGTGGAAGCATCAACAACCCGATCTCGAACAGGTGCGGCTCGAACTGGTCGATATCCTGCACTTCGCAATGAGCGACACCCTGCTGCGCGAGCCCGACTACGAGCGTGCCGCCGACCGTATCGCCGCGGAACTCGCGAATCCGGGGCAAAACGAGGATATTCGCGAAGCCATCGAGCAGCTGGCACAGTCGACGATCGCCGCGAAATCGATGCACTTTTCCGCTTTCGCCAACCTGATGGCGCTGACCGATTTCGACTTCGACGATCTCTACTGCATGTACGTCGGCAAGAACGTGCTCAACTTCTTCCGCCAGGACCACGGCTACAAGGACGGCAGCTACGTCAAGCTGTGGGCCGGCCGCGAGGACAACGAGCATTTATTCGAACTGCTCGCCGAGCTCGACAGCACCAGCCCGGGTTTCCGCGACGATATTTACGCGGGTCTCGTCGCGCGCTATCCCGGCTGAGCGCAGATCGGAGCTCTGATTGTTACTCAGAGTAAAAACTCGAGCCGAGACTTGCCGGCGATCGCATGCCCGCGATGCGAGATTTTACTCTCAGTAAAATCCACCGCTAAACCGGGGGCGCGGGCGAGATCAGCCGAACAGGCCTTTGAAGAAGTAGAAGAAGAAGATCGACAGGCCTGCGCCGACCGGCAGGGTCACGATCCAGGACATGAAGATTTTGCCGATGACGCCGAGGTTGAGCGCGCCGATGCCGCGCGCGAGGCCGACGCCGAGTACCGCGCCGACCAGCGTGTGGGTCGTCGAAATCGGCAGGCCGGTGCCCGACGCGATGACGATCGTCGTCGAGGCCGCGAGTTCGCAGGCGAACCCGCGGCTCGGCGTCAGCTCGGTGATCTTGCGGCCGATCGTCGCGATAACCCGCTTACCGTAGGTCGCCAGCCCGATGACGATGCCAATGCCGCCGATCAGCAGCACCCACACCGGCATCTGCGATTTTTGCGTTACCTCGCCCTCGGTCGCGACGCTGATTACCGCGGCCATCGGTCCGACCGCGTTGGCGACGTCGTTGGAACCGTGTGCGAATGCGATCGAGCAGGCCGTGACGACCATCAGCACGGAGAAAATCTTCTCGACGTTGGCGAAGTGGAAATCCCGGTCGTCGGCCGGGTCGAACTTGATCCGCGAGATGAAGTAGATACCGAGTCCCATGACGACGAACCCGACCGCGGTCGCGATCAGGTAGTTCTGCAGCGTCGAAAACTCGAGACCGATATGCTTGAGGCCCTTGAACAACGTCACCAGCGCGATCATGAAACCGGTCGCGAAGATGTAGAATGGCACGTAGCGCTTGGCGTTGCCGATCGGGTCGTCGGTGTTCAGGATCAGTTTCTGCACGCTACGAAACAGGAAGAACGCGAGTGCGCCGGACAGCACCGGTGAAACCACCCAGCTCGCGACGATGTTGCCGACCTTGTCCCACTTGACCGCTTCGATGCCCAAGCCTACCACGGCGAAGCCGACAATGGCGCCGACGATGGTATGCGTCGTCGATACCGGCCAGCCGTTGCGCGATGCGAGCAATAACCACAGGCCGGCCGCCATCAGCGACGCGAGCATGCCGAAGATCAGCAGCTCGGGTGTTTGCGAGATCGCATTGCTGTCGACGATGCCCTTGCGGATCGTCGAGGTGACCTGGCCGCCGGCGAGAAAGGCGCCGCTGAACTCGAATATCGCGGCGACCAGGACGGCCTGCTTGATCGTCAGTACGCGCGAGCCGACCGACGTGCCCATCGCGTTGGCGACGTCATTGGCGCCGATGCCCCAGGCCATGAACAGGCCGAGCGCGCCGGCAAGAACGATGTAAATCGTGAAGCTGTCCATCGAAGGGATCCGGGGTTACTTGGCGAGCAGCAGCTCG
>JBFFXR010000198.1:0-5395 GCA_041569645.1 Gammaproteobacteria bacterium
CAGCGTACGTCCCTCGATCGAGCGCATTCTGATCTGGAACCGGACCGCGGCGAACGCACAGCGACTCGCCGCTGCGCTGGGCGAAGAAGGCGTGCCCGCAAACGCGACCAATGATCTCGATGCGGCGCTCTCCGAGGCAGATATCGTTTCCGCCGCGACGATGGCGACCGAGCCGCTGATCAGGGGCGCGCTGCTCAAACCCGGCGCGCACGTCGACCTGGTCGGTTCGTTCAAGCCCGAGTTGCGCGAATCCGACGACGACGTCCTGCTGCGCAGCTCGATTTTTGTCGACCACCGCCAGACCACCGAACGCTCGGGCGAATTCCTCGGCCCGTTCGCGCGCGGCGTCATCACGCCGGACGACATCCGCGCCGACCTTTTCGAGCTATGCCAGGGCAAGGTGGCCGGCCGTAACTCGGCCGATGCAATCACGCTGATGAAAAACGGCGGCGGCAGCCACCTCGATTACTTCGCCGCGCGCTACCTGATGACGCTCTTGCGAAGCGGCAAGTAACAATTTGTTCAGGACTCGCGATATCGATAGTGGTGGGAACGCCGTCAGGGTCGATGAGATGCTTCAACCAGCTTCGGGTACTCCGGGAAAGCCGCGAAGTGAAATGCGGCATCGAGTCCGTCAGCCAGGTTTTGCAGAACGTCATTCGGTAAATTGTCGTGCAGATCGACGATTCTGCCCGGATTGATTGCTTCATCGAGGCGCATCAACTCGGCAACGTGCTGGCTTGCCGACTCCATTTTATCGAGTAACCCATAGCAGGCAGCCAGGTAAGAGTGCGTATCTTTGTTATGCTGATTCATGCGGTTGAACGCGGTGATCGCCTGCTCGAAATGGCCCGCGCAAAATTGCGCGATGCCAAGATGCCAGGCGTACCACTCCGGCGGATGCCGGTTGAACGCAATTCCCTCCTCGATCAGGCGCAGGCCTTCGTCGTGGCGTCCGCACATGGCAAGCTCGGTGCCCTTGGTGACGATGATGTCCGGGTTGTTCGGGTTGATTTCGATCGCCTTGTCGTACTGAGCAAGCCCCATTTCGTAATTCCCCTGCGTGATCAATGCGTCGGCCAGTGCCCAGTGTCCCATCTCCGAGTCCGGATCGATTTCGATCGCCCGGCGCGCTTTCTCGAATGCTTCCGAGAGCGAGTGCTCCGGGTCATCCGTATAGCCCATTACCATATCGCAGATGTGGACCCAGGCGTCCCAGCCGAGCGCCTCGGCACAATCGGGATCGATTTCGACCGCGCGCGCAAAACACCGGTGCGCTTCGGAGAGGCCCTCGGCACTGTACTTCTCCTTGTGATATTGACCCTTCAAGATATAGTCGAAGGCATTGAAATCCTCGGTAATTTTACGAAATGTCCTGGCCCTTTCGGCTGCGCGCAACGAGCCACGACTGCTCCATAACGAACCGGCAACGGCCCGCGCGACGTCGTCCTGGATATCCATGACTGAGCCGCCCGCGCGGTCGAATGTCTCCGACCAGGCAATTTCGTTCGAGCGGCCGTCTAGCAGTTCGACAAATATTCTAACCTGCTCGCCTTCACGCTGAACGGTGCCCTTGAGCAGGTAAACCACTCCGAGTTCGGCCGCGAGCTGTAACGATGATTTTTCCCGCGTGTCAAATTCGATCGCCGAGTGTACTCGCAACGAGCGAAAGCGCGACAGGCGCGCGCAGATGTTCGCCGCCAGACCGTCCGAGAAATATTTTTGCTCGGGATCGGCCGACAGGTTGGCGAAGCGCAATACCGCGAGCGATGGATTGTCAGTCAGTGTGGACGGGTCGGGCAGCAGGCCCGATTTATAGAAGCCGTCGAGCACGTGCTCAAAATCCTCGGGATTTCTGAAAGCCCAACCGCGTATCCAGTCGCCTTGACGAATGTAGTCGCGGTTCTGCGAAAGCGCCTTTTCGGCCGCGTCTTTCGCCTCTCGAACTCGACCCAGTTGCGCAAGGCAGGCGGCCTGCATCGCGATGGCATCGATGAAGTTCTCTTTAATGCGCGAAAATACCTGCAGCGCGGCGACGTAGTCACGTTGAAGATACTTTGCTAAGACGATCGTCACCAGACATCCGTCCGGGGCGAGTGGATTCAGCCGTATCGCGTTTGCCTCGCATTGTTCCGCTTCGGCAGCCCTGCCGCAAACCGCCAGGACCCAACCCTTGACGCAATAGGCCCCGTAGAGGTTGGGATTGCAGGCGATAGCCCTGTCCAGCTGAGATTCGGCCAGCTCGAATTTACGCTGCAACTGGAATACCCAACCCATCGCGACGTGCGCATCGCTGTCGAATTCGTCGAACCTGACCGCCTTTTCGGCATGATCGAAAGCACGTGCCACCGCGGCATCGCGATCCATGCCCCACGGAACTTCGGCTTCGATACAGTAGGTGAAGGCCAGATAGGCGTGCGCCGGTGCATACTCTGGGTCGAGCGAAATAGCCCTCTCGAAGTGTAGGCGGGATTCGGCGGTCAACTCCGGGTCCCAGCTATCCATATGCTTTTTTCCTCGCATCGTGCAGTCGTAGGCGGTCATGTTTTCCGGGCGCTTGCGCAGCGCGCGCCGGTGCGCACGATGTTCGATGTGCCGCACCAGGACCGAAGCGATGCTCGACGCGACCCGATCCTCGATCTCGAACAGGCCGGCGAGGTCATCGTCAAAATGGTCGGCCCAGATGGTTTCGAAATTCTCGGTATTGAGCAGGCGTATCGATACGCGCACTCGGCCATCGAACTGCCTGACAGTGCCGCAAGCCAGATAGTCGACGCCTAGAACGGCAGCCAGTTTGGCGAGATCCTTGTCGCCGCCGTCGATAAGCATCGTCGATTCGCGATTGATGACGAGCAGGTCCCGGTAATGGCAGAGATTGGCGGTAATCTCCTGCGAGAGCCCGTCGGCGAGGTATTCCCGGTCCGGATCACCGCCGACATACTCGAATGGCAGCACAGCAATCGATGGTCTGCTGGACGCACCCTCGGAACGAGGAGCAGGGGTGACAGGCTCGCGGGCGACGGGCGAATCGATTTCGACGTCGGCGATGAACTGGTAGCCGCGCCGCGGCACGGTTTTGATCATTCTTTGCTGGCGGCCGTCGTCGCCGATCGCCTTGCGCGCGATCTTGAGGCGGCCATTGAGGGCGTTGTCGGTGACAATGCGGCCATTCCAAAGCTGTTCTAGCAATTCGTCGCTGCCGATGACGCGGTCGCGATTGTCCATCAGGTAAACCAGCAGGTCGAAGACCTGCGGTTCGATTGCTATGGATTGACCGTCGCGCGTGAACGCGAACGACTGCGTGTCGAGGGAAAAATTGCCGCTGCGGTAGATCATGGCTGATATCCGACTATCGAATCCCGATCCAGGGCGAGGTCTCCGAGTTTACCGGTTTTAGCCGTCCGATGAAATCGCGAAACCCGCAAATCCAATCGGATTGTGTGATCTAAATACCTGATTTCACGACAAAATCACAAAAACATCACAACTCGGCAGAACTCGCTCATTACGCGAAGACGAATCGGATCGACAATGCTCTCGGCAACTGAAACCGGAGGCCGGGGATGTACAAAGATAAATCGCACGACGAATACTTACCGATCGTTCACTTCGTTCCAGGTTATGCTTTTTACCGGGACATGGGTAGCGGGCTTGCCGAAAGCCTGGTCAACCTGTTCGAATTCATCGCCGCGACTTTCACGCCGGGCAAGCGATAATTTCGGCGTCAGCGCTTGAAACGAATCCGCTGCGGGTAGGGAAAGACGTCCTCGTAGATGCCGGCCTTGATGTTGTCCTGCTTGCCGTTCCAGAAGTTCGCGTCGAGCAGGTCGGCGTGGTGTTTGAGGAAAGCCTGGCGCACCCGGTTGTCGGCGAACAGAAAGGTCGAGAACTGCTCCGGGAAGATGTCGTTGGCGGCGATGCTGTACCAGGGTTCGGCCGCGAGTTCGTCCTCGGGGTAGCGTGCTTCGGGTATCTTGCGGAAGTTGCATTCGGTCAGGTAACAGATTTCGTCGTAATCGTAGAACACGATGCGGCCCTGGCCGGAACCGGTGACGCCGAAGTTCTTCATCAACAGGTCGCCGGGAAAGATGTTGGCGCCGGCGAGTTCCTTGATCGCTTCACCGTAGCTTTTCATCAGCTTCGACAGGTAGGCGTCGTCGGCCTCGGCGACGGCGATGTTGAGCGGCGTCATGCGGCGCTCGATGTAGACGTGCTTGAGTACGATCTGTTTGCCTTCCTCGCTGATGCTGTTGGCGCAGGTTTCGTAAAGCTCGTCGAGTAATTCTCCGGAGAATCGATCGCGCGGCAGCGCGACATGCGAATACTCGAGAATATCTGACATGCGGCCGACGCGGTCGTGCATCTTGACCAGCCGGTAGGTCGCGAACACCGCCTCGCGGGTGGTCTTTTTCGGCGGCGGAAAGCGGTCGCGGATGACCTTGAACACGTACGGGTAAGACGGCAGCGTGAACACCGCCATGACCATACCCTTGATGCCCGGCGCGAACACGAGCTGGTCCTCGGAATGTTTCAGATGGTGCAGGAACTCGCGGTAGAAAACCGTCTTGCCCTGCTTGTGGAAACCGATCGCCGAGTAGAACGACTCCTTGTTGCGCGCCGGCATCAGCCGCCGCAGGAAACCGACGATCGACGACGGCACGGGGTGATCGACCATGAAGTAGACGTAGGAAAATTCAAACAGCCGCGTGAGCCCGCGGGTGCCGATGATGATCGCGTCGCAATAGACCGACCGATTGCCGCTGTGTAGCACCGGCACCGCGAACGGGATGACGCGATCCGAGTTGATCGCGCGGCCGACGATATAGGCCGCCTTATTGCGGTAGAACAGCGCGCTGATGACCTGGAACTGAAAATTCAGGTGGGCGCGCCGCGGGCGCGGGAAGTTCTCGCGCACCAGCGCGCGGATGATGTTGCGCACGTCGCGATTGATGTCCTCGAACGGCAGGTCGAAGCCGGCGTCGAGCAGCACCTGACGGATCGCCGCGCGAAAGCCGCGCTTGGCCGGGTAGTAGACGTGGTATGACGGCTTGTCCGAATCGATGAACTCGGTGGAAACCGCGCTGCGCACGAAGATGTAGTCGTTGCCGAAATAGTCGCGGTGGAAAAGTGCGCAAAAGACCGAGTTGTAAAAGGTTTCGGCGAGCTCCGGCTGCAGGTGGTTGCTGATCAGGCGGACGTATTCGCGTTTGACGTCGAACCACAGCTGGCTGTCGAACGGCTCGAGGTCGAACAGTTGCTGCAGGTCGCGGATCGCGTCGTTGACGCGCGTGTCGTAAAACTTGATGCGCTCGCGCGACGCGTCGCGCTCGGCCTGCCAGTCGGCGCTCTCGAAACGCTCCTTGGCACCCTTGGTGATCTTGCTGAAGATCGTGAA
>JBFFXR010000199.1:0-5395 GCA_041569645.1 Gammaproteobacteria bacterium
CCGACCATCCATTGCGTATCGAAACTGATCCGCATTCCGGCGAGCCGCGGCCCTACCTGCGCGTGCGCGACGGTCTCGACGCGCTGATCGGCCGCGGCGCCTTCTACGATCTGATCCAGCTGGCCGACGAAATCGAGCGCGACGGTCGCCGCGTACTCGAAATCAAAAGTCTCGGTGCCAGCTTCGAACTCGGGAGCCTCGATGACTAAAGGCACGCACGACTACCGCGACGATCCGCGCAACGCGCAAATCGTCATCGACATCAACGGCGAATTCTTCGCCCGCGACGAGGCGAAGGTCTCGGTCTTCGACTCGGGCTTCGTGCTCGGCGACGGGGTCTGGGAGGGCTTGCGCGTGCACAACGGCAAGATCGCGTTTCTCGCGCGCCACCTCGAGCGCCTCTACGAGGGCGCCAAGGCGCTGGACATGGCGATGGACGTATCGCCCGCCGAGCTCGAGGCGCGCCTCTACCGGCTGCTCGAAAAAAACGCCATGCGCGACGGCGTGCACATTCGCCTGATGGTCACCCGCGGCGTCAAGGCGACGCCCTACCAGGACCCGCGCGTCACGATTACGCCGCCGACGATCGTCATCATCCCCGAGTACAAGGAGCCGCTGCCCGAAACGGCGCGCAACGGCATCCGGCTGTTTACCGTGCACGTGCGCCGCGGCTATCCCGACGTACAGGATCCGAAACTGAACACGCATTCGAAGCATACCTGCATCGCCGCGTGCATCCAGGCGGCGAAAGCCGGCGCCGACGAAGCGCTGATGCTCGATCCGCATGGTTTCGTCGCGACCTGCAACTCGACGCATTTTTTCATCGTGCGCAACGGCGAGGTCTGGACCTCGAGCGGCGATTACTGCCTCGGCGGCATCACCCGCGGCATCGTCATCGAGCTGTGCCGCGACAACGATATCGCGGTGTTTGAAAAGAACTTCAGCCTGACCGACGTCTACGGCGCCGCCGAAGCCTTCGTCACCGGCACATTTGCCGGGCTCGCGCCGGTGCGCGAAGTCGACGGCCGCAAGATCGGCGACGGCGAACGCGGGCCGCTGGTCGAACGCCTGCAAAAACTCTACCTCCGACGCCTCGAGCGAGAGTGCCGGTGACGTTGCGTATCGCGATGTGGTCGGGGCCGCGCAATATCTCGACCGCGCTGATGCGCGCCTGGGAAAATCGCGAAGATTGCACGGTCTGGGACGAACCGCTCTACGGCTACTACCTCGCGCGCAGCGGGCTGCCGCACCCGGGCGCCGACGAGGTCATCGCCGCCTGGGGCAGCGATGCCGACGCGATCATCGCGCGCTGCGTCGGCGACGCGCCCGACGGCGCGCCGATCTTCTACCAGAAACACATGACGTTGCACTTGCTGCCCGAGCTCGATTGCGCGTGGCTCGCGCAATTGCACAACTGTTTCCTGATTCGCGAACCCGAGGCGGTGATCGCATCGTACGCGGCAGTGCGCGCCGACGCGACGCTCGACGACATCGGCTTCATCCAGCAGGCGGAGCTGTTCGAACGGGTGGCCGAAATGACCGGCGAGGTGCCGGTCGTGATCGACAGCCGCGAATTTCTCGAAGATCCCGAGACAATGCTGCGCGCGCTTTGCGACCGGCTCGGCATCGAGTTCAAAGCGCAAATGTTGAGCTGGCCCGCCGGTTCGCGCGACAGCGACGGCGTCTGGGGCAAGTACTGGTACGATGCGGTCTGGCGCTCGACCGGCTTCGCTCCGTATCGTGACAAGCAGTTCGAACTATCGGCGAAAAACGCTGCGATCGCCGCGTCCGCGCGGCCTTATTACGAAGCACTGTATGCGTGTCGGCTGCGGCCGTCGGTTGCGAAATGAGCCGTTTTATTCGTGTTCTGCAAACTATCTAACACTTTTACCCTTTTACCCCCAAAAAACGCGGGTTACACTTGAGCGTTCAGCAATAATTATCAGGATAATGGCTGAACCAAAACTACTTACCCCCGCGCCCGGCAGTCGAATCGTCAGTGACGAAGCGGAGGTCATCCTGTTCGGTCAGCCGCCCGAGGTCCTGAAGGGGTTATTGCGCGAAGGCATCACCCGCTTCGATACGCTGGTGCTGACCGACATACGCGAAAAAAACGCGTCATTGCTCAACAGCCTCGAGTTTCCGCTCTACTTCTTTCTGTTTTTCTCCAAGGGCCTGGCCGAGAAGCGCAAGTTAAACCTGGTCGGCGACGACGAATCGATCACACACGCGCTGCGTCTGTTGCGTTTCACTCTGTTGGGACCGACACGCGAGGAACTCGAAGCCTGGCATACCGAGGAGGAGTTGAAAGAGGAGTGGCTCGGGGTTTCGCAGGCCCTCGCGATCAAGAACGACGAGGACAAGGTCATACAGGTGCAGGATTTCTTCACGCTGGTACCGTTCGAGAACAACCTCGCCGTGACCGGCGACTTCGCGATCGAGCGCAAGGGCGTCGACCGCTACCTCGTATCGAGTCCCGGCGGTGACGTGTTCGTCGACCTCAACGACGACGACGAGATCCTGCCGCCCTACCCGGTGCCGATCGATTACGTGCCCGGCGGGCTTGCCAAACTGGGCATCGAGGTGCTCGGCGGCGCATCGGGCTTTTCGACCGAGGAGCCCTGTACCGGGCTTGCGCTGTGCTACAACGGCGATTACCTGCTGATCGACTCGATCCCGTTTCTCGACCAGCACCTGTTCGCGCGCGGGATCTCGAAGAATCAGATCTCGGCGGTGTTCCTGACGCATCTGCACGACGACCACTGTTCGATGTTTCCGCTAATGGAAATGCCGCATCGGGTCGAGGTCATCACCACCGAGGAAATCTTCAACATGGCGATGGAAAAACTCGCCTGCAGTCTCGGCTGGAAGGTCGACGTCGTGCGCGAGCACTTCGCGCTGATTCGCGTGCGCCCGGGCGATACGCTGAACTACTACGGGCTGAACATCAAGGTGCACAATACGGTGCACAGCATCCCGACGATAGGTGCGACCTTCTCGACGATGCACAAGGGGCAGTACCGCGATGTCTGTATCGTCGGCGACAACCAGAACATGGCGACGGTTCGTCAGCTGGCCGAATCCGGGCTCGTACGCCAGCAAACCCTCGACAATCTCGAGCGCCTCTACCGTCACTCGTTTCACCTGCTGATCGCCGACGGCGGCGGCGGCGACATCCACGGCGATCCGTCGGATGCGCTCGAATCCGAAGCCGATCGCGTGGTTTTCGTCCACGTCGAAGACGTGCCCGAAGCGCTGCAGACGACTTTCTCGGTCGCGAGTTCGGGCAAGCGCTACACGCTGCTCGAGGGCGACAGCACGATTTACACTTCGCAGATCAACCATTACCTGACCACTTGGCTGGCGCAGCCGCTGCCGAATCGCTGGATGCGCAACCTGCTCGCCGAGCAGGAGATCTACCGCTACAACACCGACGACGTCATCATCGTGCAGGAAGCCACGACCCACGGCTCGGTCTACCTGATCCTGACCGGCTACTGCGAAGTCGTGCGCGTCGACCAGGGCAGCCGCGAGGCGATCGCGACGCTGCAGGCCGGCGACGTGATCGGCGAGATGGCGGTGCTGACCGGTTCCGGCGTGCGCAACGCGAGCGTCGTCGCCAAGACGCCGGTGACGGTTTGCGTCTTCGCCGAGGAAACCTTCCGCAATTTCATTCGCCACAGCGGCCTGCAGGCAATGCTCGAGAACCGCTGGCTGCTGCGCCCGGTGGTCAAGCTGTTGCCGCAATTCGCGACGCTGTCGTCGACCGTCACCGACAAACTGTCGCGCATCGCCGAGTGGCGCGTGGTCGAGGGCGGCAAGTCGCTGTGGCTCGACGACGGCCACCTCTACGTGTTCGTCGAGGGCTTCGGCTCGGTTCGTCACGATGACGGCACCGAGGAAAAAATCGTCAACGGCGAGGAGTTCGGCTGGCGGCCCTATACCGGCGCACGCGCGGTCGAACTCGGCGCGACCACCGACTGCGGCCTGATCTCGATCGAAGCGAGCAAGTACCAGGCGCTGCTGCGGACGACTCCGGAACTGAACTACCAGACACGCAAGCGCCTCGTGCTCGAAGACGACGATCACGTCGACTGGCTGCTCGGCGAAGTAGCAATTTACTAGCGGTCGGGGTAGGATCGCGCCCCGAATAAACAGTTTCGATTCGAGACTGAAACAATAATGCCCCGGTTCAACATCCAAAATTCCGGCGCCGGTGCGCGCGGGCGTCCCGACGCCGAAGCTGCGCTCGCCGGCGTTAACCGGCTGCGACTCGCGGCGGGCCTGCTGCTGGGCGCCTGGTTAGGTTTCGCGCCGGCGTCGGCGGCGGAAATCAGGCTGGCCTACGACGCGGGCCCCGAGACGCTGGACGTGCAGGAACAGCGTTCCGCCGGCGTGCTGCAGTTCGCCCACCTGTCCTTCGACCCGCTGCTGCGCTTTACCCGGGAGCTTGCCTTCGAACCGCGGCTCGCGACCCGCTGGGAACGCCTCGACCCGATGACGGTGCGCTTTTTCCTGCGCCGCGGCGTCCGCTTCCACAGCGGCAATCCGCTGACGGCCGCGGATTTCAAGTTCAGCTTCGACCGGCTCAAGACCAGCGACGACTTCGCCAATGTCTTCGCCGACTTCACCGAGCTGCGCGTGGTCGACGATTACACGATCGACCTGATGACGAGCGCCCCGAACCCGCTCGTGTTGCACGCGGCGACCCACCTGTTCGCGCTCGACCGGAAGTTTTACCGCGGCCGCGACGCCAACGGCAACGACAAGTCCGCGATCGTCAAGAACGGCGAGTCGTTCGCGTCGACCCGGGTGTCGGGCTCGGGCCCGTTCCGGGTCGTCTCGCGCGAGGCCAACGGCCGCATCGTGTTCGAGCGCTTCGCCGATTACTGGGACCGGCGCTCGCCCGGCAACGTCGAGCGCATCGTGTTCACGCCGATCAGCGATGGCAAGGCCCGCGTCGACGCGCTGCTGGCCGGCGAGGTCGATTTGATCGCGCCGGTATCGCCGGGCGAGTTCGACCGGATCCGTGAGGCCGGCGACGTCGAGCTGGTCACGCTGCCCGGCACCCGCATCGTCATGCTGCAGATGAACCAGAACCGCCGCCCGGAGTTGCGCCGGCAGCGTGTGCGCATGGCGATCGTGCACGCGATCGACAACGACGCGATCGCGCGGAAATTCATGCAGGGATTCGCCACGCCGGCGGCGCAGCTCAGTCCGCCCGGCTACCGCGGCCATAACGCCAAGCTCGAGCCGCGCTACGACCTCGCGCTCGCGCGCCGGCTGTTGCAGGAGGCCGGTTACCCCGACGGTTTCCGCATCACGATGATGGCGCCGACCGACCGCTACGGCGACGACGCGCAGGTCGCGCGCGCGGTCGCCGACATGCTCGCGA
>JBFFXR010000200.1:0-5375 GCA_041569645.1 Gammaproteobacteria bacterium
ACCGGCGGCGAACCGCTGGTGCGGCGCAACATCCTGCAGCTGTTCGAGAACCTCGGCGAGGTCGACGGCCTGCGCGACCTGACGCTGACGACCAACGCGACCCAGCTGCGCAAGTACGCGCGGCCGTTGAAGGACGCCGGCGTCACGCGCATCAACGTCAGCCTCGATACGCTCAAGCCCGAGCGCTTCCGCGAGATGACGCGCATCGGCGAACTCGCGAAGACCCTCGACGGCATCGACGCGGCGCTCGAATGCGAGTTCGACAAGATCAAGCTCAACGCGGTGGTGCTGAAAAACTACAACCACGACGAGATCCACGACCTGGTCGAATTCTGCATCGGCCGCGGCCTCGACATCAGCTTCATCGAGGAAATGCCGCTCGGCCAAAACGATCATCACGACCGCGCGGTGGCCTATTACTCGAGCGACCAGATCCTCGAAGATCTGGAGCGGCACTACGAACTGGTGCCGACGACCTACAAAACCGGCGGCCCGACGCGTTATTACCAGCTGATCGAACACCAAAATACCCGCGTCGGTTTCATTTCGCCGCACAGCCATAACTTCTGCGAGTCCTGCAACCGCGTGCGCCTGACCGCCGAGGGCCGGCTGCTGCTGTGCCTCGGCCAGGAGCACTCGATGGACTTGCGCCACGTCGTGCGCGCCAATCCGCGCGACGACGCGGTGCTCGAACAGGCGATCATCGACTCGATGCAGATCAAGCCGAAAGGTCACGACTTCAATCTCAACTCCGCCGAGGTATTGCTGCGCCACATGAACCTCACCGGAGGTTGACGTGCCCCGCGCGCAAAAGGCGGAGAAGCCTCGCCGCCTGCCCGAACTCACGAATGCCGGCCTCAAGGCCACCGCCGACGTCGTCGCGTTCAACGAATTTGGCGAGCCGGTCGACGGCGCGATCGCGGTCGAGCGCGCGCTGACGCTGTACCTGGATAAGAAGGAACTGGTCACGCTGATGACGCTCGGCAACCATCCCGAGCTGCTGATCCTCGGCTGGCTGCGCAATCAGCGCATGATCATCGACATCGAGCAGATCCGCGCGATCCAGGTCGACTGGGAAACCGAATCGGCGGCGATCGTGAGCTGGGACGGCGTCGATGGCATCGACGAGAAGCTCGAGCGCAAGACGGTTACCACCGGCTGCGGCCAGGGCACGATGTTCGGCGACCTGATGGCCGACATCGACGAAGTGAAGATGCAGGCGCCGAAGCTCAGGCAATCGGCGATCTACGATTTACTCAACGAACTTTCCGAATACAACGAAATATACAAGAACGCCGGCGCGGTGCACGGCTGCGCGCTATGCAGCGAAGCGAACGGCATCGAGCTCTTTATCGAGGACGTCGGCCGCCACAACGCGGTCGACGCGATCGCCGGCTACATGTGGCTGCACGGTCTCGACGGCCACGACAAGCTGTTCTACACGACTGGCCGGTTGACGTCGGAAATGGTCATCAAGGTCGCGCTGATGGAAATCCCGGTGCTGCTGTCGCGCTCGGGAATTACCGCGATGGGCCTCGAAATCGCGCAGCGGGTCGGCGTCACGCTGATCGCGCGCGCCAAGGGCCGGCATTTTCTCGTTTACCACGGCGGCGATACGATCGACTACGACGCGAAACCGCCGGCGCGACCCAAATCGGTCAAGCGGGACACGCGTCACCAGGCCGATTGATGGCCGCGACCCCGCTCGGGGAACTGCTGGCCACGCTGCCGCAGACCGGCCGTCTCGAATGGATCGGCTTGCGTCCCGCGCGCGGCGCGCCGGTGCAAATGGTCGCCGAAGCCGAGTTGATTCCGGGCCAGGGTCTCCGCGGCGACCGGTTTGCCGCGCGCTCCGCCGACAATCCGCGCCAGGTCACGCTGATCCAGCACGAACACCTCGCCGCGATCGCCGCGCTCGTCGGCCTCGACATGGTCGAACCCGAACTGCTGCGGCGCAACCTCGTCGTCGCCGGGATTAATCTGCTTGCCCTGAAAGACAAACGCTTCCGCATCGGCGCCGCGCTGCTCGAATATGGCGGCCCGTGCCATCCGTGCAGCCGGATGGAGCGCGCGCTCGGCGCGGGCGGCTACAACGCAATGCGTGGTCACGGCGGCATCATCGCACGCGTCGTCGCCGGCGCCCCGATCCGCATCGGCGACCCCGTCACCGTTGTCCCGTGAGTCAATTATTACTCGAAGTAGAAATTCGCCGGTGGCCCATTCCCGAGATCACCAGCATCGCGATCACCGCACCGACGAACGCGAGCGCGGAGTCCTTTTGCGCATCCCATTCGTCGCCCTGGGTGCCGAGATAGGCGCTGCCGAGCTCGGGGCTGACGATCATCGCGGTAATGCCTTCGATGACTTCGTACAACGCGCTCATCGCGAGGATGCAGTTGACGGTAAGAAAGGCGGACCAGCCTCGCGAGGCTCCCGACTGGCGCAGCAGCAGCTCGCAAATCGGGAAGGCGAGCAACAGGCCGAAGGCAAAGTGCACGAAGCGGTCGTAATGATTGCGCTCGAGATCGAACCACGCCTGCACCCAGAAACCCGGCGGCGTTTCGGCATAGGTGTAGTGCGCGCCAATCAGGTGCAGCGTAATGAATACCGCGTAAAGCCCGTACGACAGGTTGGAGAACACGAAACGCCGGTAGGTACCGATCAGCAGCGCGGCAAAAACGAAAACCAGCAGGTTCTCGAGCAGCCAGTCGCGCGGGTACAGCGGCCGGATCGCGGTCACGATCCATACAACCAGCAACCAGATCACGATACCCTGCAGCGTTCGATTGCTTCGAAATGAGACGTATGCCGTTGGCACCTTGGAACCCGGCCGAAAACACCGGGCGACCCTCCGGTTTGCGGTCGAGGCCACGGTCACACAATCGCGGGGCGCGCGTCCTGACCTGAATCAATTCTCTTCCCGGCGAACAAAACTTGCGCAGAACAACCATTGGATCCGAATCCCGAAATCGCACGATTGTTGCTCCGTGCAACAATTTTCGCTTCGGGGGACCGCGGGATTTTCACCGTTTTTTCACAGGCCGGCGGTATAAAGGCTTCCCGGGCCGCTAAGGTTCGCACTGCGAGAATTCAGGAAGAAACGATGAGCGAGTACGCACTTTACCTGGCAACCGTGCTGCTGGTGGTGGTCTCGATCGTCACGTCGAAACTGACTTTCGAATCACCGGACAACCGCGCGATCCAGCACGCCAGCTTCGAGCCTGCGAGCACCGATCAATCTTTCCGCAATAACATTTATCCGGAGTAATTACTCCGAGTAAAAATTAATTCAATCGAATCGGGGGCCGCGCCGCGAGGTTATTTTTCGCGCAGGCGCGGCATCAGCTCGACGAGGTTGCACGGCCGCGTGCGGTAGTCGAGCTGTGCATGGATCAATTGCGTCCAGGCATCCTTGCAGGCGCCGGCCGAACCCGGCAGGCAAAAAATATAGGTGCCGTTGGCGACGCCGGCGAGCGCGCGCGACTGCAGCGTCGACGCGCCGATGTTGGCGTAGGAAAGATTGCGGAACATTTCGCCGAAGCCGTCGATGCGCTTGTCGAGCAGTGGTTCGACCGCCTCGGGGGTGCCGTCGCGGCCAGTGACGCCGGTGCCGCCGGTGGTCAGCACGACGCGCAGGTCATCATCGGCGATCCAGCGCGACAGCACCTCGCGAATGCGGTAAATGTCGTCGCGCACGATGGCCTTCTCGGCGAGCCGGTGTCCGCCGTCGGTTAGCAACGAGACCAGCAGCGCGCCCGATTTGTCGCTGGCCTCGTCGCGCGAATCCGACACCGTCAGCACGGCGATGTCGAGCGGGATGAACTCGCGATTTTCGCTCATTCAACCGCGATCAATACTTGATTTCGCCGTCGATCTCGAGCGGGCCGTCGAACAGGTCGCACTCGAGCGTGGCCTTGACCCGGACCGGGTTGCCGCCGAGCTTGCCGTCCTCGCTGGCCTGGTCGAGCGCCTTTTCGATTTCACGCTGTGAGGTAATACCGACCTTCTTCAGAAACTTGCGTATCGACATATTCAGGGCTTCTTCGTCCATCGTCATTTCTCCGCGGTTGACCGACCGCCCGATTTTACCTGTTTTAAAGACCGCCCCCAATGAATAATCGACGGCCGTCGCCGGCGCTTGGTACAATTCGCTCTCGTTATTCGACGGGTTCGTTCCACGCATGTTGCAACAACCAGCGCTTTTGTTCGCACCGTCTTTGCCCGTTGATCAGGCCGCCTGGCCGGTGCAGGCAACACTGCAACAATGACTCTCGCGCTCGACGAAATTACCGCGGTGATCCTCGCCGGCGGTCAGGGTCGCCGCATGGGTGGCGAAGACAAGGGCTTGCTCGAGTTCAATGGCCAGCCGCTGATCGCGCTGCTGATCGAGCAGCTCGAGCGCCAGGCGGTCGATATCGCCATCAATGCCAATCGCAACCAGGCGCGCTACCAGGAATTCGGCTACCCGGTCGTCAGCGACGAGCTGACCGGCTACCAGGGACCGCTGGCCGGCATCGCCAGCGCGATGGCGGCGGTCGCGAGCGAGTACATCCTGACCCTGCCCTGCGACGGTCCGCTGCTGGTCGACGACTATGTCGCCCGCTTCGTCGTCGCCGAGGCGCAGTCCGCCGCACCGATCCAGGTCGCGTTCGACGGCGAACGCCTGCAGCCGGTGCACGCGTTGATCCGCACCGATTTGCGGCCCGATCTCGAAGAATTTCTTGCCACCGGCGAGCGCAAGATCGATCGCTGGTACGCGCTGCACGACTTCGCCGAAGTCGACTTCAGCGATTGCGCCGGCATGTTTCGCAATATCAATTCGCCCGACGATCGCACGCGGCTGCAGCGGGCCGCGCCGTGAAAACCGCGATCCCGATGCTCGGCTTTTGCGCCTGGAGCGGCACCGGCAAGACGACGCTGCTGCGCCAGCTGATTCCGCTGCTCGGCGCGCGCGGACTCAGGGTTTCGGCGATCAAGCATGCGCACCATCATTTCGATCTCGATCAGCCGGGCAAGGACAGCTTCGAACTACGCAAGGCCGGCGCCGCGCAGACCGTGGTCTGCACGCGCACGCGCATGGCGATGATTACCGAGTTCGGCGCCGCGCACGAGGAACCGCCGCTGGCCGCGATCGTCGCGCAGCTAGACCCGACGCGCGCGGATCTGGTGCTGGTCGAGGGTTACAAGGACGTCGTTTTCCCGAAAATAGAGTTGCACCGCGAGGCGTTGGAGAAACCCTATTTGTACGAACAGGACGATTCGGTCATCGCGCTCGCCTGCGATCACCCGCCGCCGGCCGCGCTGCCGATACCGGCGCTCGATCTCAACGACATCGACGACATCGCGCGCTTCATCTGCGAAGACTTCCTTGCCCG
>JBFFXR010000201.1:0-5185 GCA_041569645.1 Gammaproteobacteria bacterium
CATCGCGAGTTACGAAATCGTGTATGGCCATGCCTGGGCCGCGGGCGGCCGTGAGGCGTGATCAGGAAGATGTCGGCACTATGCCGTGCGGCTGGATCCAGCCCATGTAAAACGCGAAGGCGATGAACAGGAAGACCAGAATCGACAATGCGATGCGAAAAGTCAGGAATTTTGCCGTGCGGTTGGTCGAGCCGCGGTCCTGCACCAGTGTGAACATGCCGGCGCCGAGGCTCAGCACGATCAGCAGCAGCAGAACGACGATGATTATCTTGACGAATAACATGGATGATTACCTGCGCGCAGCGCGTAGTGTACTCGAACCGGGTGCATCGACGCCATGATTGCCGGACGCCGGTTCCGACCGCGGCTGTGGTCGACGGCCGCCGCGCTGGCGGCGGCTGGCCTGTGCATCGCGCTCGGACTCTGGCAGCTCGAGCGCGCCGCCTACAAGCAAGCCATCGAGGATCGCTTCGAGCGCCGGCTCGAGGCTGCCTATAGCGAATACGTCGCGGGCGACGCGATGGATGATCTGCAGTTTCGCAAGCTCGTATTCCGCGGCCGCTACCTGACGTCGCATAATTTTCTGCTCGACAACCAGGTATATCGCGGCCGCGCCGGCTATCACGTGCTGACACCATTGCATCTCGTCGGCAGCGACCATATCCTGCTGGTCAATCGCGGCTGGGCCGAGTGGGGACCGCGGCGCGAGCCCTTGCCGGCGGTTCCGCCGCCGGCGCAGGGCGGCGAGGCCCGGGGAATCGTGTTCTACCCGAGCGAACCGGCGCTGGATCTCGGCGGCGTTACGCTGACCGGGAACTGGCCGCAGCTGATCTCGCATATCGACATCGACGGCTTGCAGGCGCAGTATTCCGCGCGCTTGTTGCCGTTCGTGTTGTGGCTCGCGCCCGAACAGCCGGGCCAACTGCTGCGCGACTGGGACCCGGTATGGCTGCCGCCCGACAAGAGCCGGGCCTATGCGCTGCAGTGGTTTTCGTTCGCCGCGATCGTCGTATTACTGTATGTCGGACTCAATCTGAAGAAAGTCGAATGAATCAAACGGACGCGCAACGCCTGTTCTGGCACCGGGTAAAGTTTCTCACCCTGATCGCGGTTTTCCTCGCGCCGTTCGTCGGCGGCTGGCTCGCGCTCTACGTGTTCGAGCTGCGGCCGCCGAGCGGCAACTACGGCACGCTGGTTCAGCCGGTGCGCAAGATCGACTGGCCGGCGCTCGAAACCGTCGAGGGCGAACGCCATACCGATGGCTTCGGCCGAAAATGGACCTTCGTGCTGTTTACGCGCGATGGCTGCGGCGAGCGCTGCCGCGACAACCTGTTCTACATGCGCCAGATCCGGACGCTGCTCGGACGCGATACCCTGCGCCTGCAGAACGTGCTGATCAGCGCCGGCCCGCTCGACGACAAGGCGCGGGTCTATCTGCGGGAATTCCCGAATCTCGCGGTGATCGAGAATTACCGCGACCCGGATCTCTACCGGCAGTTCGAGCTGCCGGGCATCGAGGCGGTCGGCAGCGCGCCGCGGATGTACCTCGTCGACCCGGACCGCAACCTGATGATGCACTATCCACCCGACGCCGACGAAAAGCGCGTGCTCGAGGATCTCAAGACGCTGATGAAGTTATCGCAGATCGGTTGAGTCTGATATCATCGCGGCATTGCAGCGGGCCCGCTTTGCGGGTATAACGCCCGCTGCTTCGGGGCCATATAAGCAGAATCATCGATGACTTCGCTGTCGCTCGCATCCTGGACTCAGTATTACAACCTGACCAAACCCAAGGTCGTGCTGCTGATCGTGTTTACCGCGCTGGTGGGCATGCTGCTGGCCGCCGAGGGCGCGCCGCCGCTCGACGTTTTCGTCTTCGGCCTGCTCGGCATCGGCCTCGCCGCGGCCTCGGGCGCGGCGATCAATCATGTCGTCGACGAGCACATCGACCGTGTCATGGAGCGCACCCGCAACCGGCCGCTGGTGACCGGCGACCTGGACCAGAAGTCGGCGCTGGTCTTCGCGCTCGGTATCGGCGCGTTCGGCATCGCGTTGCTGGTCGTGTTCGTCAACCTGCTGACCGCGGTGCTGACGTTTTTCTCGCTGGTTGGCTACGCGCTGATCTACACGATGTATCTGAAGCGGGCGACTCCGCAAAACATCGTCCTCGGCGGCGCCGCCGGCGCGGCGCCCCCGTTGCTGGGCTGGACCGCGGTTACCGGCACCGTCGACACCGAGGCGCTGCTGCTGTTTTTGATCATCTTCGTCTGGACGCCGCCGCACTTCTGGGCGCTGGCAATTCGCCGCCGCGAGGAATACGCCAAGGCCGATATCCCGATGCTGCCGGTGACCCACGGCGTGCTATTCACGAAGATCCAGATCCTGCTGTATACGATTCTGCTATTCGTGGTCACGATGATGCCGTTCATCGTGCAGATG
Source organism: Gammaproteobacteria bacterium (assembly GCA_041569645.1). GTDB lineage: Bacteria > Pseudomonadota > Gammaproteobacteria. Next base: position 2,440 of record JBFFXR010000201.1, read on the forward strand.
AGTGGCCTGATCTACCTTGCCGGCGCGCTCGCGCTCGGCGTCGGTTTTCTCTACTACGCGATCAAGCTCTACCGCGACGACGAGCCGAACGCAATCGCGATGAAGACTTTCGGCTACTCGATCTTTTATCTCAGCTGGCTGTTTGCGTTCCTGCTCGCCGATCATTACGCGCGGGTATTCATCCGCGGCTGGTTCCTGTAGGCGGAATTTCTAGCGGGCGACGAAATGTAACACCAGCTGCACGACGCCGATCAGCGTCAGCACGAATATCAGTCCGAACAGCAAGCCCATCCAGATGAAATGCGACGCCTTGCCGTGAGTAAAATCGCGCTCGCGGTTGGCGTTGCTCTGCACGCCGATGAAGGCCGCCAGCGTGCTCTTGACGAGCTGCATGAAAGTCAGACCCGGCTTGTCGTTGCCGGCCGGCTGCTCGCCTTCTGCCACGGTTGAAATCCTCGCTCGAAAGTCATAGATTATGCGATGTTCAGAAGCACGCGTGGGCTCGCGGATACTTCCGGAGCGAAATGTAGCATCATGCTGAGTATCGATAAAGCCGGCCCCGATCGCGAATTCCGCATCGTCCTGTCACCGAACTGCTCCATCACCTGGCGCGAACTCGTGCTGTTCTACCTGTTCACCTGTGTCGTCGCGCTGGCGATCGGCATCTTCTTCCTGTTCCAGGGCCTGTGGCTGGTGCTGCCGTTTTCCGGCCTCGAGATGGCCGCGCTCGGCGCCTGTCTTTTCCTGACGTCGCGCAAGGTCAATCGGCGCGAAGTCATCACCCTCGACCGCGAGCGTACGCGGGTCGAAAAAGGTGTCCGCCGGGTCGACCAGAGCTGGGAATTCGAGACCGCCTGGCTGCGCCTGATCGACGAGCGTAGCGGGGTGCGCGATCGCGATCGCCGGCTCGCTATAGGCACGCATGGCAACTACGTCGAGATCGGAAATTTCCTCGATCAGGCGGAGAAGGACGCGCTAGCCTTTCGATTGAAAGACTGTATAATTCGCGGTGATTTCAGGGCCGTCTGAATTGTATGATTCAGGTGGCATTTTTGTGTTCAAAAGCCGGCATACCAAGTCGCCTGGGGCCAAGAGCGGCGGGTATGTTTCAGGGAGTTCAGAATGAGATTTAACAAGATGTCCGCACGCGCTTCGCTGCTGCTGTCGGGCCTCGCGGCGGCGCTGTTTTCATCGCTCGCGCAGGCCGAATACGCGCTGAACATGCCGAAGGGCGTGACGCCGATCGCGCACGACCTCTACGGGCTGCACATGCTCGTGTTCTGGATCTGCGTCGCCATCGGCGTGCTGGTGTTCGGCGCGATGACCTACTCGATTATCTACCATCGCAAGTCGAAGGGGCATCAGGCCGCCAACTTCCATGAAAGCACGACCATCGAGATCGTCTGGACGGTCGTCCCGCTGCTGATCCTGATCGCGATCGCGATCCCGGCGACCGCGACGCTGATCGATCTCGAGGACGCCAAGACCAATGCCGACATGACGGTGCAGGTCACCGGCCTGCAGTGGAAGTGGAAATACACCTACATCGACGAGGACGTCAGTTTCGTCTCCAACCTCGCGCAGGCGAGCCGTGAAGTCATGAATAGCGACCCGACCGGCCACGAGCACTACCTGATCGACGTCGACGAGCCGCTGGTGTTGCCGATCAACAAGAAGATCCGCTTCCTGATCCATTCGGCCGACGTCATCCACGCCTGGTGGGTGCCCGAGCTCGCGGTCAAGCAGGACGCGATCCCGGGTTTCATCAACGACACCTGGGCGATCATCGAGGAACCCGGCACCTACCGCGGCAAGTGCACCGAGCTGTGCGGCAAGGACCACGGCTTCATGCCGGTCGTGGTCGAGGCGGTGACCCAGCCCGAGTACGAGCAATGGATCGCGATGAAAAAGGCCGAAGCCGAGGCCGCCGCGGCGTCGGCTACCGCCGAGTGGTCGATGCAGGACCTGCTCGCCCGCGGCGAGACCGTCTACCAGGCCAACTGCTCGGCCTGCCACGGTCCGACCGGCGCCGGCATTCCGGGCGCGTTCCCGGCGATGACCGGCAGCCCGATCGTGGTCGATTCGGACCCGACCGCGCACATCGACATCCTGCTCAACGGCAAGTCCGGTACCGCGATGGCGGCTTACCGTGACCAGCTCAACGACGTCGACATCGCCGCGGTCATCACCTACGAGCGCAATGCGCTGGGCAACAGCGTCGGCAGCGCGGTGCAGCCGTCCGCGATCAAGAATGCAAGATAAGGAGAGATAAATGGCTTCCGACATTACTCACGGCACGGGCCACGACGATCAAGCCCCCGGAGGTCACGCCCCGGGAGGCTACGGCGCCGGAGGTCACAGCGACGCGCACGACCACGATCACCACGGTCCGGCGCCGGGCCTGATGCGCTGGGTCACGACGACCAACCACAAGGACATCGGCACGCTTTACCTGTGGCTGTCGTTCATCATGCTGCTCTACGGCGGCTCGATGGCGATGGTCATCCGCCTGGAGCTGTTCCAGCCCGGCCTGCAGTTCGTCGATCCGCACTTCTTCAACCAGATGACGACGATGCACGGCCTCGTCATGGTCTTCGGCGCGATCATGCCGGCCTTCGTCGGTCTCGCCAACTGGCTGGTGCCGATGATGATCGGTGCGCCCGACATGGCGCTGCCGCGGATGAACAACTGGAGTTTCTGGATTCTGCCGTTCGCGTTCGCGATCCTGGCCTCGACCACCTTCATG
>JBFFXR010000202.1:0-5167 GCA_041569645.1 Gammaproteobacteria bacterium
CTCGCCGTCGCTGCCGTGGCAACTCGCGCAGGACTTGCCGTTGTTGCCGGCCGCATTGAAAAGCTCTTTACCCCGGTCGACCGTCAAATATCCGGGATTGGCGAACTCGTCGTCCTGCATTTCCTGGACCTCCTCGGACAGCCACTCGTAGCCCGATCTGGGCTCACTGGCTCGCGCCGGCGACACGACGGACAATGCGATCGTCGCGAGGAGCAAAATGGCGAGGTGCGTCTTCATACCGTGCCCGAGCTACTTCAGCGTGACCAGGTAAGCGACGAGGTCTTCGACTTCCTGCGCGGTCAGCACGGTTTTACCCCGAAACTTTTTCTTGACGTGGTTGAGGAGCTTCGGATCGCGATAGTAGCCGGGCATGATCGTGAACGGGTTGACCTGCTTGGAATCGACCACCCGCAACCGGATCTCGGCTTCTGACAGGCGCTTGCCGACGCCGGTCAGCGGCGGACCGAGTTCGCCGGGAAACTCCGCATCGGGGATCGGCATGACATGGCAGGCGATACAGTTGCCCTTCGCGCGTTCCGTGCTGAGCCGACGGCCCCGCTCGGCGTTGCCGCGCTTGCCGCCGATGGGCGTGGCGATCGCCAGGTTTTCCATCGTCCATTCGTAGTAGGGCTCGCCGCCGGCGGACGAGGCATCGCTCGCGGCCACGACGGAAGCCGGCAACAAGACCAATCCCGCGATGACCGCCAAACCCGGGCGTGGCGACAACGGGGAGACCGAATATCTGTTCATCGTTAAGCGATCCAGGTTCGCACGAACCAAGAGCCAGTATATCGCACCTGTCAATCAACGATTTGTCGCAACTCAATCAGAACTGTTCAATAAGGGGACGGAGAGATTAAGAAATATCACTCCGTCCTCTTTTTCTTTTTTCGACCCGGATGCGAAACTAAACCATAGTGATTGTTATTTAAATTTATAATTAAAAATTAATATTTAATTGATTTTAGTCAAATCTCCTGGTTATCACAGTGATAGCTTAAAAATAAGGGGATGCTCAATTAACGGTTGAAGTCGAACCGTTCATTTCGTCCACACGCCGTTTCATTTCGAGTCCGGTCAACGCAGGAGTACTGTGCAACCTGTGCAGCGGGACCGTTCGTCAAAACTGGAGGACTTTATGAAAACCGAGATCAACTGGGCCGCGGCGACCGCGCTGGCGGCAATCTTTTCGCTCGCATCGATGCCCGCATACGCGCAATCGATTCTCGTCAGCGCCGAATTGGGCGGCTTGGTCCCGATCGACGGCGTCTGGGAGTTCCCGGGCTGTTCAGAGCCCGATCCTTTCGAACCCGATGAGCTTTTCGACGAAAAAGAATACCTGATATTTGACGGTAACACGGTCGAATCCCGGGTCGTTCTCTATACCTCCAACGACGGAAGCTGCACGGGCGACGAAACCGTAATCAGTGAAAAGTTTCCTATCCAATCCAATCCAATCCCGCAACAATCCCTCGGCTGGGGCGAAATCGATGACTTTGGAATGGTCACAATCGTTGCACCGCCCCTGTGCCAGGATCTGAGCGCGTGTCCGCCGGTCGGGCTATTGAATTCCATGCCTTTTGTCACCGAAACCGAGATCGATTTGGGTAACAACGAATTCGAAATCGGGTATAGCTATATCGACGACACCGGCGAGGACTGGTACCTGTATCGCAATGCAGGCGAGGACGATGCGCCGACGCTCTACATGTCGCCCGACGAACCGTTGCGCAAGGTCGACATCGTGTTCGAACCGGCGATTGGATGCGAGATCGAGTTATCGCAGGATACCTACCTCGACGGCGATACGATCTTGGCCAACGTCTTCCGCCTGTCGAATCCGACCGCCGAGCGTGTCGCACTCGAGGTCAAGGTCTGGCTCGGCAAGCCCGACGAATCGGTCAAGTCGATCGTCAACATCGGTGCTTACGGGTTCTTCAGAGTGCCGGCCGAAACAGATATCGACCTCGGGCCCGTGTGGCTGGGTAAGGTGTGGTCTCACAAGCCACGCGGCGAATACGAACTCAATTGCCGCGTACTCGATCCCAAGACCGGCGAGCGGATCGCTGAAGACATGAACGAATTCGTAATCGAGTAACTTAGTCTCATCAGGCAACAGCAAGCAGGGGCCCCATAATAAGGGGACGAAGGGTTTAAAAAATAATCCCTCCGTCCCCTTTTTCTTTTTCAGTCGTGCTTGATTATCGCGCCCAATATTCCGTTGCCGCTGTGATAGTATTTTGGCCGGATCAATCCATATGGGCTGGCAATGGAAAGCGATCGACTATCCAGCAAGCTTGCGGTCATCCTGCACGCGGACGTGGCGAGTTCGACCGAGCTGGTCCAGCTAGATCGGGAGCTGGCACACCGGCGGATCCAGGATAGTTTTCGCAAGTTCGGCGAAATCATCGACAAGTTCCAGGGGCACGTGCTCGAGCTGCGCGGCGACGCGCTGCTGGCCGAGTTCGAGCATGCGGCCGATGCCACCGCGGCGGCGCTGTCGTTCCAGGCCGATCGCCGAGTCGAAAGTGCCGAGCCCGACGACGACCTTCGGCCCGAGATACGGGTCGGCATCTCGCTCGGGGAGGTGGTCGTCGCCGACGGCACCGTGACCGGCGCGGGCGTCGTGCAGGCGCAGCGCGTCGAGCAGCTGGCGGAGCCCGGCGGCGTCTGCGTCACCGCCGCGGTCCAGGAAGCGATTCCGCGGCGCTTGCCTTTCGAATTCGAGAATCTCGGTGACCAGACGCTGCAGGGTTTCGAGTATCCCGTGCGGGTATTCAGGGTCGGGCTGCGCGATGGTGAATCGATACCGACGCTGCCGCCGGGGCCGAGCAGGGCTCCGCCCGGGCGCTGGCGATGGGCCGTCATCGCCGCGCTCGCGATTGCGCTCGCGGCAACAGGCTATATCGGCCTGCAGCGGCCGATGACCCCGGATGTGCCGGTCCTGGATGAAACCACGGCGGTGCCGCTCCCCGACAAGCCGTCGATCGCGGTGTTGCCGTTTAACAACATGAGCAGCGACACCGAGCAGGAGTATTTCGCCGACGGAATGACCGAGGATCTGATCACGGACCTGTCCAAAATCTCCGGCCTGTTCGTCATCTCGAGACACTCGGTATTTCCCTACAAGGGTCAGGCGATCAACATCCGCCAGGTCGCGCGGGACCTGGGCGTGCGCTACGTGCTCGAAGGCAGCGTGCGCAAGGCGGGCAACCAGATTCGGATCAATACGCAATTGATCGATGCGTCGACCGACGGACATGTCTGGGCCGAACGCTTCGACGGCGCCTACGACGAGATTTTCCAGCTGCAGGACAAGGTGACGAGCAAGGTCGTCTCGACCTTGGCGATCAAGCTGACGGCGGGCGAGCAAGCCGAGATATCGCGAGTCGAAACCGGCAGCACCGCTGCCTACGACAGCTTTCTCAAGGGCTGGGAGCAGTACCAGCGCCAGCGACCGGACAGTTTCGTCGGTGCGATCGATTCCTTCGAGGAAGCGATTCGCATCGACCCGGCTTACTCGCGCGCCTATGCGGCCTTGTCGGCGACCTACTGGCAGACCTACAAGCGGTACTGGCACGATCCGGTTGGGGTGTCGACGTTTCACGATGCCCGTTTTCTTGCCGAGCAATACCTCGACAAGGCGATGCAGCAGCCGTCGACGCTGGCCTACCAGGTCTCCGCCAGTATTCTCGCGCAGCAGGGGCTGCACGACAAAGCGATAAGCCATGGCGAGCGTGCCGTTGCGCTCGATCCCAATGATGCCGATGCCTACGCGGCGCTCGCCGGGGTGTTCAACCTGGCGGGGCAGCCGAACGAGGCCCTGGCAATGATGGAGCGCGCGATGCGCCTGAACCCCCATTATCCCGCTTCCTACCTCTACGAAATCGGCCTCGCCCGGTTCGGCATCGACGATTTCGACGGAGCGGCCAGGGCGCTCGAAAAAGCGATTGCCATCAACCCGGCCGACCGCTGGTCGTCGCGACTGATGATATCGACCCTGGGTCACCTCGGGCGCAAGCAAGATGCGGCACGGGAGATCGACAGGGTGGCCGCCAACTGGCGGGGCTTCGATCCCCTGTCGGTCAGGGGTATCGCATTCTGGTATCCCTTCGAGCGGGAAGCGGACGCGATCCGCCTCGCCGAGGGTTTGCGCAAGGCCGGCGTACCGGATTGATCGGTTGCGTCGCCGGCCCTAGAAGGTCAGCTTTTGCCCGGGCTCGGCAGCGAGCATTTCTATCGGCGCGTCACCGAGCGCCGCCTCGAGTTCGGCCGGGGTGCGATTGATGACGGGATAGGTGCCGTAATGTATCGGAATGACCTGCTTGGGTTTGAGCAGATTCTTGAGCGCGTAAGCCGCCCCCGCCGGATCCATCGTAAAGTGTCCGCCGATGCAAACCATCGCGAGATCGGGCGCATAGAATTCGCGAATCAATGCCATGTCGCCGAACACGCCGGTATCGCCGGAATGGTATACCTTGAAGCCATTTTCGAATTCGATGACGTAGCCGACCGCGGCGCCGCCGCCGCGCATGCGCATCGCCAGGGGCTCGAGCTCCAGTCCGGGCATTTTGAAATCGACGCCCGAGCCGTGTTCGGCCGGAACCATGTGCACCTTGATGCCCTGGCCCAGCGGCGACACGGTGCCGCCCTTGTTCATGCCGATTACCTTGTCGCCGGGAATCAGGCCGAGACTGATCATGTTCAGGCCGAAACCATAAGGCGTCACCACCTGCGCGCCGGATAGCGACGCCAGTTCCGGGAGATCGCGAACGTGATCGGTATGGCCGTGGGTCACCAGTATCAGGTCGACCTTGCCGAGGGCCTTCAAATCCCGGTACTCGGCCGGCGTTTTCGGATTCTTCGTCACGAACGGATCGATGACGATGACCTTGCCTTCGACGCTGGTGAAACGCACGGTCGCGTGGCCGAGCCACAGGACTTCGACCTCGGACGCCAAGACGGGATTGAGCCACAAGCCTGCCGCGATCGTGATTATCAGGAATCTTCCGGTCATCTCGGCACCTCCCCGCTTCGGCTCGTCGCTTTTTAGGGGGACAGTATACCTGTTCGAGCCGAATACCGGCGAGGTAAATACTTATGCGGTTGCTCGAATTACTTATTGCTCGAGGACGGACTCGTCTTCGAGTTCGAAGTCGAAGGCGGC
>JBFFXR010000203.1:0-5161 GCA_041569645.1 Gammaproteobacteria bacterium
AGCATCAGCGTCCTTGTCGGCCTGGCCGTCGTCGCGTCGCTGTTGTTCGCCTACCGCTCGATTACGACCAATGCGATGATCGAACAGGAGGAGCGCGCCAATACCAATATCGCCTACATCCTCGCCAACGTAATCCTGCCGCAAGTCGACAATCTGCTCGATCACGAGGAAGCCTTGTCGAGCGTCGACCTTGGTCGTATCGGTCAACTCGTCAATCACGCCGTGCGCAACACCAGTATCCTCAAGGTCAAGATCATCAACCCGTCCGGCATCGTGCTCTACTCGAGCGACCCGACCCAGACCGGCGAGTCCAAGTATCTGAACAACAGTTTCAACAGCGCCATGACCGGCATGCCGGCGACGAGTTTTTCGTTCCGCAAAAACTTCGACTCGTTTCGCGGCCGGCTCGAGAATCGCAATGTCGTCTCGACCTACATCCCGATTCGCAACAACAGCACGCAAAAAATCATCGGTGTGTTCGAGATATATTCCGACGTGACCGGCCTGTTTCGCGCCTCGGAGCGCATCCAGCTGCAGGTTGGTGGCCTGGTCGTCGCGAGCATGTTCCTGATCTACCTGATCCTGTTCAAGATGGCGCGGCGCGCCGACCGGGTCGTAACGCGTCAGCATCTCGAAAGATTGGCCAACGCCGAGCGGGTGCGCTACCAGACCTATCACGATCAGCTCACCGGGCTGCCGAACCGGGCGAGTTTCGTCGAGCAGCTCGACTCGAAGCTCGACCAGACGTCGTTCGACGAAACAACGCTCGCGGTGCTGATTCTCGACATCGACCAGTTCAAGCTGGTCAACGACAGCCTCGGTCACCGCGCCGGCGACGAGCTGCTGCGCATCGCGTCGCGCCGCTTGCAGAAGCTGGTGCGGGAAAATGACCTGCTGTATCGTCTTGGCGGCGACGAGTTCGCGATTCTTACCGAGCGCGTCAGCCAGCCCAGCGACGCCGCGCCGCTGGCGCAGCGGGTCATCGAAGCGATGCGCGAAGCGGTCGATATCGAGGGTCATGCAATCGTGCCGACGGTCAGCATCGGAATCTCGGTTTACCCCAAGGACGACACCGCCATCGAGAAGCTGGTCAAGAATGCCGACGCGGCGATGTACCGCGCCAAGCAGGCCGGCCGAAACCAGTATTGCTTTTACTCGCCGGAAATGAACGCCCAGGCGGCCGACCGCCTGCGCCTCGAGAGCGCGCTGCAGCAAGCGATTTCCAACGACGAGTTCGTGCTGCACTACCAGCCCCGGGTCGATGCGCAGAATCGCGCGATCGTTGGCATGGAAGCACTGTTGCGCTGGCAGCGACCGGGCGAGGGCCTGGTGCCGCCCGGGGAATTCATTCCGATCCTCGAGGATCGCGATCTGATCGTCGAGGTTGGCGAATGGGTGTTGCGTAGCGCTGCCCGGCAGGTGCGCGACTGGCTGGATCGCGGTCTCGATCCGCGGCGGGTGTCGGTCAACGTGTCGTCGCGCCAGTTCCGCAAGCAGAATTTCATCGACGTCGTGCACGCCGCGATCGAGGATGCCGGCATCCCGGCCGAGTACCTCGAGCTCGAGCTGACCGAAAGCCTGCTGCTCGATCATTCGAGCCACGCGATCGAGATCATGCAAAACCTCAAGGTGATCGGCGTCAAGCTGTCGATCGACGATTTCGGTACCGGCTACTCGTCGCTGAGCTATCTGAAGCGCCTGCCGATCGATTTCCTCAAGATCGATCGCGGCTTCATCAGCGAAGTCACGACGAACGAGAAAGATGCCGCGATCGTCAATACGATCACCACGCTGGCCGAGGAATTGCGTATCGGCGTGGTTGCCGAAGGCGTCGAGACCGAGGATCAATGGCGGCTGTTGCGCGGCAAGCATTGCCAGGAGCTGCAGGGCTTTTATTTCAGCCGCCCGGTGGAGGCCGCGCAGGTCGAGTCGCTGCTTTCCCACCCGCGCCTCGCCAGCGGCCTGTAGAACCGCCCGGAAAAACCCCGCCGGGCACCGTCCCAGCGCCCAATATTTGCTCGGATTAAAAATTCCCGGGATGTTTGATCCGAGCTAATTTTTTCGAGCCGGAGTTCTTGCTCGAAACGTAAACGATAGAGCGGGACTATTACCGATCGATGTCGGCGAGCAACGCGACGGCGAGCCTTTCGACCTGGTCGAGCCTGACCTGCGCGCGCTCGAGAAAATCCGCGTCGAAGCGCTGCGGGTTTTCCCAGTACCAGCCGGTCACGCGACATTTCTTCGCCAACTTGCGCAAATCCAGGCCTTCGAGTTCGATGGCGAGCGCGGTCCATTGCATCGCGATCTCGGCCTCGCGGTCGAAATCGCGTCGCGCGCCGGAATCGAGCGAACGGCCGTAGACCGCGGTTTTGCGTACCGCGAGCACGACCTGCTTGAGGCTTTCGCGCGATTCCCGCTTGCGCGCCGCGCCGGCGCGGTCGAGATTCGTAATCCAGCGCAGGAGATGGCTGATCAGCGCCGAGATCGCCGACCGGGTTACGGTCTCCTGAATCACCGTCGACGCCTCGCAAGCCTACTCGGCGACATAGCGGGGATAGGTCGACTTGGCCTCGCGCGCCGCGTCGAGATCGATGTCCATCGTTACAAATGGCTCGCGTTGGGTAGTTTGCGCGAGTACATCACCTTCGGGCGAAATGATCCAGCCTCGGCCGCCACAATCGACCGCGCCGCCCGGCGGCACCCACGGGTTCGACGACAAACACCAGGCGCCGGCGCAGACGGCCGCCGCGCGGCCACCGGCGAGCCACTTGTCGAGCGATGCATGCGGCGTGGCGCGCGGGATGCACAGCAATTCGACGCCGGCGCGGGCGTAGGCGCGAGCCCACTCGAAGAACCACATTTCGGTACAGATCTGCACGCCGATGCGCGCGCCCGGCCCCTCGGCGCCCGGCGCGTCGACTGCAGCGAATTCGCCTTCGCCGCGAGAATAGCAGCTCGCTTCCCAGTAGCCGGGCTCGTCGGGCAGGTAGTACTTGTCATGAATTCCGCGTAAATCGTCGTCCGTGCGCCACAGGAACGCCCGGTTGCGACGCGCGCCGCCGGCCGTGACCACCGGGCGCGTCCCGACGATCGTCGGGACGGCAAAACGGCCAAAATCGTCGATCGCGCGCGCATGCGCGTCGACCGCAGCCTGCCACTTGCGGTCATCGACTTCGCGTTCGGCGGCGAGCCACGGGTAGAGCCCCATTTCCGGCAGCAGCAAGAATTCGGAGTCCGCGGCCGCGGTGTGCGCGGCCAGCGCCGCGAGCGCCGGACCGATGCTCCCGGCGCGGTTGTCGAGTTCACATACCGTGATTTTCATCGCGCGATCTCGCCGACGTAAAGCCGGGTCTCGTAGACGAAATCGAGATTGTTACCATCGGCGTGTCGCTCGAACAGGCGCTCGATGGCGACGATCAGGTCGCGGTATTCGGGGCTGGATTCGGGCGGGCAGTAGGAAGCCGAGCGCAAGCGCCCGACGATGCCGGCGAAATCGAGTCGCTGCGCGTGGCCGAAGCGAAATTCGCGCATGCATCCGGCCGCGAAGAAGCGCTCGAGATCGACTGCCGCGAGGCGCATGTGGCTATTGGCCGAGTAATCGACGGCGAAATCCCGCAGCAACCGGTCGTAGGCTCGCTGGAACGAATCGGCAAGGTCGCGTCGATTCCAGATCAGCGCGAGCCTGCCGCCCGGTTCGAGAATGCGGCCGAATTCGACGCGCGCGGCGTCGTTGGCGAACCAGTGGAAGGCCTGCGCCGCGGTGACCAGTTCGACCGAGGCGTCGGCGAGCCCGGTGGACTCGGCGCGCCCGGCGACACTGGTGAAGCCGGGCTCGTCGCCGAGCGCGGCCTCGGCGGCGCCACGCATGTCGGCATTCGGCTCGACCGCGAATACCTGCAGTCCGCGCGCCAGTAGTCGACGCGTGAAAATTCCGCTGCCGGCGCCGATGTCGGCGACGAACGCGCCGGCACCGATCCCGGTGGTTTCGAGCAGGCTGTCGAGCAGCGCGTCGGGATAGCCCGGGCGGTGCGCGACGTAGGCATCGACCCGCTCGGAAAAGCGTTCGGTCGGATCGCGCATCACGACCCGCAGGTCTCGAAAATCGCTGCGGGCAGGCCAGCCGCCAACGAAAGCTCGCCGAGTCGCGCCGCCACGCGATCGGCACAGCGACGCGCGCCGTCGCGGTATTCCCGATTGTTGAGCATGATTCGGCGCATTGCGCTAGCCGTCCGACCGTTGTGCGCGCAATGGTAACGCCGGCCCCGACGGATTCCCAGACGAACGCGCGGTCCGGCCAGGCGTAAGAAGCGCGCCGGGCACCGGTGCGAGCATTCTGCCGGCGATTGTGAATTTGTTCACTTCGCTATTGATTCGGGTCATCGGCAGGTTATAGTTTCAGCGATCCAGGACAGTTGCATTCCGCAACGCTCGACACGCCACGACCAACTGCCACCTGCACCGAGGAGGAACGCATGTCGCAACAATACCTGGTTTCATCGGTCGGTCTGTCGGCGCTTGACGAGGCTGCTCTGCAGCGATTGATCGAAACGAGCAAAGCCCGCGATCGAATCTACAGCTATCTCGGCGAAAACGCCTTCGCCGCCGACGTCATCGTCGTCAACGCCGACGAGTACGATGCCGTCGAGCTGGCGCGTGACGGAATATTCGTCGCTTCCGGTGGCGTACACGGGACCGGGCGCCTGCAGGCCATTGTCTACGCCGCGCGCGATCCCGACACGCAGGCCCAGTACGATGCTTGCGAATTACCGCTCGGTGGAGAGAATTTTCTCGAACTGCTCGACGCGCGCACCGGCGGCAATGCCGCGCGGATCGCGCGCGAGATCGCCAGCACCAGACCGCGCGCGCGACGCGCGAGCCGCGAACAGGCGCTGGCAGCGCTGTTCGACGATCTTCCCGATTCCTCGGATTTGCTCGAAATCGGGCTCAGCCTCGAGGACCTGGTCGACTCGCGTATCGTTTCGCGCAGCGATTCCTGAAATCGCCGGAGACTCAGGTATGCGCGGTGCCGGATCGGCACCGGCGGGCTAGACGTCGCTGTCGTTCGGCGTGAATTGCTTGAAGTAGCGCAGCGTCACGAAATTGATGATCGACATCACGATCGCGATCTCGTAGCGGCCGAACGCGACCGCCATGCCGATCA
>JBFFXR010000204.1:0-5090 GCA_041569645.1 Gammaproteobacteria bacterium
CATTTCCAAGCTGAAGATCCCGACGCCCACGTTTTCGGATATCGCCGCGTGGGCCGCGATGTTCAGGCCGAGGCTGGTCTTGCCCATCGACGGCCGGCCGGCGACGATGATCAGGTCCGAATTCTGCAGCCCCGAGGTCTTGTCGTCGAACAGGTTGAAACCGGTGGCGATGCCGGTGATCGCCTCCTTGTTGCGGTACATTTCCTCGACCCTTTTCACCGCGCGGCCTAGCAGGTCGTTGATCGCCTCGAAACCCTCGCGATTGCCGGCGCTCTGCTCGGCGATCGCGAACACCTTGCGCTCGGCCTCGTCGAGCAACTCCTTGCTCGGGCGGCCGTCGGCGTTGTAGGCGCTGGCCGAGATCTCGTTGCCGATCTGGATCAGGCTGCGCAGCACCGAGTACTCGCGCACGATGCCGGCATAAGCCTTGACGTTGACCGCGGTCGGCGTGTCGTTGGCGAGAATGCTCAGATAAGCCAGCCCGCCGATGTTGTCGAGCTCGCCGCGCGAGCCCAACCACTCGGACACGGTGACGACGTCGTAGGGCTTGTCTTCCTCGGCGAGCGCGCCGATGGCGCGAAAAATCAGGCTGTGATCGTGGCGGTAGAAGTCCTTTTCATTGACGATATCGGCGATTTCGTCCCAGGCGCGGTTGTCGAGCATCAGGCCGCCGATGACCGATTGCTCGGCTTCGAGCGAATGCGGCGGCACCTTGAGGTCGTCGACGCGCTGGCTCAACTCCGCGACCCGGGAGGTGATATCAGTCATCGTGTGCGTGCGGCGAGATCGGCATGGACCGACAATGATAAACCAACTGCCGGCGAGCCGGAAACAAAAAGGCCGCCGAAGCGGCGGCCTGCGAAATATTCACACCGCTTCGAGCCGGTCGGGGCTATTCCTCGCCGGCGATATTGACCGTGATCTGCGTATCGACGTCGGTATATAAATGTATGTCGATAACGTGTTCGCCGGTCGTGCGCAGCGCGCCCTCCGGCATGCGGACCTCTCTTTTCTCGATCGTGACGCCTAACGCCTCGGCGGCGTCGCAGATGTCGGCGACCCCGATCGAGCCGAACAGTTTGCCCTCGGAGCCGACACGCGCGGTGATTTGAATCACCTCCATCGCCTCGATCGCGGTCTTGCGCTGCTTGGCCTCCGCCAGGGCCTCGGCGGCGGCGCGCTCAAGCTCGGCGCGGTGCGCCTCGAACTCGGCGAGGTTTTCCGCGGTCGCGAGCTTGGCCTTGCCGTGGGGAACCAGGTAGTTGCGGGCGAAGCCGGCCTTGACGCTGACCTTGTCGCCGACCGAGCCCAGGTTTTCAATGTTTTCCAGCAGTATGACTTCCATCGGATTGCCTCGAGTCAGTTTCAGTTTTCGTGATTTTGGACTTCGGCCTTCAACTTGCGGAAATCCAGCCAATTGTCGATCAAGCCCGTGATCGACGTCAGCACGACGCTGATTTGCGCCGCAAAAAAAAGCGACAGGTAAAACAGGACGAGCAAAAACGTCGATTGTTTCCAGTTCGCCAGCTTTGCGTGGACGATCGCGATACCCTGAAACATGAACGCGATCATCAACAAAAATGCGATGCTGATGAGCCACGGCAGCCCGGAGAAAAAGCCGATCGGCACGACCGCGGCGGCGACCAGCGCGGCCCGCTTGCCGAGCGCCAGGGCGCGGAATTCCTTGGCGAAACCCTTCGACTCCAGCAGTTGCGCCTGCAGCGAGCGGGCGACGAACACGACCAGCACGTACAGCAGGTACAGGCTCGAGACCATCATCAGCGCCATGACCTGTACCGAGAAACGAATTTGCCCAAGCTGTTCGTCGCTGAGCTTTTCGCTGCCACCGGCGCTGGCGATCATTTGCGTCGCGAAGCGGTCCTCGAATCCGGGCAGCACCAGATACTGCAGGAATACGCCGACCAGGCCGATAGCGACGCCCGACAGCAGCGCCAGCCCGAGCGAATTGCTGCTGCGCAGCGTCTGCGCCAGAATCACGATCGGCAACCAGTGCACCACTCCGATCAGCACGCCCTGCAGCGGCGAATCGAGCACCAGCCAGGTGACCAGCGTAACCCCGAGCAGCGAGACCCCGATCGGCCCCAGGCCCGACGTGGAACCCTGGGTCAGTATCACCAGCCCTACGAGCACCGTTGCCATCAGCAAGGCCGCTATCGACAGGCCCACACCGAGGACGTGATAACCGAGCAGTTGCGGCAGCACGACCGACAGTACCGCGAGAATGCCGACGATGCTCGACGCCTGGTAGGGTCCCTTCAGGGCTAGCCTAGCCAGCGACAACATCCAGACGAATCCCGGTTTATCTCAGCTTGTGCTGATCGGTATACGGCAACAGCGACAGAAATCGGGCGCGCTTGATCGCGGTGGCGAGCTGGCGCTGATACCTGGCCTTGGTGCCGGTAACCCGGCTCGGCACGATCTTGCCGGTCTCGGTAACGTATTCCTTGAGCGTTTCCAGATCCTTGTAGTCGATCTGGTCGATGCCTTCGGCGGTGAACTTGCAATAGCGCTTGCGGCGAAAATAACGGGACATTTCAATCTACCTCCGCGGTGACCGGCTCGTTGTCGGCGGGCTTTTCGGCGGCAGGTTTAGCCTGGTCATCTGCGGCTTCGGCCTTGTCGCCTTCCGCCCGGGGCTTGTCGCCGTCGGCTCGGGGCGTGTCGCCGTCGGCCTTGTCGGCCGGCTTGTCATCAGCGGTCTTTGCGCCGCCTCCCGACTTGCGATCGCCGGACTTGGCCGACTCTTCGCGCTCGACCGCCTTCATCATCGCCGACTTCTCGATGACCGCCTCGGTGCACTTGATCGTCAGGTGGCGCAATACCGCGTCATTGAAGCGAAACGCCGATTCGAGCTCGGCGAGAGCCTCCTGGCCGCACTCGATATTCATCAGCACGTAGTGCGCCTTGTGGATCTTCTTGATCGGGAATTCGAGCTGGCGCCGGCCCCAGTCTTCCTCGCGGTGAATCTTGCCGCCGGAAGCGGTGATCATGTTGCGATAGCGTTCCACCATCGCGGGCACCTGCTCGCTCTGGTCAGGGTGGACCAGAAACACGATTTCGTAATGTCGCATCTTTCTCCTCGTGGATAAAGCCCCCAGGAACGGTGCCTGTGGAGCAAGGAGCGATCCGGCCTGCCGGATCGGGAGCGCGGATTGTACCCGAGCCCCTGTTGGCCTGCAAGGGTTGCCGGAGCCGGCTCAGGCCTCGAAATCGCCGCGCGCACGGCGAATTTCGTAGAGGCAAATCCCGGTCGCGACCGACACGTTGAGACTTTCGACACGGCCGCGCATCGGCAGCCGCAAAATCCGGTCGCAGGCTTCGCGGGTCAGCCGTCGGAGGCCCTTGCCCTCGCCGCCCATGACCAGCGCGACCGGGCCCGCGAAGTCCTGCGCATAGAGGCTGTCGGCGGCATCGTCGGCGGCGCCGTAGATCCAGACGCCGGCGTCCTTGAGCGCGCGCAGGCTACGCGCGAGGTTGGTGACCTCGATCAGCGGCACCGCCTCGGCCGCGCCGGCGGCAACCTTGCGCACGGTCGCGTTCATTTTGACCGCGCGGTCGCGCGGGACGATTACGGCATCGACGCCGCAGGCGTCGGCATTGCGCAAGCAGGCGCCAAGGTTGTGCGGGTCCTGCACGCCGTCGAGCACCAGCAGCAGCGAATCGTCGCGGATCGATTCGACCAGCGCGGCGAAATCGAGCGTCGGTTCGCTCGCCGTGAGCAGCAGCACGCAACCCTGGTGCTTGTCGCTGCCCGCCAGCCGGGTGAGCCCGTCGCGCTCGGTGAAACGCACCGCAACGCCGGCCGCGCGCGCGAGCTCGATCAGTTCGAGCAGGCGCGGATTGCGGCGTTCGGCGCAGACCAGTTCAGCGCAGCGGCCCGGATCCTGCCGCAGGCAACGGCCGACCGCGTGAAAGCCGTAAGCGACCCGCGGGTTCATCGCGATTTGCGTTTTTTCTTCTTCTTGCGCCGCTGCGGCTTGATATCGCGCGCCCCGCCGATTTCGCTGACCAGCTCGAAATCGATCTTGCGGGATTCCATGTCGACGCCGATGACCCCGACCCGCAGGCGATCGCCGAGCCGGTACTCGCGCCCGGACATTTCACCGACCAGCCGATGGTGCGCCGGGTCGAACTGGTAGTAGTCGCGCTTGAGCGCGGTGACGTGCACCAGCCCGTCGATCATCAGCGCATCGAGCTGGACGAACAGGCCGAAGCTGGTCACGCCGGTGACCAGGCCATCGAATTGATCGCCGATGTGCTTTTGCAGGTATTCGCACTTGAGCCAGTCGGCGGCGTCGCGGGTCGCGTCCTCGGCGCGGCGCTCGTAGCGCGAACAGGACTCGCCGAGCTCGGTCATTTGCGCGAAATCGTAGCCGTAGCCGGCTTTCGATCGCTGCGCCAGCCAATGCTTGATCGCGCGATGCACGAGCAGGTCCGGGTAGCGCCGGATCGGCGACGTGAAGTGCGCGTAGTCGTCGAGCGCGAGGCCGAAATGGCCGATCTTCGGATTCGGGCTGTAGCTCGCCTGCAGCAGCGAGCGCAGCACCACGGTTTGAATCATGTTCGACTCGGGACGTTCGCGCGCCGCGGCGACGACCCTGGCGTAATCCCGCGGCGTCGGCTTGTCGGCCTTGAGCGCGATACCGAAACTGGCGAGAAACTCGATCAGGTTCGGCAACTTGTCGGGATTGGCACCTTCGTGGATGCGGTACAGCGCCGGCAGCTTGCGCTGCTTGAGAAATTGCGCGGCACAAATGTTGGCCGCAATCATGCATTCCTCGATCAGCAGGTGGGCTTCGTTGCGGGCATACGGCAGGATCGCCTCGATCCTGCGCTGCGCGTTGAAGCGAAACGTCACTTCCCGGGTCTCGAACTCGATCGCGTGGCGCCGCCGGCGCGCCCTGGCGAGCGCCCGGTATACGCCCTTGAGCGTCTCGAGATCGTCGCGCAGCCGCGCGAGCGGTCGCTTGCCGGGTTCGGTAGCGTCGAACAGTACCGCGGCGACATCGTCGTAGATCAGCCGCGCCTGCGAGTGCATCAAGCCTTCGTAGAACTCGAAATCCGCGATC
>JBFFXR010000205.1:0-5053 GCA_041569645.1 Gammaproteobacteria bacterium
AGGTTGTAGTCGCGCACCTTGACCTCGTTGACGTTGGCCGAGGCCCAGCCCGGCGCGCCGATCCACATCTCGCCCTTGCCGTCGCCGTCGCTGTCCATCTTCATCGCGACGTCGGGACGGCCGAGGTCGGCGATGTCGGTAATGTTGTTTTCCTTACCGAACTTTTCGGGGACGCAGTAGCCCTGGTTACCCTCGTAAGGATTCTTGCTC
Source organism: Gammaproteobacteria bacterium (assembly GCA_041569645.1). Classification (GTDB taxonomy): domain Bacteria; phylum Pseudomonadota; class Gammaproteobacteria. Next base: position 211 of record JBFFXR010000205.1, read on the forward strand.
AGGACCACGGTGCCGGCCCCGTCGACGTATTTCTTGGTGAAGCTTTCCTGGTTCGGCAGCCAGACGTCGGGATGCACGTCGATGTCGCCCTTGCCCTGGTCCATGGCCTGGAAAATGGTCGCGTTGTTGCCGGGCACCAGTTCGGCCTCGCCGCCGATGCGTTCCTCGACGACCGCCGCGAGCAGGTGCGCGATCGCCTGCGCACCGGTCCACGACGGCACGCCGATAGCAACTCTCTCCGCGGCCAGCGCGGGCGCCGACGCGAGCCCGATGCTCGTAGCCAGCGTCAGGGTGATGAATGTCTTCTTCATTTCGTTCTCCTCGGTTTTCGATTCGTTTCGTGTTGGTTTGTCCAAATTCCGCCGGTCGGCGGGAGTTACGCGATCGCCTCTTCGTCGGCTGTCGCCTGCGGCAACAGCGTGCTTTCGTAGGCAAACAGCGCCGCCGAGCCACCGGTGTGCAAAAACAGCACGTTGTCGCTCGGCTTGAAAAAGCCGGCCCGCACCAGGCCGATCAGCCCGGCAAAACCCTTGCCGGAGTAAACCGGGTCGAGCAACAAGCCCTCGAGTTTCGCCGCGAGATCGATCGCTTCGAGCGTCGATTTCACCGGCAGGCCGTAGCCCGCGCCGACATAGCCGTCATCGACGATGACCGAACTGACCGGCAGGCTGCCGCCGTCGATCTTCTCCAGCGTGCGCGCGGCGAGATCGTGCACCGCCTTGATCTGCTTGTCGCGCGGTTGGCGCACGCTGACGCCCATGACCGGCAGCGACGCGCCGAGCGCGTGCAGTCCGGCGACCAGCCCAGCCTGGGTGCCGGTACTGCCGGTCGCCATGACGATCCAGTCGAACCGGGTATCCGTCGCCGCGCACTGGCCGATGATTTCCTGCGCGCAAGACACGTAACCGAGTGCGCCGACCTCGTTCGAACCACCCCCCGGGATGAAATACGGCCGGCGTCCCGAATCACGCAGCCGCTCCGCCACGGCCCGTGCCTCGGCGTTCATGTCGAGGCCGCTCGGGCGGAACTCGAGCGTCGCGCCGAACAGCCGGTCGATGAACACGTTGCCGGTGCGTTCGTAGCTCGGCGCCGCCCCTTCGACCCGCCGCTCGAGCAGCGCGTGGCAGCCGAGCCCGAAGCGGCAGGCCGCCGCGGCGGTCTGGCGCACGTGATTCGACTGCACGGCCCCCTGCGTCACGAGCAGATCGGCATTCTGATTCAGCGCTTCGCCGACCAGGAACTCGAGTTTGCGCGTCTTGTTGCCGCCGGTCGCGAGCCCGGTGCAATCGTCGCGTTTGACGTACAGGTTGGGACCGCCCAGGTGCCCGCTGAGTCGCGGCAGCGACTCGATCGGCGTCGGTTGATGACACAGGTTGACCCGCGGGAAGCGCCCCAGATCGATTTTTGTATTTTCTTGGTCACGCGCGTTGGCTGGTTGCACCGGTGTCGTCCTCCCCCCAGAAGACTTGCAATATTGCGCCTTTAGCCACCCCGCGTGCAATTTTATTATTTTCTAACATTATGCAAAAAAAGCATACAATGCCTCGGGATGGATATTCGCTGGTTCAACGATCTCGCCAATCTCGCCCGCACCGGCAACTTTTCGCAGGCCGCGATCCTCGGCAACGTCAGCCAGCCAGCGCTCAGCCGGCGCATCAAGGCGCTCGAGACCTGGGTCGGCACCACGCTGGTCGATCGATCGCGTCACCCCGTCAAGTTGACCGCCTATGGCGAACAACTGCTCGAGGCCGGCCTCCAGGCAATCGCCCGCATCGAGAGCGAGCGCGAACATATCCGCGAGTCGATCGCGCAACCGGACAAGTACGTCGTGACTTTCGCCGCCCAGCACTCGGTCGCCTGGCGATTCTTTCCGTCATGGCTGCAGGCCTTCGAGAATGCCTATGGATCGATCATCTCGCGCCTGCGTGCAGACAACCTGCCGAATTGCGTCGACGATCTCGAAAGCGGCGTCGCGGATTTTGTCATTTCTTACCGGAGTCGGTACTCGCCGGGAATTCCGACGATCGATTCACTGCAATCGCTGACCATCGGCCGTGACGAACTGATCCCGGTTTGCCTGCCTCACGCCGACGGCCGGCCGATGTTCGACCTCGACGACCCGGGAGTCGACCCGATACCCTACCTGCGGTTCGGTGCCGAGGCGCCGATCGGCCGGCACATTCAACCGCTGCTGCAGGAGCGCGGTATCGAATCGCGACTCAAGGCCATTTACGAAAACTCGATGGTCGGCGCGCTGCGGATTCGCGCCAAGGACGGCAGCGGCATCGCCTGGCTGCCGCGCTCGGTGGTGCAGCCGGACCTCGACACCGGCCTTTTGACGGTCGCCGGCGATTCGGACTGGTCGATCGCGTTAGCCATTCGCCTGCATCGCCTGAGCCGGCTTTCGAATACGCTGACGCGCAAGATCTGGGCTTTTCTGGCGGTACGCGAAGACGTACCGCTACTGTCGAAATAAGTCCGCGCCCGTCTGGAGACGGCATGAATTCGGTGCTACTGTCGGCGTCATGCCCGCCAACCCGCATACCGACAGCGAAGTCGCGCGCGTGCTCGCGGAACTCGAGCAAGCCGCGGCCACCGACTTCGAAGACGCGCGGCCGATCCCGCCCGCGGTCAACCATTCGAGCGCGTTTCTCGACCTCGAGCGACGCGCCGTTTTCGAGCGCGAATGGATCTGCGTCGGCCGCGCCGACGAACTGCCCGCGCCGGGCGATTACCTGACCTTCGAGATCGCCGGCGCGCCGCTGTTCGTCGTCCGTCACAGCGACGACTCCCTGCACGCCTTCGTCAACGCTTGCGCGCACCGCCGGGCCTGCCTGCTGCGAGCCGAAACGGGTTCGGTCCGCCGCATCACCTGCCCGTATCACGCGTGGACTTACGATACCGCCGGCGAACTCCTGCGCGCGCCGTACATGGAAATGAAGGACGGCTTCGACCCGACGCAGCACCGCCTGCGCCCGTTACCGTTGTCGATCTGGGAAGGCTTCGTCTACGTGACGCTGGCCGAGCAACCGCGCAAGGAACTCGACGCGGCGCTCGAGCCGCTGCGTACGGGTATCGTCGGCCGCTACGACATGGCCTGTTACCGCAGCGTGCTGCGGGAATCGCTAGCCTGGAACGCGAACTGGAAAAACCTGATCGAGAATTTCATCGAGAGCTACCACGTGCCGATCGCGCATCGCAAGACTTTCGCGCAGCACGACAAGCCGCTTTGCGACTATGTTTGCGGCGAAGACAGTCCGGACTACTGTTACCACCGCGCGCCGCAGCCCGGGACCAGCGGTCGCGGTGCGGCGCACCCGGACAACGACCGGCTCGACGGCGAATGGCGGCGCATGATGATCGATTTTTGCATATTTCCGAATCATCTCGTTACGCTGATGCCCGACTACCTGTGGTACATCTCGGTGCAACCCGACGGCACCGACAGAATGCGTGCGACCTGGGGCGTTGCGGTGCCACCGGAAGTGCTCGCCGATGTACCCGCCGACGGCCTCGACGCGTGGCGTGTGCAATTCAAGCAGTACATGGACACCGCCAACGACGAGGACCGCGCGCTGGTCGAGGCCTTGCATCACGGCAGCGCGGCGCCGCTGCTGCCGGCGGGCACCTACCACCCGATCGAGCGCAACCTGTGGCAATTCAATCGCTACCTGGCCGGAATCTGCAGATCGGCGAGGCGCGAGAGCGATTGACGACCCGCGATTCGATGGCCGCCCGTTCGCGCCTGCGAGCACCGGGCTAACCGGCTCGCCCGATTCGGAACCGGTTCCCGGCTATCCCGCCGGCGAGTAGAACAGCAACACCAGCGCGCCGTCGACGCTGCCGGCACTGTGCAGCGCGCCCGCAGCGCGCACGACGTACTCGCCCGCGCGGTAAGTTCGCTCGTCGTCGTAAAACGTACCTTCGAGCACGTACACTTGCTCGACCTGGTCGTGCGAATGCGGCGGCGAAAACGCGCCGGCATCGACCCGCATCAGCCAGGTACGCACCCCTGCCGAGGCGTCTTCGAGGATCGGTTTGATGCGAAAGCCGCTGGCGCCGCAGTCCTGCCATTCGACCTGGCCGGTATCGAGATTCGAGGAGCCCTGCACCGGCAATCCGTTCAGGCCCGCCGAACCTCGTCGTTCGAACAATTCACTCATGATTTCGACCCAATGCAATCAGGCGGTAGAAGTACGCAACTGACAATTTCACGTCGCCAGTGTATCCGATTCATCGTAACAAGCGTGTGCCGAATCATGTCGGCTCGCCGCTCCGCCTGCGGGCGAGGTCTAAAAACCGCGAGGCGATGGCGTCTCGGTTGCGTCCGGCACCGCCGCCGCGGCGGTTGCGATGCCTTTCCGCGCCTGCCTGCTCCTCGGTGATCGCGATCACGAATCGCCTCGCGCGGGAGGAAGTTTGCCGAGAATAGACTATGTTTTGAACAAACGATTACTGGTTTCGCAATGCCATGAAAACGCTCTCACTCGTCGCTGGGCTCGCAGCCATGCATCTGTTATTGGCACCGGCGCTCGCCGGCGTCTACAAGTACCAGGACGAAAACGGCAAGTGGCACTTCACCGACAAGCCGCCGAAAAACCAGGGCAGCGCCGCGGTGGTCACGTCGACGGCAAAACAAGCGGTCAAGGCCGACCTGAAGGAAGCGCTCTACAACGCCTTCAACCCGACGACCGACGTCGATCGCGCCACGCTCGCCGTGGTCAAGGTCAACGTCGGCGGCGGATCGGGTTCCGGCTTCTTCGTCACCGACGACGGCTACATCGTGACCAATCGCCACGTGGTTCGACCGTCGACATCGACCCAGTGGCAGGAAACCAAAGAC
>JBFFXR010000206.1:0-4958 GCA_041569645.1 Gammaproteobacteria bacterium
CAGGCCGAATTGCCAGGCTCTGGACTTGAAACTGAACACGTAGCGATGATAGTCGAAAAAAACCCCGCGGGATCATCCGATAGATCGGGAATCGACGCAAATCTTGGCGATTGCGACACCCGGACCAGGCGCGGCTGGACATCGAAGCGCTTTTGCCGAATCATCCGGTTCACGGTTCCAGGTGCGTGCGCGCACGATAATCGGGAAACTCGTGTGAATCGAGTGCTGCCCCCGCAACGGTGACGAGGCCCAGGCCTCGGAGTCCGGAGACCGGCCTGGAAGTGATTCAACAAGACCAGAACTGCGGGTGGCAGTTCTCACAGCTTGTCGCGATAACAACAAACCTCGCCAACTGTGTGTGTCTCTCGTTTCACGGAGAACCACATGAAATACCTGCCTTCTCTCTTGCTGGGCCTGGCCCTTGCCTGGCCGCCGTTTACCGCCGTGGCCCTCGGGCCGATCGTCATCACGCCGACGCGCACGCCGCAAAGCGAAAATCCGACCGGCGCCACGGTCTACCTCGTCACCCGCGAACAAATCGAGCAAAGCGGCGCGGTGACGACCAGCCAGCTGCTGCGCGGCATTCCCGGCGTTCAGATCGATGACCTGTTCGGCAATGGCACCGACGTGACGATCAGCGTGCGCGGTTTTTCGTCGACCGCCAACGCCAATACGCTGGTGCTGGTCGACGGCCGCCGACTGAACCACAGCGATACCGCGGGACCCGATCTGCATCACGTCTTCCCAAAGGACATCGAAAGGATCGAGGTGATGGTCGGCAGCGCCGGCAGCCTTTACGGCGACCAGGCGGTCGGCGGTGTGGTCAATATCATCACTCGTGACGCCGGCGAGACCCGTCAGCAGCTAAGCGGTCGCGTCGGCAGCTTCGGCTACCGCGGTCTCGGCTTCAGCTCGTCGAGCGAAATCCGCAACGGTTTGGCTTACCGCATATCGGCCGAAATCTTCGAGGCTGATCACTACCGCGATAACAATTCCGAGGAAAACACCAACTTCAGCGGGATTCTCGATTATGCCGACGCCGACAGCCGCTACTTTGTCGAACTGCAGGAAATCCGCGACGAGCTCGAGTTGCCGGGAGCACTGCTGGAGACGGAATTCGACGAAGATCCGACGCAATCGTTCCCGACCTTTTCCGAGGACTTCATCGCCGAGGATACCAGCGTGCTTCGCCTCGGCTACGAGCGCCGGCTCGCCGATCATCGTTTCGCTATCGATACCACGCGTCGCGAAACCGACGCCGATCTGCGCCAAAGCTTCCGCTCGGGGGCAAGTCCTGCCGACGGCTTCTCGCGGCGTGAAAACAGCAGCCTCAACCCGAAGCTCTCCGGTACCTGGCATGCCGGCTACGAAGTCCCTTACGTGGTCGGTATCGACCTGGAGCAGACCGAGTTCGAGATCGAGATTCCGAACATATTCGGCGTTGCCGCCTCGAGTAACGACCAAACCAACGAAAGCATCTACCTGCAGATAAACCCGCGCCTCACGGAAGCGCTACGGTTGACTTTCGGCGCGCGGCGATCGAGCGTTGAAAACGAAATGACGGATATCTTCTCGTTTCCCGCCGGTATCGAAGTCGATGACGACATCAGCGTCTACGAGCTCGGTCTCGCCTACCGAATCGATGAGGGCACCCGGGTAACGGCCCGGATCGACGAGAATTTCCGCTTCGCCAAGGTCAACGAACTCGCGTTGGCCGCGCCCGCTGAAATTCTCGAGACCCAGACCGGCGAATCCCGGGAACTCGGCGTCGAGCTCGAACGCGGGCGACAACGACTGATCGCATCGCTGTACCGGCTCGATCTGAATAACGAGATCGAATTCGACCCCAATGCCGGCCTGTTCGGCGAAAACGTCAACCTCGACGACACCAGGCGAGACGGGCTGACGCTGTTGCTGATCAGCCAGATCACCAGCGCGTTCACGCTGATGACCGAGATCGGTCTGGTCGACGCGAAATTCCGCTCCGGATCATTCGACGGCAACGAAATCTCGGGGGTTTCCGACGAGATCGCCAGGCTGACCGGTAACTACGGCCTCGACGATGCCTGGAACGTCTTCGTCGAATGGCACTACAGGTCACCGCGCCATATTCAGGGAGACAACGCCAACGAATTGGATAAACTCGGCTCGATTACCGTGATCAATGCGGGGGTGGATTATCGTTACAAGGCCTGGAATGCTAATCTCAGGATCAACAATCTCGCGGACGAAACCTATGCCGAATTCGTTTCCACCGACGGCTTTACGACCGGCTACCAACCCAGCCCCGGGCGTAATGTCGTGCTCGGCGTCGCCTACCGGTTCGAGTGATGGGTAAGCGACTGACCAGGGTCGTGACCCGTACCGGCGATGACGGCAGCACCGGGCTGGCCGACGGTAGCCGCCGCGCCAAGAACGACGTTCGCATCGTCGCGATGGGCGAGGTCGACGAGCTCAACGCCGTGCTCGGTGTCGCGCTCAGCCGGCTCGGCGACGGCGAGCTGCAAAAGCTGCTGTTCACGATCCAGCACGACCTGTTCGACGTCGGCGCCGAGCTGTGCCAGCCCGGCAAGACCTTGCTGAGCGACGATTACGTCGCTGCGCTCGACTCGAGCATCGCCGAGCTCAACGCATCGCTCGGCGAACTGACCGAGTTCATCCTGCCCGGCGGTTCGCCGGCGGTCGCGGCGCTGCAGCATGCGCGCACCGTCTGCCGCCGCGCCGAACGCGCGCTGGTCTCGCTCGGCGATGCCGAAGCGCTCAACCCGGTGACGCGGCGATATTTCAATCGACTGTCGGACCTGCTGTTCATCGCCGCGCGCGCGCAGGCGCGAGCCGACGGCAGCGGCGAGGTTTACTGGAATTCGAAGTATTCGCGGCTCTCGCGCGACTAGGCCTCCTCAGCTGTCGTCGCTGAGCGCGAAATAGCCGCGCGTCAGCGCGTGCCGGAGTGCGTTGAAACCCCGCAGGGCTTCATGGTAGGTGCGGCGCTGCTCGATCAGCGTGTCCTCGACCTCGATCCGGGTGCCGTCATCATGCTCGACAACCATTGCGAGCACCGCCTTGAGGTAGCGCGCGCGACAGACCGAAATGGCTTCGGCGAGCTTGAGGAATTGAGCCGCATCGATCTCGCCGGCTATTTCGCCGATGTTGCGCTTGTTGATTTCGACGATTTGATGTTCCAGCGCCTGCAGCATGCGGCGCACCCTGATCTCGGTCTCGTCACTCATCGGTATCTCCGTTCGCCGGTGGCGGTCAGCGTCGCAGTTCGACGGTGACGCGACGGTTGGCGGCGTTAATGCGGTCGCTGCTGCCCGGCCGCGCCGGCGTGGACTCGCCGGCGTAGGCAACCCGCAGCAGATTCGGATCGATGCCCAGCGTGATCAGCAGGTCGTAGACGTACCACGCGCGGCGTTCCGAGAGCCCGTCGTTGTAGCAGGCATCGCCGGTCTTGTCGGCATGTCCGGTGACGATGATCTCGCGCACGCCGGGATCGACCGCGAGGTAGTCGAGCATGCGGGTAAAGGCGGTTTCCTCCTGTTGCAGGCTGGCGAACTCGTGGTCGGACTCGAAGTAAATGCTGCTGACGCGCACATCCTCGAAATTCTCGTGGTGCTGCGCTTCGCGGCAGCGACGGAACCCGACCGCGGCTTCGCCGAATCGCACCGCCGACAGCGACGCGATCAGCGGCGCATCGGTATAGAACAGGAAACCCGGCTGGTGCCCCGCGCTCAGCTCCTTCCAGGCAGCTTCGGCGATCGCGGGCGGAATGTTAAACAGGCGCCGCCCGCCGCGGGTTTCGAAGCGGGCCAGCACCGCGCGCAGGCGCGGGGCTTCCCAGCCGCCCGTTTCGGCGCGCAGCTCGACATTGATGCCCTTGTCGAACCGCCGGCTCGTTTCGAGGCGCAGGCGCGCCGGCCGCGCGGCTTCCTGCTCGAACACGGCGCGGCCGAAGCGCGGAATGACGTGCTCCATTCGGCACAGCGTCGCGCTGGCCTCGGTCAGAACCCAGCTCGAATCGTCGAGCGATGCAAGGTGACGCGCCGGGGTCGCGGCCAGGGCCGGGCCCGCGCAGAGAGTCAGGAATGCGACGAGGGTTCGCAACATCTTGGTCCGGATCGTCCAACGGTATGACCGCTTTATCGGCCCGGACGATTCAATCTTGAGCGGCTTCGGCGTCGAGAAAAGCGAGGACGCGCTCGATGAACGCATCGGGTTGCTCGGCGTGCAGCCAGTGCCCGGCCTCGCCGAGCGTGGCGAGTTCGAAATTGGTGAAATGCGCCTCGATTACCTCGAGCTCGATTTCGCCGACGTAATCCGAGCGCGCGCCGCGCAGGAACAGCGTCGGCGTGTCGATGCGCCAGCCGGTCGGCAGATCGAAGCCGGTCAACTCGTCCATTTCGCGCTGGATCACCGCCCAGTTGACGCGCCAGCGCCAGCCGCCCTCGGTGCGCGCCAGATTTTGCATCAGGAAGGCGCGCAGCGGATCCTCGGGAATGTGCGGGCGCAACAGATGATCGGCCTGCACGCGCGATTCGATCGTTGCCAGCGGCAGGGCCATGATCGGATCAATCAGGTCGTCGTAATCGTGCGAATAGGCGACCGGCGCGATGTCGGCAACGATCAGCCGGTCGATCCGCCCGGGGTGCTCGTGCGCGAGCGTCATCGCGACCTTGCCGCCCATGCTGTGGCCGAGCAAATGGCAGGTATCGAGCCCGAGCTCATCGAGCAGCGCGACGAGGTCGGCGCTCATCGCCGGGTAATTCATTTCGTCGGCGTGGAACGACTCGCCGTGATTGCGCAAATCGATGCAATAGGTCGCGAAATGCCGGCTGAAACGCCGTGCATGCGACTGCCAGTTCTTGCTCGAGCCGAACAGGCCATGCAGGATGACCAGCGGCGGCCCGGCTCCGGTCAAGCTATTGTGCAGCAGAGTCATCGGTTCCGATGCCGCGACC
>JBFFXR010000207.1:0-4946 GCA_041569645.1 Gammaproteobacteria bacterium
CGATGCGCTCGGCACGCCGGTGTTCTGGCTGCCCGGCAACCACGATGACCCCGCGGTGATGGCCGAACACTTTCGCGGCGACAAAATCGTCGCTACGCGGCACGTGCTCGGCGCCGACTGGCAAATCGTGATGCTCGACTCGACGCTGCCGGGCGAGGTTCACGGCGAGGTTTCCGCCGCCGAGCTCGAGTTTCTCGACGCCGCGATCGGCGAGTATCCCGAACGCCACGCGCTCGTTTGCCTGCATCACCAGGCGATCGACACCGGCAGCCGCTGGATCGATCGCAAGGGCTTGCGCGGCCAGGACGAACTCGGCGCCCGGATTCGCGCGCACGCCAACGTGCGCGCGGTCGTCTGGGGCCACGTGCACCAGGAGGCGCATCATCGGCTCGACGACATCGAGTGGATGTCGACGCCGTCGAGCTGCGTCCAGTTCCAGCCCGGCAGCGAGGAGTTCACGGCCGATACCGCGGCGCCGGGATATCGCAGCCTCGCGCTGCATGCCGACGGCCGGATCGATACCGCGGTGCATCGGCTGCAGGGCTTCGAATTCGTGCCCGGCAACGGCGTGCGCGGATACTAGCGCCTAGCCAGGCCCCGCCGGCAGCGTAAACCAGAAGGTAGTTCCCTTGCCGACGCCGTCGGATTCGGCCCAGATCCGGCCTTCGTGAAACTCGACGATACGCTTGGCCAGCGCCAGGCCGATACCGGTGCCTTCGATCCGCGGATCGAGACGTTCGAACAGGTTGAAGATGCGCTCGTGGTAGTCGCTTTCGATGCCGATGCCGTTGTCGCGGACGAAGCACAACACCCGCCCGTCTACGAGTTCAGCGCCGATCTCGATGCGCGGCGGGGTTTGGCCATTGACGAACTTGAGCGCGTTGCCGATCAGGTTCTGAAATACCTCCAATACCCGCCCCGTGTCGCCGCGGGCCGCGGGCATGTCTCCGGCAATGACGATATCCGCGCCGCTCGCGGCGTTCGTATCCGCGTACATCGCGACGACCTCGCGCACCATGTCGCCGAGATCGATATTCTCCGGCGGGCGCACGAGGCGTCCGACCCGCGACAGCTCGAGTAACTCGTCGAGCTGGCGGGCGAGGTTGTCGGTGGCGCGCGCGATCTTGTCGATATCGGCGGCGACGCCGGCGCGATCGCCGCCGTCGAGATCCCTTTGCAGCAGGCCGATGAAACCCTTGATCGTCACCAGCGGCGCCTTCAGGTCGTGCGAGACCGAGTAGGTAAATCGCTCGAGCTCGGCGTTCTGGCGCTCGAGTTCGCGGTTTTTCAGCTGAATTTCCTCGAGCAGTTGCTGCTGTTTTTCGCGGCTGGAATTCAGTTCCGACATGGTACTCAGAAAACTGTAGGTCAGCGTATCGGTCACCGACGGGCTGACGTAGATGCGCCCGTCGGCCAGGGTCCGGACCGCGGTTACGAGTTCGTCGACCGCGACGTCCTTGAGCAGGTAGCCGCGCGCGCCCGCTTCGAGCATCCCCTTGACGAAGAAACCGTCGTTGTGACCCGACAGCGCGAGTACCCGTACCGACGGAGCGGTTTCGCCGATTGCACGCGTCGCCTCGACGCCGTTGATGCCCGGCATCGCGACGTCCATGATGACGATGTCCGGGTCGAGATCACCGGCACGCTCGACGGTTTCGAGGCCATCGCCGGTCTCGGCGACAACCTCGATGTCGTCGGCCGACTGCAGGATTCCGCGAAACCCCGCGCGCAAGCTGGCATGATCGTCCGCGAGTATGACTTTGACCGGCATAGTGCAGTGATGATAGTTGAAAAGCCGGCGCAAGAAACCGCGCCGGTCGAAAAATACCGCGCCGGCCGCGACGGTTCTCGCCGCGCCGGTCGCGATACCTGCGCGGCTTCCGATCTGCTATCCTGATCGTCTTTCCGCCGCCCGGAGACCCGTCATGTCACTCGGCAATTTTTTCAAATCGCTCTTCACCGGCGCCAGCGCCGACAAGGCGCCGGTGGCCGACCCCGAGGAATACAAGAACCTGAAAATCGAAGCGGAGCCGATCTACGAGGACGGCAAGTACCGCACGGCCGGCTACATCAGCGGCGAGCGCGACGGCGAGATCCGCCGGGTGCGATTCATCCGTGCCGACCAGCACGGCGACCAGCAGGCCGCGATCGACCACTCGTTTGCCAAGGCGCGGCAAATCATCGACGAACAGGGCACCGCGCTGCTCGACAAGCCGCATCTCTAGCCGAAGCCTCAGACCGACTGTTTCGCCAGTTCCTGCTTCAACAGTTCGATGCGCGGCCGCGCATCCTGCGCGCTTGGCTTGATCTCGAGCAGGCGCTCGAAAGCCAGTATCGCGCGTTCGAAATCCCGCTGCAGGCCGAGGATCATGCCGAGCCCCCAGACCGCGCCGAAATGCCGCGGCTCGAGTCGCAGTGTCTGTTCGATATCGTCGAGCGAGCCCTCGTAGTCGCCCTGGTAATAGCGCACCGTCGCGCGCCGGTTCCAGCCCTCGGAAAATCCGGGCAAGCGTTCGATGACTTCGGAGTAGATCGCTTCCGCGGCGGCGAGATCGCCGCCGCGAACCTCGTCGGCCGCGGCCTGCATCAGCGCGTCGACTTCGTCCTCGCCGCTGTCGTACCAGATTTCCCAGATCGCGGCCTCGGTTTCGAGCAGCACCAGCGCGTCCTCGCTGCTGCGCAGCGTCTCGAACAACGGGTCGAGCCGCGCGTCGGTCTGATCGCCGAGAGCGGCGAGCGGCAGCAACAGCGCCAGAACCGGTATCGAGCGAAAGACGCTTTGCATCGCGGACCTCCTTCATCCTTCCTCGGGTTGTGCCAGGCGATATTCTACGCCTCTGCGTCGCGCCGGTCACGGCGCCGCGGCCGGGTTTGTTTCAGCGCGCCATTTACTTTATGCTTCGTCCCGGGAGGCGGTTTCGAAAATAATGAACAAAACGAAATTCCCCGGCATCGGCCACGCGCTTATCGGTATGTTGCTGCTGTTCGCCGGCAACAACGCGCTTGCCTTCACACTGCCGGTCGGAGAACTCCTGACGCCCGGTGCCAGCATCACCGACTCGGACTCCCTCAACAGCCAGATCGAGCCGTTGACGGGTGCGATCCAGTCGCATTTGCGCAATCTCGCGCGCGGCGCCGGCTCGAATCGGTCGGCGCGGCGCGACAGCCTCTCCGCGAGCAACCTCTACGCCAGCCAGGCGAGCGACGCCTATTTTCTCGACGTCGCCGCCCACGGCGGGGGCCCGGTTCGCACGCTGTGGCTGAATTCGACCTTTTCCTCGTTCGACAACGACTTCGCGCGCACGCGTTACGACGGCGGCCTGCACCTGTTGCTGGGCGGCTTCGACTACACCGTCGACGATCGATTCGTCTATGGCATCGCGGTCAGTTACGAGCGCAGCAACATCACGACGCATTTCAATTCCGGCGGCCAGGAAATCGAGGGCTACGGGATCACCCCCTATTTCGCCTACCTGTTCAGCGACAGCTGGAGCCTGGATCTGAGCGTCGGCGTGGGGCAATCGGACACCGACCAGTTTCGCACCGTCGGGGATACGATCACGCCGGGACTAACGAATCGCGTCACCAGCGACTTCGAATCGACGCGCGGCTTCGTCGCCGCCAACCTGACCTATTCGGCGCCCTGGCGCAACTGGTACCTGACCGCCTGGCTCGGGGTACTCGACCTGTCCAAGGAACAGGACGATTACGACGAATCCGGATTTACCGCGACCTCGGTCGCAGGCAAGGATCTCGACAACCAGCTATGGACGCTAGGCGCCGAGGCGGCTTTCGGTTTCGACGCCTCCGAGACCTACATCGGCGTGATCTTCGAGAAGATCGACGACCTCGAGGAAATCGAATTCACCAGCGGACAACAACCGGCGAACGACGACGACAGCGCGCTGCTCACGCTCGGCTGGCGTTATTTCGGCAACGACGTCACCGCCGATGTCGAGTTCAGCACGCGCGTCGGCAAGGACGAAGCCAGCGAGAACAGCATCTCGACCACGCTGCGCGTCGAGCTCTGACGCCGACCACCCCGCGGGATCACTTCGACCAGTCGGCGACGTAGCGCCGCAACAGGCGCGCGGCAAATCTTTCGACCGGGGCATAATCGTCGCTCAGCAGCAGGGCTTCCGGCCCGACCTCGGCTGCCCTCAGCACTTCGCGCGCGCCGACGCTGCGCAACTCGGGATAGGCGAATTCGGTGCCGGCCGCGGCTCGCAGGCGGTCGGCTGCGTCTCCCGGCGACGCGTTGTGGCCGACGAAGATGAAATTCTGCAGCCGTTCGCCGTGCGGATCGTCGCTGGCGATCACCCGGACGCGCGGCAATTCGCTGCGCATCGTCACGGCCACGGCTTCGAGCAGCGGCCGCAGTTCGTCGCCGAGACTGCCGTAGACATTAACGACGATGATTCCGTCCGCCGCGAGTCGCCGGCGCGCGAGGGCGAAAAACTCGCGCGTCGTGAACTGCATCGGCACCGACGCGAAAGCGCGGTAGACGTCGACGAAGATCAGGTCATAGCGATGCGGGCTGTCGCGGAGAAAGCGCCGGCCATCGATGACGTGATTGTGCAGGCGCGGCGAATCGGGCAAATCGAAATACCGCTGCGCGACCGGCAACAGCGCCGGCTCGATCTCGGCGACGTCGACGATCGCCCACGGCACGTCGCGCAGGATCGCGCGCGGCACCGTGTAGGCGCCACCGCCGATCGCGAGCGCGCGTTCGAGCCGCGGCGTGTACAGCCGGTACAGGTCGAAGTACTTGGTGTAATCGAAGCTCATGCGGCCATCGTCGAGGAACAGCCCGCCGCTGATATTGCGATCCTGCAGCAGCAGCCGTGCCGGGCGCCCGCGCCAGGTGTAGTCACGTACGACGATCTGCTCGTAAAGGCCCTCGAAGCGTAGCTGCACGCCAACCCCGGGACCGGGCTCCAGCCGCG
>JBFFXR010000208.1:0-4923 GCA_041569645.1 Gammaproteobacteria bacterium
CGCAAGGCGCGCAGGGGCAGCAGGCGGGAATATTCGAGCTGATCCTGCCGCTACTGCTGATGTTCGGTATCTTCTATTTTCTGCTGATCCGCCCGCAGCAAAAAAAGGCCAAGGAACACAAGAATATGGTCGAGGCGCTCGGCAAGGGCGACGAAATCATCACCAACGGCGGGCTGCTAGGCAAGATCATCGAAGTCGACGAAAACTTCCTGACCTGCAAGATCGCCGAAAACGTCGAAGTAAAGGTCCAGCGCCACGCGGTTACCTCGGTACTGCCGAAGGGCACGATCAAGAACCTGTCGTAACAACATGGTCAACCGCTATGCGCCCTGGAGGTATATCCTCCTCATCCTGATCATCGCCGTCGGCGTCGTCTACGCGACGCCCAATCTCTACGGCGAGGATCCGGCGGTGCAAATCACGCATCGGGTCAATCTCGTCGACGAAGGCGAGCTGTCGCGGCTGCGCAGCCTGCTCGACAGCGAGAACGTCGATTACCAGTCGATCGAGCTCGACGGCGCCAACGTACTCGTGCGACTTGCCTCGGAAGAAGCGCAGCTCAAGGCCGCGGCGCGCATCCGCGAACTGCTCGACGGCATCGACAAGCGCTACAGCGTCGCGCTGAATCTGGCCCCGGCGACCCCGGACTGGCTAACCGCGATCAACGCCTTGCCGATGTATCTCGGGCTCGACCTGCGCGGCGGCGTGCACTTCCTGATGGAAGTCGACATGGAATCGGCGATCGAGAAGTCGCTAGAACGCACCGCCGGCGAGCTGCGCAGCTTCATGCGCGAAGAAAAGATTCGCTACCGCGCGGTACAGGCCGATGCCGAGAAAATCAGCATTCGCTTCAGCGACGCCGCAAGCCGCGACGCAGCGCGGCTGGTGCTCGAGGAAGAATACCGCGATTTCGAGTTCGCCGATCTTGCCGACGATCGCAGCTACTTCATCGAGGTACGCTACAACCAGGATGCACTCGACGAGGAACGTCGCGCCGCGGTCGAGCAAAACATCTCGACCCTGAAGAACCGCGTCAACGAGCTCGGCGTCGCCGAGCCGGTAATCCAGCGCCAGGGCGACAGTCGCGTGGTGGTGCAGTTGCCCGGCGTCCAGGACACCGTGCGGGCAAAGGAAATTCTCGGCGCCACCGCGACCCTCGAGTTTCGCCTCGTGCACGGCAGTTTCAATGACTGGGCCGAGGCGGCGGCAACCGGCAAGGCGCCGATCGGCGCGCGCCTCTATACCCAGAGCGACGGCAGCCCGGTGCTGCTCAAGCGCAGTGTCATCGTGACCGGCGACCAGATCGTCGGCGCGGCTTCCGGCATCGATCAGCAAAGCGGCTCACCCGATGTCACGATTACGCTGAATGCCAAGGGCGCCGACCGCATGGCCAAGGTCACGCGCGACAACATCGGCAAGCCGATGGGCGTTGTCTTCATCGAGGACAAGTTCGAGATGCGCGAGGTCGACGGCGAACTGAAGCGCATCAAGACCACCGAAACACAAGTCATCAACGTCGCGACGATTCGCGACCAGCTCAGTAAGCGCTTTCACATTACCGGGCTCGACAGCACGCGCGAGGCGCGCGATCTCGCGCTGCTGCTGCGTGCCGGTGCATTGCGCGCGCCGATGGTCATCATCGAGGAGCGCACCGTCGGGCCGAGCCTCGGCCAGGAGAACATCGACCGCGGCTTCATGTCGGTGGTCGTCGGCTTCATTCTCGTGCTCGTTTTCATGGCGGTTTACTACAAGGTTTTTGGCCTCGTCGCGAACCTCGCGCTGACGCTGAACCTGGTGTTGATGGTCGCGGTGTTGTCGCTGTTCCAGGCGACGCTGACCTTGCCGGGCATCGCCGGCATCGTTTTGACGGTCGGCATGGCGGTCGACGCCAACGTGCTGATATTCGAGCGGATACGCGAAGAGCTTCGCCTCGGCAACACGCCGCAGGCGGCGATCTACGCCGGTTACGAAAAGGCTTTCAGCACGATCTTCGACGCCAACATCACGACGCTGATCGCGGCGGTCGTGCTGTTCGGCTTCGGCACCGGGCCGATCAAGGGTTTTGCGGTGACGCTGATGATCGGCATCGCGTCGTCGATGTTCACCGCGATATTCGGCACGCGCGCGGTAATCAACCTGATTTACGGTCGCCGCCAGGTATCGCGGCTGGCGATCTGACATGTTTCAGCTGCGCTTCGGTACCATCGATTTCATGAAACCGCGCAAGGCGGCGATGATGCTGTCGGCGGCGCTGTTGCTGCTGTCGGTCGTCAGCCTTGTCGCGCAGGGCCTCAATCTCGGCATCGATTTCACCGGCGGCAGCATCATCGAGGTCGGTTACGAGCAGCCCGTCGAGCTCGAGCCGATCCGCGAAACGCTCGAATCCGGCGGCTTCTCGGACGCGATCGTGCAACACTTCGGCAGCGCCAGCGAAGTACTGATCCGGTTGGTGCCCGATCCGGAGCAGGATCGCGCCGAGCTGAGCTCGCAGGTTATCCGCCTGCTCGAAGCCGCAAGCGAGAGCGATATCGATGTGCGGCGGGTCGATTTCGTCGGCCCGCAGGTCGGCGAAGAGCTGACCGAGGACGGCGGTCTCGCGGTGCTCTACGCGCTGATCGCGATTCTCGTCTATGTCGCGTTTCGCTTCGAGTACCGCTTCTCGCTCGGCGCGGTCGCCGCGCTGGTGCACGATGTCGTGATTACGCTGGGCTTTTTCTCGCTGTTCCGGCTCGATTTCGATCTCAGCGTACTGGCGGCGATCCTCGCGGTCATCGGTTACTCGCTCAACGATACGATCGTCGTGTTCGACCGGGTGCGCGAAAATTTCCGCAAGATTCGCAAGAAGACGACCCTCGAGATCGTCAATACCTCGGTCAATCAGACCATATCGCGTACCCTGATCACGTCGTTGACGACCCTGCTGGTTTTGCTGTCGCTGTTCTTCCTCGGCGGCGAAGTTATCCATGCCTTTGCGCTCGCGCTGATCATCGGCGTGCTCGTCGGCACCTACTCGTCGATCTACGTCGCGACGACCTCGGCGCTGGCGCTCGGAATCAGTCGCGCCGACCTGCTGCTGCCGGAAAAGGAAGGCGAGGATCTGGCGCGGCCCTGAAGTCGGAACAGGAGAAGGAAAGCATGCACATCGACCCGGAACTGATCGACGAGCTCATGCTGCTGCGGCGCTTCGGCATGGGCGGCCCGGTGGCGATGGACGTGCACGACAACCCCGATCCGGCGGTCGTCGCGGCGGCCGAACGCATGCACGAGAAAGGGCTGATCACCAGGCCCGACGGCGGCGAACTGACCGAGTCCGGTCGCGAAGCCGTCGAACACATGGATCGCCTTTTCAACCTCCTCGATCCGCCCCTCGAACCCATCTGAACCTGCCCCGAGAGGATTCCTGGCGGCGTTTTTGGTTCAGATCGAAAACTCCGTACCTACCCGCTGACCGGCATCGATCCGGGTTTTAGATCCGGACGGAAATTCGGGCGGGTTGGCATGGTATCTGCATAGTTCTCCGGCAACGGCAATTTTTGCAGGAGACACGCAATGAACCAGGCCCTGTGGGTGGCGAAAACCGGCCTCGACGCGCAGCAAATGCGATTGTCGGTCATCTCCAACAACCTCGCCAATGTCAGCACCACCGGCTTCAAACAGTCGCGCGCGGTGTTCGGCGACCTGATGTACCAGAACCTGCGCCAGGTCGGCGCGCAAACCTCTGAAGACAGCCGCCTGCCGTCGGGCCTGATGCTCGGCACCGGTACGCGCGTGATCGCGACCGAAAAGCTGCATACCCAGGGCAATATCGAAAATACCGAGAAATCACTCGACGTCGCGATCGACGGGCGCGGTTACTTTCCGGTGCTGCTGCCCGACGGCACCCAGGCTTACACCCGCGACGGCAGTTTCATGATCTCCGACCAGGGGCAAATGGTTACCGCCAGCGGCTATACCTTGCAGCCCGGGATTACGCTGCCGGCGGATTCCCAGTCGATCAGCATCGGCCAGGACGGCACTGTCAGCGCGCAGGCTTCCGGTCAGTCGTCGCCGGTCGTAATCGGCCAGATCCAGCTCGCCAACTTCGTCAATCCGACCGGCCTGCAGCCGATCGGTGAAAACCTGTTCGTCGAGTCCGCCGCCAGTGGCGCCGCGCAGGAGGGCTCGCCCGGCCAGACCGGCCTCGGCCGCCTGCTGCAGGGCTCGCTCGAATCTTCCAACGTCAACATCGTCGAGGAAATGGTCAGCATGATCGAGACCCAGCGAGCCTACGAGATGAACTCCAAGCTGATCGCGACCGCCGACGGCATGCTCCAGTACCTCAACAACAACACCTAGGCGGGCACGTGATGCGAATCGCTAAAATCCTTTTGCCGTGGCTGCTGATCGCGCTGACCAGCGGCTGCGCGGCAACCCGCATCGTGGTGCAGCCCGACCCGCAATACGCGCCAGTCGACCTGACCGAGCGGCAGTACGTGCCCGAGCCGAACGGCTCGATCTACCACGCCGGCCGCTCGGTGCGCCTGTTCGAGGACAACAAGGCTTTCCGCATCGGCGACATTCTCAGCATCACGCTGTCGGAATTCACCAACGCGTCGAAATCGGCAGCCACCAACACGTCGAAAGACGACGAGGTCGACCTGTCGGCGTCCACGCTATTCGGCACTGCGCCGACTTTCAACGACGATCCGGTGCTGTCGAACAATCTCGACGGCAGCCGCAATTTCGCCGGCAGCGGCGACAGTGAGCAAAGCAACAGCCTGTCGGGCGAGATCGCGGTCACCGTGACCGACATCCTGCCGAGCGGCAACCTGGTCGTGCGCGGCGAAAAAATCATCGGTCTGAATCAGGGCTCGGAGTTCATTCGCATCTCCGGGCTGGTGCGGCCGCAGGACGTCAGCTCCGACAACGTCGTGCTGTCGCGCA
>JBFFXR010000209.1:0-4907 GCA_041569645.1 Gammaproteobacteria bacterium
GCCTCGCTCGCCGGGATGACCGCGATGGTATAGCGAGCGCCGAGCGCGCCGTTTTCCGCAGCGGTAAACTCGCGCGCCTCGCGAATCAGGACGCGCGCCTCGTCGTAGCGACCGGCGGCGGCGAGCGCGAGCGCGCAATGCGCGCTGGTAAACGGACTCGCGTGATTGCCGATTCTTGCTTCGGCCAGGTCGGCGATCGGTTGCCAGCGATCACCGACGTCGATACCACGTATTTCGAGCCGTTGCAGGATCGAGACGTCGTTCTGAATATCGACGTAGAAGTCCGGCATCGCCTGCATCAGCGGCGAATCGAGATCGCGCAGGCGATTGTCGTATACCGCGAGTGCGGCGTCGTAGTCGCCGCGTTCGGCGTGAAATAGTGCAAGATGCCACCACAGGTGATGCTTGATGTGATTCGCCGCACCCCAGTTCGGGTCCAGGTTGTCGAGCCATTCGACGCCTTCGGCCAACCGCCCCTGCATGATCAGCACATGCGCGACCGCGTGCGCGCCCCAGCAGTCGGCTGGATCGAGTTCGACTGCTTCGCGGCCGCAGCGTTCGGCCAACTCGCGGTTGCCGGTTTCCTCCAGCCCGAACGACCGGATCGACTGGAATACCGAGTAGCCCCACTGGTCGGATGACCAGGCCGGCGCCGCGCGTTCGGAGATATCGCGCATCCAGCCAACCTCGCCGATCCAGAACAACTCGGACTGCGCGTGGCGGATCGCGAACAGGTCGTGCGGGTGTTCGGCGGCGATTTGCTGATAACAGGTTGCCGCCGCGGTGACCTTGCCCTGGAGCGCCACTTCCAGCGCCGCGAGATATCGCCGCTCGCGGTCGGTTTGCGGCGGTCGGGCTGCGCGCGCGACTTCGAGCTCCTGCTGCGCTTTTGGTATCAATCGAGGCTGCTTCAGGCTCTCCAGCAGCAAACCGCGAATGACGTGTGGCAATCCGAATTCGGGATCAGCCGTAATCGCCCGGTCGAGGTTCGGCATTATGTCGGTGCGGAAGCGCACGTAGCTCATGATCGCATCGTCGAGCGCGGCGACCGCGTCGGGATTGTCGGTGGCGACCGTATAGCCTCGCTGGTCTTGCTGCATGGCCAACCTCCTGACAGGATCAAATTAGAGGCATGATCGGTCAAAACCGCTGCTAGTTGCAACGATCCCTCAATCGAAAACACCCATCGATCCCGGCCACCGCGCCGCCGTAGGTGGGTATCCCACGGTCGTTGTATGCGATCTTCGAAAGAAATGTTCGATGCTCTTCAGCCAGCGCCGCGCAACCGGCCGCCTCGCGCATGCGCGGCAACAGGTTGATCTCATGCATCGAGATCGAATTTCCGATATGCTCGCCTTCAAAGCCCGCCTCCTTCGCCATCGCCAGGAATTCAGCCGGGGAATAGACGTTGGCGATCGGACAGAACTCGCCGTCGGTCGTCCGACGAAACGCATCACGAATCGGCGCATTTCGATAGAACCCCTCGTCGATCTGCTTCACGTACGCCACGTACAGATGAACCCACAAACTGTCGTAGTTGTAGATCATGATCTGCGCTTCGCCGCCCGGCTTCAGCACGCGCTTCATCTCGCGCAGAATCTGGAGTGGGTTGGGCGTGTGATGTACGACTCCCGACGAGTGGACCAGATCGATCGAGTTATCCTCAAGAGGCAAAGTCGGATCGGTTTCGCGAATTTGCATCATCTCCGCTCGAATCCCGTGAAGCTCCAGCCGGCGCATCGCCTCCTGCAGCGAGGTGGGAGACACATCCATCCCGATCAGTCGTGAGGGCTTTGAAAAGTGTCCGAATCCGACCAGGTCGTTGCCCGGTCCGCATCCGTAATCCAGCACAACCTTGCCGTCCCACCCGCGCACTGGCAGCAGCTGAATGTAGTCCAGGTACTGCGCATTGCGCCAGTGGAAGTAGTCGAGCGACGCTTCGGCCGAGGCAAACGACTGATGGGCCGTCACATTGATCTTGGTCCAGTAGTCGGTCGACGCGCTCGAAAACCAGGGCGCCCGCAGGCGCGCCAGCACGCGCTTGGCCACACGCTTCATGCCGTCGTCCTCGACGCGACCATACGGTAATCCTCCCGACTCGATAAGAATAGAAGTATCATCGGTCAAAACCAGTGTTGGTTGCAACGCTCGAGGCGCGTCGGGACGCGAATGTTATCTATCGGCCGATTACATTGCGGTCCGATCCGGATATTACTTGCCAAGATTAACAATGCCACCACGCTGTCATCCTGCGACTCGAACGTATATTGACTCAATTGGCCGACCGAATGACGAAGTTGCGATTAGTGGTCAGGCGCGAAACGCAGACACCCGAATATATGCGTTTCGAGGCAGCCGGCGACTGCCTGCAAACGTAAATGATCATTCAACTAACGGATATATTACTGATTGATTCTCCTTTGAACTGGCCTGATAGCTTGGAAAACGAACATTTTGACAGGCATCGACATTCGTGTAACCTAACTTCGCGCTAAGTCACCCTACCTTTCGGCTAAAGGCGGGGCAGAATTAAAATAACCATCTAGGAGGCAATAACCATGCAATTAAAATATCAAGGTCTTTGTGCTTGTTTCTCAATCGGCTTTTTCGTTCTCGTCTCACTACTGGCTTCACCCCTGGCATTGGGCAGCGGACCGGACGCCGGCGGCCCTGATCCGCATGTTGAGGATGCAGAAGGAAAACCAATAGTCCTCGAACGGCCGAGTTCCAGTGCGGAATTGGCTGCTCACGATGCAGCCACGGCCGGCTTCGTCAGTAGTGGGCCGAACGCCAAGGTAATCAAAAATCTCGATCTGGTCGGCCGTGGCGACAGGTTCGGGCTTGACCGGACCACCGATGTCTGGGCGCATAACGGATATGCCTACACTGGGACCTTCAACGCTCCGTGTGGCGGCGATCCCGAAGCCGGTATCTGGGTGTGGGATGTGCATAATAAAAACAAGCCATCCTTCGTCGGGATCATCCCGTCGGAGGTCGGTGATCGCACCAACGATGTCAGAGTGGCGTCGATGAACTCGGGTGACATTTTGGTGATGTCGAACGAGTCCTGCGGCGGTGGCAACGGCGGTTTCGAGATTTACGATGTCGACGATCCGACGAATCCGCTCAAATTGGCCTCGGTCATTATCAACGAGAGCGATCTCAACGAAATCTCTCCGCTCTTTTTCACCTCTGGCCTGAATAACGTGGGAGTCCACAATCTTTTTCTGTTTACCCAAGGTTCCTATGACTATGTAGCTGCCGTAAGCGAAGGAGCATTCGACAACTTTCGAATTTACGACATTACGGTTCCGAGTAACCCCATACTGGTGAGCGGTTGGGGTGCCGAGGAGCTGGTACCGGGTCTCCCGGCGGGTATCGATGATTATAGCGACCTGACGCTGGCAACCGATCCCGGAGGTGCCATCACGCTCAACGCGCTGCTCGATCTGTTCAGCGGTTTCGGATCTTCACAAAACAAGTTTCTGCATGATGCCACGATCTCCGCCGATGGCACCCGCGCCTACCTGGCTAATTGGGATGCCGGCCTGGTGTTGCTGGACATCAGCAATGTGGCCGATCCACAGGTGATTTCGGTGGCGTTGGACCCGCTGAACGGGTCGCTCGATGGCGAAGTCAACAGTCACGCCGTTTGGCCCAGCGAGGATGGCTCGATTGTCGTCGAGGGCGAGGAAGACTTCAGCGCCTGGGAGGCGAGCGCCCCACCGGGGAACCTGACGCTTGATGGAACCCAAACTCCCGGCGATCCCGGCATTCCCGCCACCGCGATTTCGACAACCGACGGTGATGCCTTCGAAGATAATCCGACCGGAGAAATGGGCACCGTCGATGGATCGATGGTCGTCGTCACCAGCGGTAATCTGGCGGGCAATAGCTATTTCGCCATCGAACTCGCCACGGCTGCCGGTTCGCCGACTTTTGCCGATATCGGGCCGCAAACTGGTGAATTGGTATGGCTGGGCCGGGCGTGTACCGCCACGGGAGGGGATGCGATTCTCAACGCCGGCGAGGTTGGCCCTGGCGATATCGCGGTAGTGCGTCGCGGTTTTTGCGAGTTCGAGGAAAAAGCAAACGCTGCAGAGGCAGCTGGCGCGGCAGCGGTAATAATCGCCAACAACATCAGCCCGGATACGCAGTGGAGCGGACTTCGAATCTGGGATTACAGCGATCCTGCCAACCCGGTTCTGGCCTCTACCTTCGACACCGAGTGTTCCGCCTCCTTGACTCCCAGCGAGAACTGCAGCGTCGCCGGCACTTATTCCGCGCACAATCTCGTCGTCGAAACCACCGGCAACAAGGTCAAGGCCTATGTCTCCTGGTACTGGGACGGCATGCTCGTACTGGATGTCAGCGACCCTTACAACCCGGTCGAGGTGGCCAGATTCCTGGACAACGCCACCAATGACGGTAATCCGAACGACTTCTGGGGTGTTTACAAAGAGACAAATTCGCCCTGGATCTACGGTTCGGATCGAAATGGCGGATTGTACGTGTTCAAGGAGAAGGGCAGAGGCTCCGCCAAGAATGGTGCCCGCAAGAAGCCTTAGATAACGTGATTGGCACCTTGGTCAGGGGCGTTGCCATGGCATCGCCCCTTATTTTTGGCCGCCACCAGTCCAGATTTGATTTACTCGATATCATCCATTCGCCGGTATCTCGCAAATCTGGCGCGGCTAAGTCCGACTTGCATCGCGCGCTTCCCGTGTCGTGCAAATCGGCAGTTTCCGCTGATTTGTGAACCTCGAATTCGGTTCCAATCTCCCGGCCAAATCTCAAAAGATTTTCGGCCTCAAGCTGTAAGCGAGAGGCCGAAAATTTTTGTGGATTTGGTCGGGGCGAGAGGATTTGAACCTCCGACCACCTGCACCCCATGCATGAACCTGGAA
>JBFFXR010000210.1:0-4889 GCA_041569645.1 Gammaproteobacteria bacterium
CTGGAGATCGTTGCCGCAGTTGACGACTTCGCGGCGCCACTGCTCGAGGTAGGCGTCGGTGCCGGCCATCTTGGCGCGCATCGCGGCCTTGTCGATCGCCTCGGCGAAGCGTTCGCTGAGCACGGCCTTGGCGGCGTCGCGGCGCTCCTTGGCGATGACCTGCGCGGGAATGTCGCGCCAGTAAACGGTGGTGAGCTTGGCCATGGGCGGGTTATCCGAATCGGTTGGCGGTTATCGACGTTGCGCGAGTATAAAAGCGCGCCGGGACCAAATCCAGCGGCAAATAGGGTTTTCGCCCGCCGCGCTTCGCGCGTAGAATTCGGCGCAGATTGCAATATAGAAGCGAGGAAATATTCAGTGAAAGTAGGCTTTATCGGACTCGGCAACGTCGGCGGCAAGCTCGCCGGCAGCCTGGTGCGCAACGGGATCGATCTGACCGTGCGCGATCTCAATCGCGATCTTGCCGCGCCTTTCATCGAGCGCGGCGCCGGCTGGGCCGACAGCCCGCGCGCGCTGGCCGAAGCGGTCGACGTCGTCATTACCTGCCTGCCCAGCCCGGCGGCCAGCGCGGCGGTGCTCGAGGCCGACGACGGCGTGCTCGCCGGACTTGCGGCCGGCAAGATCTGGGCCGAGATGAGTACCACCGACCGGGCCGAAGTGATTCGCCTCGGCGAGAAGGTGCAGGCGGTCGGCGCCGAACCGGTCGATTGCCCGGTTTCGGGCGGTTGCCACCGCGCCGCGACCGGCAACATCTCGATCTTCGCCGGTTGCAGCCGCGAAACCTTCGAACGCATGCTGCCGCTGTTGACCACGATGGGTCGGCGGATACTGCACACCGGCGAGCTCGGTTCGGCGTCGGTGCTCAAGGTCGTGACCAACTACCTCGCGACCGCCAATCTCGTCAGCCTGTGCGAGGCGCTGGTGACCTCGAAGCTCGCCGGCATGGACCTGAACGTGGCATACGAGGCGATCCGCATCTCGTCCGGCAATTCTTTCGTCCACGAAACCGAGAGCCAGGTGATCCTGAACGGCAGCCGCGATATCAACTTCACGATGGACCTCGTCTGCAAGGACATCGGCCTGTTTCACGAAGTCGCCGAGCGCGCCGGCCTCGAACTCGAACTGGCGCCGCTGCTGGTAAAGATTTTCGAGGAGGCGCAGCAGCGTTACGGGCCGCGCGAATTATCGCCGAACATCATCAAGCGTCTCGAGGAGCGCGCCGGGGTCGAGATCCTCGCGCCCGGGTTTCCGCCCGAAATGGTCGACGACGAGCCGGAAGAGCCCGGCCATGAAATCGTCGTCGAGCGCGGCTGACCGGGCGTGGCATGACCGATCTTTCGTATCTTTTCGATAACGATCCGGCACGTTTCGAGCTACGGCCGGGCGGTGCGACGATGAAAGCCGTCGTCACGACCGGCAACGGCGACTACGACAAGCTCGATTACCGCGATGTGCCGCTGCCCGAGCCGCGCGCGGGCGAAGTCCTGCTCAAGGTGATGGCCGCCGGCGTCAACAATACCGAGATCAACACGCGGCTCGGCTGGTACTCGTCGTCGGTCACGAGCGGTACCGACGACTTCGCCGGCACCGACCGCGACGACGGCAATCTCGCCGACGGCGGCTGGAACGAGCGCACGCCGTTTCCGCTGATCCAGGGCACCGACTGCTGCGGCGAGGTCGTCACGCTGGGGCCCGGAGTCGACGCGTCGCGGCTTGGCGAGCGCGTGCTGGTACGCGCCTGCATGCGCGTGCGCGGCTACGGCTCGCTGGACAATATCTGGATGGCGTCGGATTTCGACGGCGCCTTCGCGCAGTACGTCCGGGTGCCCGCGAGCGAGTGCTTTGCCGTCGACTGCGACTGGAGCGACGCCGAACTCGCGACCATTCCCTGCGCTTACGGCACCGCCGAGAACATGGTGCATCGCGCCGGCGTCGGCGCGGGCGACCGGGTGCTCGTGCCGGGCGCCTCCGGCGGCGTGGGCTCGGCGGTAGTGCAGCTCGCGAAGCGCCGTGGCGCCGAGGTCATCGCGATCGCCGGCGCGGCCAAGCTCGACGCCGTGAAAACGCTCGGCGCCGCAGTCATCGAGCGCGGCGCCGACCCGCTCGCCGAAATCGGTGAAGCCAGCGTCGATGTCGTCATCGACAACGTCGCCGGCGACGGCTTCGGAGCGCTGCTGAAGGTCATGCGCCGCGGCGGCCGCTATGCGTCGTCGGGCGCGATCGCCGGCCCGATCGTCGCGCTGGACATGCGCGACTTTTATCTCAAGGATTTAAACCTGATCGGCTGCACCGCGTGGGACGAGCCGGTGTTCCTGAACCTCGTCGGTTACATCGAACGCGGCGAGATCCGCCCGCTGCTGGCGAAGACTTTCTCGCTCGAGGATATCGCCAACGCGCAGCGCGAGTTCCTCGCCAAAAAACACTTCGGCAACTTCGTCCTGCTTCCCCCGCAATAGCTAATGGCGTCATCGCGAGCAAAGCGAAGGGATCTCCCGAATCTGGCCGTCATTGCGAGCGAAGCGAAGCAATCTCCCCGGATCGGGCGAGTCCCGGTAGGTTGCTTCGTCGGCCGGCGCCTCCTCGCAATGACGCGCGAGTCTCGGGGTCAGAGGTTGTCGGCGATGTAGATGAACAGGGGCAGGGTGAAAAACGCGACGATGACCTGGAAGGTTACGATGCTCGACATCAGCTCGGCGTCGCCGCCCATCTTGCGCGCCATGACGTAGGCCGATGCCGCGGTCGGCACCGCGCCGGCGATGATCGCGACCGTGCGCGGCAGGCCTTCCAGGCCGAGCAACCAGGACATGCCGATGACGATCGCCGGCATGCCGAGCAGTCGGGTCAATACCCCGACCGCGAGCAGCAGCTTGTGCTGTGCGGCCGCGCCCATGCGCATGCCGCCACCGACCGTCAGCAACGCGAGTCCGAGCCCGCCGGCGCCGATGATGTCGATCGTCTGGAACAGGATCTCGGGCACGCCGGTGAAATTGAACAGCAGGCCGACGCCGCAGGCGATGATCAGCGGGTTGGTTGCGACGCGCCGGGCGACCGCGGCGAACTCGACCTCGTTGTCGCTGCGGCCGTAGATCGACAGCACGATGACCGAAATGACGTTCAGCATCGGCACCATGATCGCGAGCGCCAGCGCCGCCAGCGCAACTCCGTCGTCGCCGTAGAGCGGGCCGATCACCGCGATTGCGACGAAGCCGTGGAAGCGGGTCGCGCCCTGGAAGACGCTGCTGAAGCTCGGCCCGCTTTCGGGGTATCGACGCCAGATGAATACCTGGATGAAGATCAGCAAGGCCGCCATGCCGAGAATCGCAACCACCAGCACGGTCATGAAATCGATTACCGGCAGGCCGCCGAGGTTGGCCCGCGACAGCGTGCGGATGATCAGGAACGGCAGCAGCAGGTAGAAGCAGATGTGTTCGATCGCCGACCAGACCGACTCGCCGACGACGCGAAAGCGAAACAGCAGGTAGCCGGTCAGGATGATCAGGAAGATCGGCGTGATCGCGTTGAGGGTCGTGATCAAGCCTGGCCCGTCAATTCAGCTTCGAACGAGACCGGCACCGAGCGCGGCTGCAGCGATTCGGCCGCGACCGTGGATTCGAAAGTCTTGACCTCGCGGGTTTCGACGTCGTAGCGGCCGACGCGGATCGATACGCCGTCGCCGTCGATACCGATGACGACGGCGGCGAATTTGACTTCGGTGCCGAGTTTGCCGGTGTACAGGTAGTAAACCCTGTCGCCGACCTGCATTACTGCGGCGTTAGCCCCCGCAGCCGCTCGCTGCGTCGGCGCAGCAGCTCGAGCGTGGTCAGCAGCACGATCGAGAACAGCACCAGGATCGTCGCCGCAGCGAGAATCGTCGGGCTGATTTCCTGGCGGATGCCGGACCACATTTGCCGCGGCAGCGTATGCTGATCGGGCCCGCCGATAAACAGGATGATGACGATCTCGTCGAACGACGTGATGAATGCGAACAGCGCGCCCGAGATCATGCCCGGCGCGATCAGCGGCATTTGCACCTTGAAGAAATTGTAGGCCGGCGTGCCGCCGAGGTTGGCCGCCGCGCGCATCAGGCCGCGGTCGAAGCCGACCAGCGTCGAGGTCACCGTTATGACCACGAATGGCAAGCCGAGCACGGTGTGCGCGAGAATGATGCCGGCGTCGGTGTTCGACAGCCTGACATCGGCGAAGAAGAACGCCATGCCGGCGGCGGTGATGATCAGCGGTACGATCAGCGGCGAGATCATCAGCGCCATGATCGCGCGCTTGGCCGGCATGTACTCGCTCGACAGGCCGAGGGCCGCGAGCGTGCCGAGAAAGGTTGCCAGCAGCGTCGCGACAACCGCGTAGTAAAGGCTACGCGCGGCGCCCGTCATCCACTTGTCGTGGCACATCGTCGACGCGACGTCGTCGACGTTTTCGCACATGCCGAACAGGCTCTTGTACCAGCGCACCGAGAAGGCGTCCGGATCGAGCGCGAGCATTTCCGGCGTGAAGTTCAAAAACGGCGTCGCGGTGAACGACAGCGGGATGACCGCCACCAGCGGCGCCACCAGGAAGAACAGCACGAAACCGCAAAACGCCAGGTAGCAGTAATGCCACAGGCGTTGGCCGAAGGTTGCATAGATCGGGAGTGCCATGACGCTAACCCATCTTCATGTTGTCGATGCCGACGATCTTGTCGTAAATCCAGTACAGGAGCAGGATTACGACCAGCAGGATCGTGCCCATCGCCGCGGCCAGCCCCCAGTTCAGCGAGCGCTGCATGTGGTAGGCCACCATGTTGCCGATCAGGCGCCCGTCCTTGCCACCGACCAGTTCCGGCGTGATGTAGTAGCCGATCGCGACGATGAAGACCAGGATGCAGCCGGCGCCGA
>JBFFXR010000211.1:0-4822 GCA_041569645.1 Gammaproteobacteria bacterium
CCACCGCGAGATGATCTCCCGCTCTCCAGATCGATTACCGTCGTCGAGTATCACGACGGAATGCTCGTGCAATTTGTCGAACAACAGCGGTATCGCCGGGTAACGAGCGTCTTTCGCCAGGTTTCGGGGCGGTCCATCGACAATCAGCATGTCAATCCGAGCGACGGATTCGAGCTCTGAATCGTCGTACCACGGGTAATCCTTGCCATCCAGCCGGTGCGTTTTTATCGGGGCATACAACAGGTCGACGTAATCCTCGAGCCCGTGCGACGCGATCATTTGCCGCGTGAGTTCGGCGTACTTTTCGATATGATCGAGTGATACGATCCTGCCACCGCCGATCTTTTTCAGGCAATAGGCGGCGATCAGCGTCGAGATTCCACTGCCTGCTTCGACGATAATTTCTGGCCGTAGCTGAAAAATTTCGCGAGCGAGGAGATGCAGGAAATCGGGCGACGCGGCCCGGTCGCGCGTATGCGGCAGGGGACGGCGGATGTCGAGCGTGGCATAGAGGCCCAAAAGCGCCTCGGATTGGCGAAAAACCTCGAACTGCTGGATTTCGATTTGCCGGCGTAACGCCCGGAACAATCGCCAGCTCAGGGCGACGGACGCGATCGAAGCGGTTATCAGAATGACAATGACGCTCGGGAAGAACTGTATCCCGACCAGCGTAATAATGACAAACAGTGCGGCTACGACGATCGACTGCAGTTTGAAAGTAGCATAAGTCTCCATGGCGAGATTTCCCAATTAATCCGGCAGTTGGGCGTCGCTATCGCTGTTCCGGAATCTGATGATTTTCCCAAGCCGATCCGCAGGCGTGATCGCGGCCCCGCAATGTACGGGCTCCTGTTGACTGAAGGGATTAGGATTCCGTTCGCGGTTGTCCCGCGAAATCGACTCAGGATGTCGATTGCTCCTGCCGAAATATGCAAATGTCATGGCGCTTTCGTTACCCGGAACAAACTCTCATCCCTCAGCAAGCCGAAGCGGTTGTCGCCGGCGGCGAGTTCGGAATCGGTCCACCATTTAAAAACGTCGACGTCGAATCCGGCCGATTGCAATCGGTCGACGTAGTCGTAAGCGTATATCCGGACGTGATCCGACTGTCCGAATACCTCCGCTCGCCGCGCCTCATCGGTGATCGAAAAATCTTCGTAAGTCTCATCGAGGCGCAACGATATCGGAACCTGCAGAATACCCCAGCCGCCCGGTCTGAGGATACGAAACAGCTCGCGCATGGCCTTGCGATCGTCGGGAATATGCTCCAGCACGTGGTTGCAGATAACCGCGTCGAAGCTCGCGTCGTCAAACTCGACAGCGGTGATATCCATTTGCACCATCGCGGCACCCGGGTTCAGGTCAGCGCTCAGATAGTCGATTGCACGAAGACCTTTCAAATAGGTACCGAGTCCCGGTTCCGGTGCGACATGCAACAGGCGAAGCGACGCGCTTGCCACATTCGTGTTACGGGTCAGGTAGAGGTATAGCAGGCGTTCGCGGTCGGTCGACTTGCAGACCGGGCATTGCGCATTGGGGCGATAACCACCGCCGACAACATTTTGTTCGGCGAGCACGGGATGCTTGAAACCATACGGGCGCAACTCACGTAAATCCGAACGGCACAACGGACAGAAGTATCGTTGCCCGCGAAAGCGGATCTTGCGAACAAGCCTTTTCAATCGCGGTTTCATCGGCCGTCGACCTGCCCTGCTTCACGCAGGGCGCCCATGAGGCAGCCCCAGATCATTGCACTCGAAAATCCGTACAGCATCAGATACTGCTTGCCGTAAAAAGGCACCGCGGGAATCGAGAATACCAGGTAGGAAACCAGCAAAAGCAGGCCCGACAGGGCGAGACGTCTCACTTCGGGGTGATAATCTCTGCGCAGAAATTTGGCGAAAATCCAGAAGTGGCACGACAGCATTGCCAGTAATGCCACGAGCCCGATCAGCCCGCCCATCGCAAACGTCTGCATAAACTGGTTGTGGAGATGATTCTCGTCGCCAACCAATTTTTGGCCCGGGTGCTGACGGACGTACTCCCTGATTTCGTACTTCGTGTTACCCAGACCGTATCCGAAAACCTTGTTCTCCAACCCGAGCTTCCAGCCGAGTTTCCAGAGCTCGATCCGTTCGCTGAGACTGTTGAGTTCCTCGGGCTGCTCGCCGCCCAGGTGAGGTGCGACGATTTCGACCATGTGGTCGACCCGCATCTGCACGTTCGGCAGCGAGAAACTCGCGAACCCGATGCTGGCGACCAGCGTCAGCGTAATCAGGATTCGATTCGTCAGCGGATATCGTTCCAGGTAGAAAAATATCGCGATGACGAGCACGACAAAACCAGCCAGCCAGCTGCCCCGGGTGCCGGATAAAACCGTGGCGGCCAGGCCCATTAGGGTTGCCACGGCGAAAATGGCGCTACCGTATCTGACCGGTCGAAAACGGTGGTAGGAGGTGATGACGACAGCTGTCATCGCCAGCGAGATGAAACCGAACGCGGCCTCGTTATGGCCCCCGCCGCTCGCCCGCGGCGCGCCGTACGCGAAAACATCGAGCAGCGCGAGGCCGCCGACCGTCACGCAACCGGCGACATACTTGATCCAGAAATTACGCTTCGGATCGTAGCTGACGTAGAACACGCTCACCAGCGGGATTGCGATCAGCAGAAGTCCGAATCTCGAGCCGATCAGGTTGACGCCCTTGTCCGGGAATCCGTTGAATGCCAGCGACACCAACATCGCGCCAAAGTAGCCAACGATGGGCCAGGAATACAATCGCTGTTCACGCGGCAGCCGCGGCCGGTACCACAGTACCAGCCCGGTCGAAAACAGCGCGAGCAATACATAGGCGGCTCGACTGGCCTCCCAGAAGGCGAAGAAAGCGGCCAGAATGAATACCGCGATCGCATGCAATGTCGGTTCGTGCACCGGCATACTGACCGACGATTCGGAACAAGATGGCGTGGCATTCATCGATCGGGAGATTCGAAATCCTGGCTGCTCGACCATGCGCCGGAACCGAATAATTACCGGGCAAGGCTGATCAAGCGCCGCATCTTACCCTGCCGGTTGGTCGACTTCCACTTCTGATTGAGCCACCAGAAACCGATCGCGCTTGACTCAATTCCAGGTGAACACCATTATTCCCGCAGCAAAGCCTACCCGCCCGATTGTGAATCAAAGCACGACAGACCGCGAATCCCCCGAAACCCGGCATCACCGGTCGCGACCAACGGCAATCGAGGCTGACGAAAAGATCAGGATTTCTATCGTCATTCCCGTCTACAACGTCGCCCCCTTCGTCGCCGAGTGCCTCGAAAGCATCGTCGAACAGGCGACCGGACATGCCGTCGAGGTAATAATCGTCGACGACTGTTCGACCGACGATAGCATTGCGATTTGCCGCGACTTTGTCGAACAGCGGCAACTCGACAACTTTAGAATTTTCGAGAATCGCCACAACCAGGGCGTCAGCGCGACACGCAACCGAGGTCTCGACGAGGCGCGCGGCGAGTACTTCATGTTCATCGATCCCGACGATCTGCTTGCGCCGGGCGCGCTATCCGCGCTGCTCGAAGCGGCATCGTCCTCAGGCGCAAGTATCATCAAGGGCAACAATACGATTTTCGACGCCGTGCGCGAACGTGGCGCACGCTACAACATCGATCGCGACACTCGGATCGATGGCGAATCGGTGCTGACGACGCTCTATCGACACGAGCGCGTGCGCGGTCATCCCTGGGGCAAGTTGTTCCGCCGCGAAACGCTTGGCCGGTTTCGCTTCCCGTCGGGCGTGCGCATGGCGCAAGATCTCTACTACTGCTGTGAGGTTTTTGCACACGCCGAGTCGTTATTGCTGTTAGCGAGCACGGTGTATCGCTACCGCAATCGCGACAGTGGATCGACCGGCAACAAGTTTCGCTCCGGCTCATATCTCGACTGGCTCGATTCGGTTGAAAAAACCGGCGGATTTGCAACCACAGCGGGACAGCGACGCGCCCACCGTGAATTATTACTGCGCACGATCAATCAACTGGCCCGCGAGAGCCGTGCACTGCCGCCGGCCGAGGCCGCCCCGGTTCTGCGCGAGATCGAAGACCGTTGTCAACGGTGGGAAATACGCCTGGCCAGGTTGTTGACGCGTGACCGGCTCGGTCCAAAATCACTGCTCCGCTACATCAAGATGCGGCTCGCGCTGCGTCAGACTCGCAACGGCCTGCGACGGGCCGGAGACATACGGTGACGGCGGACAACGCTGGCGAGCATCCCGGTGTCATCGTTTTCCGTAAGCGTCTGCTGCCTTATTCGGAAACCTTCATTGCCGACCAGGGCCGCTGGCTGCCGCGCTACCGGCCGGTTTATTGCGGCTTTCGTCGTGATCCTTCCGGCCTTGCACTGCTTGGCGATGCACCGCGTGCGCTGCTCGACGAGGCGAGTTCGAGTCCGCGCCTGGACAAACTGCGCTTTCGCCTGGGCCTTGGCACGAATTCCAAGTGGTTGAACCGGCTGCGCGCGCTGGCGCCGAGGGTTATACACGCGCATTTTCTCGCCGACGGCGTCGACGCGACGCGCCTCGGCACCGATCTCGGGCTGCCGGCCGTAGTTACTCTGCACGGGCACGATATAACCAAACACCCCGCGGGTGGCAACCGCGTCACGCGACGACTGTTCGCGCGCGCGGATCGCATCATCGCGGTATCCGACTTTATCGCCCGCGAGGCGCTCGCGCGCGGATGTCCCGAACACAAGCTGCGCCAGCACTACATTGGCATCGATCTCGACAAGTTTAGCCAGCCGCGGCGCGAAACCGATTTTCCGTCG
>JBFFXR010000212.1:0-4773 GCA_041569645.1 Gammaproteobacteria bacterium
CGCGCGGTTTCATGCTCGCCGGCAGCGTCATAGAGGCACAGTTCGACGCGCTCGGCGTGCGCCGAAAACAGCGCGAAGTTGGTGCCGTCGCCATCGTAGCTCGCGCCCAGCGGATGTGCGTACCCGGTTTCGACCTGCGGTGCCGGCGCCATCGAAGTCACGCCTCGTGAGCGAAGATCAATGTCGCCAGCGGCGGCAGGTTCAACTTGAGCGAATGCGGCCGGCCGTCGCGGCCTTCGTCGGTCGTATTCACGCCGCCGAGGTTGCCCTGCCCGCTGCCGCCATATACGTCGGCATCGGTATTGATGCATTCGCGGTAAAAGCCGGCGCGCGGCACGCCGATCTCGAGACCGATGTGGGTTTGCGGGGTCAGGTTGCAGATCACCAGCGCCAGGCGGTCGTCGTGCCCGCGTCGCAGCCACGCGAACGCCGATTCGGCGTGCACCGGCAACCATTCGAAACCGTCGCCGCTGGCATCTTTCTGATGCAGCGCCGGCAGCTCGCGGTACACCCGGTTCAGATCACGCACCAGCGCCTGCACGCCGCTATGCGGCGCACGCTCGAGCAGATGCCAGTCGAGTTCGCGATCGTGGTTCCACTCCCGTCCCTGGGCGATTTCGCCCCCCATGAACAGCAGCTTCTTGCCCGGGTGCGCCCACATGAACGCGAGATAGGCGCGCAGGTTGGCGAAACGCTGCCAGTCGTCGCCCGGCATTTTATTGACCAGCGATCCCTTGCCGTGGACGACCTCGTCGTGGCTCAGCGGCAGGATGTAATTCTCCGACCACGCGTAGACGATGCTGAAGGTCATTTCGTCGTGATGGTATTTGCGATGTATCGGTTCGCGCTCGATGTACTTGAGGCTGTCATTCATCCAGCCCATGTTCCACTTGAAGCCGAAGCCGAGGCCGCCGGCGTGCACCGGCGCCGATACGCCGGGCCACGCGGTCGACTCCTCGGCGATCATCAAGACGCCCGGGTGCTTGCGGTAG
This sequence comes from Gammaproteobacteria bacterium, assembly GCA_041569645.1. GTDB lineage: Bacteria > Pseudomonadota > Gammaproteobacteria. The sequence continues at coordinate 993 of JBFFXR010000212.1, forward strand.
ACGCGGGCATTGACCGCGCGCATCATTTCGATCGCCTCGAGGTTTTCCCGGCCGCCGTGCACGTTCGGCGTCCATTCGCCCTCCTTGCGGCTGTAGTCGAGGTAGAGCATCGACGCGACCGCGTCGACGCGCAGGCCATCGATGTGAAACTCCTCGAGCCAATAGTTGGCGTTACTGAGCAGGAAGCTCTTGACCTCGTTGCGGCCGTAGTTGTAGATCAGCGTGTTCCAGTCCGGGTGGAAGCCCTTGCGCGGGTCGGCGTGTTCGTAGAGGCTGGTGCCGTCGAACCGGCCGAGGCCGTGCTGGTCGGTCGGGAAATGTCCCGGCACCCAGTCGAGCAGCACGCCGATGCCGGCGCGATGGCAGTGGTCGACGAAGTAGCGAAATTCGTCCGGCGTGCCGTGGCGTATCGTCGGCGCGAACAGGCCTATCGGCTGGTAGCCCCAGGAACCGTCGAACGGGTATTCGCTGACCGGCATCAGTTCGACATGGGTGAATCCCAGGTCGCTGACGTAGGGGATCAATTCGTCGGCCAGTTCGCGATAGCTCAGATAGCGATTGCCTTCGTCGGTCTTGCGCCGCCAGGAGCCGGCATGGACTTCGTAGACCGAGATCGGCTGTTCGAGATGGTTGGCCGATGCGCGCGCATTCATCCAGTCGCCGTCCTGCCAGTCGTAGCGGTCGTCGAGCACGACCCGCGACGCGGTCTCCGGCGGATGCTGCATCGAGCGCGCATAGGGATCGGCTTTGAGCGGCAGCAAGCGGCCGCGCGCATCGACGATCTCGAACTTGTAATGCGCGTACCATTCGACGCCCGGGATGAAAATTTCCCACACGCCGGCCGCGAGATGGCGGCGCATGACGTGGCGACGGCCGTCCCAGCCGTTGAAATCGGCGACCACCGATACGCGCCGGGCCGCCGGTGCCCAGACGACGAAGCTGACCCCGTCGACGCCGTCGATCGTGCGCGCGTGCGCGCCCATCCACTGGTAGTTGCGCTCGTGCGTGCCCTCGTTGAACAGGTAGACGTCGTTCGAATCGAGCTGGCTCGGGAATCGATAGGGATCCTCGAGCAACTGCGACCCGTCGACCTGCAGGCGGTAGGCAAAACGATTCTTGCGCCGCGGTAAAATCGCCTCGAACAGTCCGGCATCGTCTATTTTATCCAGGCTCGCAATCTTGCGGCCGTTGGTGCCGATGACGTCGACGCTGCCGGCCCGCGGCAGGAAGACGCGGATGACCAGGCCCTTGCCGGCCGGATTTTGCTGCAGACCGAGCACCGCGAAAACGTCGCCATGCTCGCCGTTGACGATGGCGCGGATTGATGCCGCGTCGAGGGTCGGCCGGGATGCTTGTGCCATTTCAGTCACGTTCGCCTCGCGTCGTTGCGGAAAACTGCAATTTTGATCGCCAGGCATTCAACTCGATAGCCCTCTTGCCGCCGCCAACATGCCCGCCTTCGCGACCGTCGCCGGCGCGCGCTGAATATCCTGGCGGAGAACGACACGATAACACATTTGCGAAATCAGACGAGCGCGGCCTTGCTCGCGCGCAACCGGTCGGCGGCGGCTTCGCCGAGATCGAGCGACAGCGTGACCAGCAACGCATCGAGTAGCACGAGGTGCGTCAGGCGCGACGTCATCGGCGTGTAGATACTGGTATCCTCGCTCGGCTCGCAGGCCAGCGTAAGGCTCGCGACGCGCGCCAGCGCGCTGCCCGGACGGGTCATCGCCAGCACCGAAGCACCCGCCGCGCGCGCCCGCTCGGCCGCCTCGACCAGCTCGAGGCGGCCGCCGCGGGCGGAAACGAAAAACAGTAAATCGCCCGGCCCGGCAATCGACGCCAGCTGCTGGATCGCGGTCAGGTCGGACAGCGCCGAGCACGGGATGCCGAGGCGAAAAAACTTGTGCCAGGCATCCTGCGCGACGCAACCCGAGGCGCCGAGCCCGATGAACGCGATCTGGCGCGCGTCGCGCATCAGCCCGGCCGCCGCGTCGACCGGTAGCGTCGACAATTCGGCACGCGCGTCGACCAGCGCGCGAATCGACGCGTCGAAAACTTTCATGACCGCATCCGCGCTGCTGTCGTCGGCTGCCACATTCTGGTGCAAGTAGCTCACCGGCCGGCTCAGGGCTTCGGTCAGGCGCCGCGTCAGTTCGCGATAGCCGCTGACGCCGAAGCGGCGACAAAAGCGCACCACGGTCGGTTCGCTGACGCCGGCGCGGCGCGCGACCTCGGCGAGGGTCGACTCGGTGGTTTCGCGCGGATGCGCCAGCACCCAGCGCCCGACGCGCTGTTCGGCGTCGCTGAGCAGGTCGAGTGAAGCTTGCATCTTATCCAGCATGTAGTAATACTACATCAATTATTAATCGAAATGCAATATTATTTGCTTATTTTTCGTATTTATGTAGTATTATTACAAACTTTCATCGAGAAGACAGTGGCCAAACTCCTCCCGGTCGAGGAATTCGACCTGATCATATTCGGCGCTACCGGTGACCTGGCGATGCGCAAGCTGATCCCGGCGCTGTATCATCGCGACCGCGACGCGCAATTCGAGGGCAAGAGCCGCATCATCGGTGCGAGCCGCAGCAAGCTCAGTCGCGACGCCTACCTCGAAAAGGTCAAGAGATGCCTGCGCGAGTACCTCGCCGACGGCGAGTACGACGAAAAACAGTGGCAAGCCTTTCGCAAACGCATCCACTACGTCAGCGTCGATGCCGCCAACCACTCCGGCTGGGACAAGCTCGCGGCGCTGCTTTCCGGGCAGGAAGCGCGCGATCGCATCGCCTATCTCGCGACCGCTCCCACGCTGTTCGGCCCGATCGCGCAGGGCTTGCGCCAGAACGACCTGATCACGCCGGCGAGCCGCATCGTGCTCGAAAAACCCATCGGCCACGACTTCGAGTCGGCGAAAAAGATCAACGACGCGGTCGGCAAGTGTTTCCGCGAAAACCAGGTCTTCCGCATCGACCACTATCTCGGCAAGGAGACCGTGCAGAACCTGCTCGCGCTGCGCTTCGGCAATTTCCTTTTCGAGCCGCTGTGGCGGCGCGACGCGATCGACTACGTGCAGATCACGGTCGCCGAGGATCTCGGCGTCGGCAGCCGGATCGGCTACTACGATCGCAGCGGCGCGCTGCGCGACATGGTGCAAAACCACCTGCTCCAGCTGCTGTGCCTGGTCGCGATGGAACCGCCGAGCAGCCTGCACCACGACGCCGTGCGCGACGAGAAAATCAAGGTGCTGCGCGCGCTCCGGCCGTTCGACACCGAGCGCGTGCGCAGCCACACGGTGCGCGCGCAATACGCCGCCGGCGCGATCGACGGCGAACCGGTGCCCGGTTACCTCGACGAGCTCGATGGCGTCGCCAGCGACACCGAAACCTTCGTCGCGCTCAAGCTCGAGATCGACAACTGGCGCTGGTCGAACGTGCCGTTTTACCTGCGCACCGGCAAGCGCCTGAAGGCCAAGCATTCGGAAATCATCGTCCATTTCAAGGAAGTGCCGCACTCGATCTTTCCCGAGCAGAGGTACGATCTGACGGCTAACCGGCTGGCGCTCAAGCTGCAGCCCGACGAGGGCGTCAAGCTGACCGTCATGGCCAAGGAGCCAGGGCCCGGCGGATTCAACCTGCAGCCGGTCTCGCTCGACCTGAGTTTCGAGGAAACCTTCGGCATTCGTTACCCCGACGCCTACGAGCGGCTGCTGATGGAAGCGCTGCGCGGCAACCCGGCGCTGTTCATGCGCCGCGACGAGGTCGAGGCCGCGTGGTATTTC
>JBFFXR010000213.1:0-4694 GCA_041569645.1 Gammaproteobacteria bacterium
GACCGCGCGGCCCGATGCCGCGGACGCATCGGTAGCCACCAGAATCTTGTCGATCATTCGCGCTCGGCACCGCTCCACGCTGAAGAAGTGCGTATTAAGCCCTCAAGCCCGAGATAGTTCAAGTACCCGCCGACCCGTCAACGCCCCGGCCGCGCGATCGACGTGACATCGGTCGGCACGCGCCGCACGCAATTCCGGGGTAAAGCTCCGCGACATTTGGTCGATAGAGGATTAAACGTCTGCAGCCTGCTGACGTCAATCGCGAGTAGTGCAATGAGTCTTGGGAAAAAACTGGTCCTGGTGGCGGTTCTGTTCAGCTTCATTCCGGTGCTGATCACGAGCCTGATCATCGAAAACCTGGCGAGCGACAAGAGCGAGGCTGCGCTCGAGGCGGCCGCGCGCGACAGGTTGATCGCGTTGCGCGACGTGCGCAAGCAGCAGCTCGGCGACTACATCGAAATCATTCGCCACCAGGTGCAAAACCTGTCGGCGTCGACCCTCGTCGTCGACGCGATGGACCGCTTTCGCTCCTCGGTCGACGATTATCGAGGCGGTACCGGCGCGGCCGAGCGCAAGATCGTCGAGGCCTACTACACCGAGCAATTCGGCAAGGAGTACAGTCGCCGCAATCCGGGCGAGACTGCCGACACTGCCCAACTGATGGGCGGTCTCGACGAGATCGGGCTGGCGATGCAATATCGTTATATCGGCGCCAACAGCAATCCACTCGGCAGCAAGGATCAACTCCACGACGCCGACGACGGTACCGTCTATTCGGCCTGGCACGCCTACTACCACCCGTTCTTTCGCGATTTTCTCCAGCGCTTCGGCTACTACGATATTTTTCTCGTCGATCAGCAAAGCGGCCGCATCGTCTACTCGGTTTTCAAGGAGCTCGATTACGCGACCTCGCTGAAAAACGGTCCCTACGCGGATAGCGGTATCGGCGAGGCCTTCAGCGAAGCGAACGCCGCGACCGACCGGTCGGCGATCGGTTTTTCCGATTTCGCACCCTACGGTCCGTCCTACCAGGATCCGGCCTCGTTTATCGCCGCGCCGATCTACAAGGAAGGACGCAAGATCGGCGTGCTGATCTTCCAGATGCCAATCGACCGGATCAACGCGCTGATGACGCAGAATCGCCGCTGGAGCGAAGCCGGCCTCGGCGAATCGGGCGAGACTTACCTGGTCGGCCCCGACCGCAAGATGCGCAGCATCAGCCGCTTCCTCGTCGAAGACAAGAGCAACTACCTGGCCGCGATTCGCGCCTCCGGTCTGGCGGAAAAAACCGTCGAACTGATCGCGGCGAAAGACACCAGCATCGGCTTTCAGCCGATCGTCACCGAGGGCAGCCAGGCCGCGCTCGCCGGCGAGACCGGCTTCGCGCTGTTTCCGGATTACCGCAACGTGCCGGTCTTTTCGGCTTATACGCCGATCGACATCGCCGGCGAACGCTGGGCGATTCTGGCCGAAATCGACTACGACGAGGCGATGGCCGAGGCCGTTTCGCTGTCTGCCAGCCTGTTCTTCTGGTCGATCGTCATCAGCGTGACCCTGGCCGGCGTCGGCGCATTGACCGGCGCGCTGATGGCGCGTTCGCTGTCGCGTCCGATCCTGACGCTGACCGGTGCGATCGAGCGGCTCGAGCGCGACTCGGACCTGACGGTGTCGATCGACGTCGACCGCAGCGACGAACTCGGCAAGGCCGCCAGCGGGCTGAACGCGATGGTGCGTAAATTTCACCACAGTATCGAGAAGGTCAAGACCTCGACCGTCGAGCTCGCCGAGACCGCCGAGCACACCTCGTCCATATCCGAGCACACCAACAAGGCAATGCAAAACCAGCTCGCGCAAACGACGCACGCCGCCACGGCGATGCATGAGATGAAGACCGCGGTGCGCGACGTTGCCGACAATATTCACAACATGGTCTCGGTCACCGCGAGCGTCAACGAAGAATCGAGCAAGGGACGCGAGGCAATGGAACTGACGACCCGCCAGACCGGCGACCTCGCCGACGGTATCGAGCGGGCGTCGTCGGTGATAACCGACCTGGCGCAAAACAGCGTGCAGATCGGCACCGTGCTCGACGTCATTCGCGGCATCGCCGAGCAGACCAATCTGCTCGCGCTGAATGCCGCGATCGAGGCCGCGCGTGCCGGCGAGCAGGGCCGCGGTTTCGCGGTGGTCGCCGACGAGGTTCGCAGCCTCGCCAGCCGCACCCAGGAATCGACCGAGGAAATAAACCAGATGATCGAATCGCTACAGGCCGGTTCGACCGAAGCCGTCTCGGTCATGGAGCAGAGCAAGTCGCAGGTCGAGATCACCGTCGAACAGGTCACGACGATCGATACGACGCTCGCCGCGATCGCGGAATCGGTCAACGAGATCAACGACATGTGTGCGCAGATCGCGACCGCGGCGGAAGAACAGACCGCCGTCGCCGAAGAAGTCAACAGCAACATCGACCAGATCAACTCGATGACGCAGGAAACCGCCGGCGGCGCGGAGAAATCCGCGAATGCCGGCGCCAGCCTGTCGAAGCTCGTGACCGAGCTGCAACAGCTGGTCGGTCAGTTCAAGGTCTGATCAATCGACGCGACCATCGAAGGTCGCCAGCGCGCGGTACTGGTCGGGGCGCCGATCGCGGTAGACGCCCCAGGTTTCCCGGTAGGTCTTGATCGCGGCCAGGTCGAAGGCTTGCGTCAGCACGGTCTCGGTCTGGCGGTCGGCGACCTCGACCTTGTTGCCGAGATGATCGGCGATGAACGACGACCCGTAAAAGGTCATCTCGATGTCGCTGGTCGTGCCGCGCTCGGTGCCGATGCGGTTCGACGCAACCAGCGGCATGATGTTGGCCGCCGCGTGTCCGCACATGACGTTTTGCCAGTGCGCCATCGAGTCGACGCCGGGTTCGCCGGGTTCGTCGCCGATTGCGGTCGGGTAGAGCAGGATTTCTGCGCCCATCAGCGCCATGCAGCGCGCCGCTTCCGGAAACCACTGGTCCCAGCAGATACCGACGCCGAGCCTTGCGTAGCGCGTGTCCCAGACGCGAAAGCCGGTATCCCCCGGGCTGAAATACTGCTTTTCCTGGTAACCGATCGCGTTCGGGATGTGGGTCTTGCGATAAACACCGAGCACACCGCCGTCGGCGTCGACGATCGCGATCGAATTGAAAAACGCGTTGCCGGCGCGCTCGAACCAGCTCACCGGCAAAACGACTTCGAGTTCGGCGGCGAGTTTCGCCATCGACGTTACCACCGGGCTGTCGGTCAGCGAGGTGGCCAGCTCCAGGTGCTTGAACTCCTGCTCGATCGGAAAGTAAGGTGTCTCGAACAATTCCTGGATCAGAATGATTTGCGCGCCGCGGCCGGCCGCCTCGCGCACCAGTTCCTCGGCACGCGCGACGTTGGCGTCGCGCTCCCAGCTGCACGCCATTTGCGTCGCGGCGACGGTGACTTCGGTCATGTTCTCGCCCTCCCCGGTTGCGCCGGCTCAGGCCGGCTGTTGCTGCGTGATGCAGTGGATACCGCCGCCGCCCGGCGCGAGCGCATCGATATCGACTCCGACGATTTCGCGGTCGGCGAACACTTCCGAGAGTCGTGCGCGTACGACCGCGTCGCCGGCGACGCCGTACTTCGGCATGACGAGCCCGCCGTTCGGCAGGTAGAAATTGATGTAGCTGCGGCAAAAAAGCTCGTGACCCTCGCCGATTTCGTCGTGTTCGACGACCAGGTCGACGATTTCGAAACGCCGTCCGCGTGCGTCGGACGCAAGCTCGAGCGCGCGCCGGTTATCGCGTTTGAGCGCCGCGATATCGGGCTCGGCCGAACGATCGAGTTCGAACAGCACGACGCCGGGTGCAACGAAACACATGATGCCGTCGACGTGGCCGTCGGTCATGTCGCCGGTGATGCCGTCTGGGTCGCCCGGCAGCCAGACGATCCTGTCGGCGCCGGTCGCGCGGCACAATTCGATTTCGGCCTGCGCCTTGTCGAGCCCCGGATTGCGATTCGGATTGAGCACCACCGATTCGGTCGTCACCAGCGTGCCGTCGCCGTCGACGTGCAGCGCGCCGCCCTCGAAGGTCAGGCTCGAGCGGTAAGCCTCGAGTCCCTGCTGTTCGAGGATCCGGCCCGCAAGTTGCGCATCCTGCTGGTAGACCGGCGAGTAGCCACCCCAGGCGTTGAAGTGCCAGGCGACGCCGGCGACTCCTCCACCGTCCGCGTCGCGAACGAAACTCGGCCCCGCGTCGCGCATCCACGCGTCGTCGAGCGGCAGCGCGAGGACTTCGATATAGCCGCCACACAGCGAGCGCGCGCGTTCGGCCTGCGCCGGATCGGCAACCATCATGACCGGCTCGAAGCGTGCGATCGCCTTGGCGACCGCGGCGACCGCCTGCTCGACCGCGGCAAGATCCGGCCATTGCGGATGCACGGTCGGCCAGGCCATCCAGCAACAGCGATGCGGCGCCCACTCGGCGGGCATTCGGTAGCCGAGTTCGCGCGGTGAATACCGGGTCATGTCGGGCATGCGTGTTTACCTACCTTTACGGTCGAGGCTCCAGCGGCCAAAACTCAAGGATAATCGATTGAATCGCGCCGCGACAGCGGCCGGCGCGCGCTCGACCGGCGACTTGACCGAACGCGCGCGCGGCCCCAAAGTAACTGTCCGTCGTTCGCCTCGCTATCGCC
>JBFFXR010000214.1:0-4631 GCA_041569645.1 Gammaproteobacteria bacterium
GAGATTCGCGCTATCTTCCAGAACTACGTCATGATTCCCGGTATGAAGGCCGCGATTGCCCACTACGGCGACGATCCCGACTGGGCGCGCGTGCGGCCACCGCTCGACGAGTGCACCGGCGCCGAGCGCGAGCGCCTGCTCGCGGCACTCGCCGACGCGGGCTTCGAAATGACCGGGCTAGCCTAGCCCGGCGCGGCGAGGTCGGCCCGGGCGACGGATCCTAGCCGTCGTCGTCATCGCCGGCCGGGCCGACGCCGCAGATCTCGCCGCGATACTTGCAGTCGACGCAACCGTTCTCGAATACGCCCTCGAGGCGGACTCGGCCGCTCGCGCCGGCGCAACCGCCGGTACTGGCATCGCCGTTCGGCGTCTGCAGGCTTCCGACCGAACCGTCGAGATCGAGCGAAAAAACCGACGTGTCGTCCAGCACCAGCGTACCGTCGCAAAAGCGGGTTTCGAGATTGATGACACCGGTCGTTGCGGCGACGTTCGGTTGCGGCTTCGTCAGGTCGATCAGGCCGAACGGCGTCAGCGATCCGGCGATAAAACGAAACTTGCCCTTCAACCGCCCGGTAAAACGTCCCTCGGTGCACAGGCCCAAGGGGCTCGCGCACGGCGTGCCGTCGGAGAATTGAGCAACGAGCTCGGACACGACGCGGCCCTTGACGGATTTGCAATCGCTCGCCGCCGCGCTGGTGGCGAGAGGGCCGAACGCGACCGCGATAAGCAGAAGGGATTTCACGAGTTTCATCGGAAGGCTCCTTTGTTGTTATTGCGCGCTCATCGTAGCGGCCCGGCTCGCGTCCTGTCATGCCCTAAACGGGTTAATCGGCGGCCGCGATGCGTGCGAGTCGTCGCAACGAAAGAGGCCCGCTGATGCGGGCCTGTTTCGGTCATCGCGTGGTCCGCAGAACAGTCTATTCCTCGGCGGTACCGCGCAGGCGAATCTGGATATCGTCGCCCGGCTGCACATCGAGGCCCAGCGATCGGCAATCGACGATACTGCCGCTGATCGTAGTCGCGAGCCGCTGGCCGGTCGTGCGGTTCTTGCAAACGACATGATATGGCGCAAGCCCGAGCGCGGAAACGCCGACCGGCATTACGGTGTTGAACACGATCTCGCCGCGCAGCGCCGGCGGCGCGCCTTCGCAATGCTGAACGAAGCTTGCGGCCAGCGAACTCACGCTGCCGTCGCTTTCGTAAGTCACTTCGTATACCTCGAAACTGCCGGACAAGGTGTTGCAGCCGCGGCCCTGGCCGCTGAACGACAGGCCGGGATTCTCCACCGCCTGAAAAGGCCAGCGCTCGGCGCCCGGGTAGACGCCGGGCTGGATTTCGACATCGCCGGGCGCGGCCATGTCGAAGTTCCAGGACAGCCACGGATCGCCGGGCAGGTTGCGGATACGCACCGAAATACCATTGTCGTAATTCCGTGAATAGGTGAAAAACGCGTTGTCGTCGTTGTACAGGTAACTCTGGCCCTGCCCGATGTAGTCCCCCGGATCGCTGTCGAGGGTCAACGTGGATTCGGCTGCGGCCAGTCCGGGCAGCAGCAGAAGCGAGACGAGGTATCTGGATGTAATCATTTATTGTTCCTTCACGATAGTTATTGATCGAATGCCCCGACGAAGGCTCGATGTCACCAAGGGATCAGTCGGGAGTATAGCCGGTCGCGGAAATTACGCCGGCGAATCGGGGCGTGGAAACGCGCGTGGACTTGCTAATCTCCCGACGGAGTTCGATCGCGCCAGGCTAGTTCGCGCGCACCTGGATCGTCTCGCCGATCGTGTTCATGATTTTGCGTAGCCTGTCGTAGTCGGGATGGCGCACGTGCAGCCACGCGTTCGCCATGTAGCCGCCCTCGACGCCCTGGGTCGGCGTGCCGGGTTCGGGAAAATGGTGGGCGACGATGTTGTCGCCGAAGCGCTGCCAGATTTCTTCGGCGCCGTCGAAATGCGAGATGCGGCCGTCGCGATCGGGGCGCAACGCGATGATACCGCAGGCGTAGCGGCGCGACGGACTCTGCTCGCTATGACCGTGCGTGACCGCAGCGGCCCATTCGCGGAACAGGTCGAACTCGTTGGCGTAGCAATAGACGTCCCAGTGGCCGACGCCGGGCGGGCGCGCGCCGATCTCCGAGAACTTGAGCCCCCTGGGCCCGAAGAACCATTCCATGTGCGTCGGCGACGTGGTGATGCCGAGCACGTCGATGACGCGCTTGCCGAGTTCGTATATCTCGGCGTAGCCCGGTTCGTGCATGCGATTGGTGCAGATGATTTGCGGGCTGATCCAGCGCGTGCGCATGGCCTCGAGCACGTTGGGATAGTAGTGGCTGATGAAGTCGTGGCGCACCTCGCCATTCACCGTCAGCGTGTCGTAAAAGCCTTCGTGGCCGGTGATGAATTCCTCGATCGCCGCGCTGGCGCCGTCGGCGACGTGGATCTCGTGGAGGATCTGTTCGAGCTCGCCCGCGTCGTCGGCGCGGTGCGTGCCCGATGCGCCGGCGGCGTCGCGCGGCTTGACGATCAGCGGGAAGCCGACCGCCTCGGCGAAATCGCGCGCCTCGGCGACGCTCGCGACCGCGGCCGACGCGGCGCAGGGCACGCCGGCCTCGCGCAAGGCCTGTTTCATCGCGACCTTGTCGCGGCACAGCCACGCGGCTCTCGCCGGAAGCCCGGGAATTCCCGTTTTCTCGCGCACCCTGGCGGTCACCAGCACGTGCGCCTCTACCGTCGCCTCGAGCCGGTCGACCCACAGGCTGTCCTGCACGCGCCGCACCGCGGCTTCGAGGGCTTCCTCGTTGGTCACCGACGAAATCTGCTCGTAGCCGTCGAGCCAGCCCTTCAACTCGCCGTCGAGCCAGTCGCGCGGGCGCTCGCCGATGCCGATGACACGATTGCCGGTGTCGTGCAGCGCGCGCACGAACTGGCGCTGGTTGCGCGGGAATGCGGGTTCGACAAAGATCACGTTCATCGCGATGCCTCCAGCTCAGGATCTCGTGTTCAGGGAATGAATTCGTCGACATATTGCGGCAGCATGCGCCGCCAGGTCGGCCAGTCGTGGTGCCACTCCTCGCCCCAGGCATCGACCCGGTTGGGTACGCCCTTGGCGCCGAGCACCTCGGCCATGCGCCAGGTATCGGGCACGTACTCGTAACGTCCGGTGCCGGTTGCGAGCAGGACGAAGCGGTCGCGCAGCCAGTCGAGCTGCTCGGACTCGCCGAGGTTCGGCAAGAACAATAGCGGCGCGGCGAAGTAGAACGCTTCGGGCATTGATCTGCCGAACAGGCGCTCGAGGTCGTAGGAACCCGACATCGCGATCGCGAGCTTGAACAGGTCCGGATGCCGGCAGATCGTCGCGACCGCGTTAAACGCGCCGATCGACGCGCCGGCGACGACGACCTCGACACCGGCATCGTTGCAGTCGGTGTGGATCGCCGGCACGACCTCGCGCGCGATGCACTCGTCGAAGGCGTTCTGCAGGCGGGCGCAATAATCGACCGGCTGCTTCTCCGCCCAGGCGCGGCCGGCGACGCTGTCGACCGAGTAAACCTTGATGCGGCCGGCCTCGAGCGGCGCGGCGAGCGCGTCGATCATCAGCATGCGCTCGCATTCGAGCGCATCACCGCCGGCGGTCGGATAGAGCAACAGCGGCGTACCGTAATGGCCCCAGCGCGCGACCGTGATCTCACACTCGAGGCGCGGTGAATACCATTGCGTGATCTCCCTCATCCGGCGTCTCGCTCGGCCTTGACGCCTTCCTGGATGCGTTGCCAGAAGAGTTCCGTGAACGGCTCGATCTCGTGCGGCGGGAACAGCGCGGTGACCTTTTGCCGGACCGCGTCGTGGGCGATGTCCGAGGTAAAAAACTCGGCCGCGACCTCGTCGAGATGGGCCAGGTGGGTGGCGCAGAATTCCTCGAAGCGCTCGGCCTCGAAGCGCTCGCGCGCGAGTTTCGCATAAGCCGCGATGCGCTCGCGCAGTGGCAGGTCTTGTTTGGCGATTTCGAAATACGGCGCCCAGTCGAGGTTCATGCGCATCTTGCGATCGGTCGCCGCGCAGAACACCGACCAGCGGATGTTGGCCTTGATCAGCCACGGGAAGTGAAAATGCAGCGAGGTCACCTGGCTGTCGGGGCAGGCATTGGCGAAGTCGATCGGGTGCCAGGTACCGGCGTGCTTGAGCGACTCGCAGGAATTGAAGTCCCAACCGAAGAACGAATTGATCAACAGCGTCATGTCCTCGAGGAGGGCCCGGTCGTCGGGTTCCAGAAAGTCGTAGTCCATTCTGTAGCGGTTGTGCAGCGGCGCCGCCGGGTCGTAGTTGACGCAGCGCGTCTGCGGCCCGAGGCCGATGCAGCGGACGAAGTATTCATAAGGCACGATGCCTTTTTGCAGGTTCATGACCAGCGTGCCGCTGCCCTCGTAGGCGCGCCACAGCTCGTCGACGTTGTCGATCTTGTTGACGCCGACCCAGGCGCCGCCGTCGTAGGGTTTCATGAACAGCGGGTAGCCGATCTGCTCGCCGATTTCGCCGAGGTCGAAGTAACGCGCGTACTGGCGCAGCGTCGGCTGCAGGTCGGCGCTGTGGTTGTAGGCCTTGGGCGGAATCATCCAGGTCTCCGGCACCGGC
>JBFFXR010000215.1:0-4623 GCA_041569645.1 Gammaproteobacteria bacterium
ATCGACCGTCGAGCTCACTCTCCTCGACGAACACCGCCAGTTCCGGAAACGGCGCCTCGTCCATGTTGACGTCACCCTTGAAATAAATCCGGGTGATCAGCTGCGGGTGCGCTGGATGCGTGACGGCGAAGTGAATGTGGCGCGCGCGGTATCCGAGGTGGTGACCCGGCAAGACCGTGGTAATGCCGAATCCGCCCCGCGTGTCGGTCCGCCGACTGGCGCGCAGCGGCGGGTAATTGCCGGCGGCGTCGGTGTGCCAGAGCTCGACCAGCGCATCGGCGACCGGCGCGCCGGCCGTATCCAGCACGCGCCCCTTGAGCTGCAGGCGCTGGCCGGGCTCGCCGGGTTGCCAGAGACTCGCGACAGGCGGCGCACCTGGCGCGTACCACGGCCCGGTATGCGTTGCGCGCGTCGGCTCGAGTGGGCCACCGGCGGCTATCGCGCCGGCGCCTGCGGCGACGGCACCGATCCACAAAACCAGCGCGCAACGAATCATCGGCGAGTTCCGCAATCGAAAACGACATTTTACCGCGGTCCGGCCGATTTGCGGACGATGATCGCCGGTCGAACGCGGCCCGGGACCGACGCAATCTACTCAGTCACACGGGCATCGTAGATTTAGATTCGGCATCCGGGCCCGATCGTGGTCACCTTCGCGAATCGCGAAGGCAACTACTGGATCTCACCGGGTTACGCGGATGCGACACGCTCGAACAAGGTCGCGACTTCGCACTCCGCAAACCGGTGGTGATCGTATATTCGCGCCTTTATACTTCCGTGTTCTGAGCGCATGAATCGCAAGCACATTCGGCGGCACGGGCCGGCCGCCAATCGGAGGATCCTCATGGCACAATTTCCAGACAAGGCCAGAGTCGTCATCGTCGGCCAGGGCGGCATCGTCGGCGCGTCGGTGCTGCATCACCTGCTCGAGCGCGGCTGGGACGACATCGTCGGCATCGACATGACCTCGATTCCGACCGATTGCGGCTCGACCTCGCACGCATCCGACTTTTGCTACGCCACCGATCACAGCAAGTTCACTTGCTACACGACGCATTACAGCATCGAGTTCTACGACAAGCTCGGCCACTACGAGCGCGTCGGCGGCCTCGAGGTCGCGCGCGTCGGCGACGACGACCGGATGATGGAACTGAAACGCAAGGTCGCCTCGGGCAAGGCTTTCGGCACCAACGCGCGCATGATCAGCGCGGCCGAGGCGAAGCAAAAATTTCCGCTGCTGGAGGAAGACATGATCCAGGGCGCGTTGTGGGATCCCGACGCCGGCCTGGTCAAGCCGCGCTCGCAGACCGTCGTCGGCGTGCTGGTCGACGCCGCGGTCAAGTCCGGCAAGGCGCAAAGCTTCGCCAATACCACCGCGACCGGGCTCGACATCCAGGACGGCCGCGTCGTCGGCGTCGAAACCAGTCGCGGAAATATCGCTACCGAATACGTCGTCGTCTGCACCGGCTTGTGGGGCCGCAGCATTGCCGAGATGGCCGGCGAGGATTTGCCAGTCATGCCGGTCGATCATCCGCTGTCGTTCTTCGCGCCGTTCGACGAGTTCGAGGGCACCGGCAAGGACATCGGCTACCCGCTGCTACGCGACCAGGGCAACTCGGCTTACATGCGCGACACTGGCGACCCGACGACCCCCGAGGGCGGCCAGATCGAGTGGGGTTATTACGAAGAGAAGGAGCCGCGCCTGGTGCACCCGCGCGACCTGCCGGCGCGGGGCGAAACCCACTGGTCGCCGTCGCAGCGCGACCTCGAGCTCGAGCAGATCATGGAGCCGCTCGAGCGGGCGATGGAATTGACGCCGATCCTCGGTGAAATCGGCTACAACGAAAAGCATTCTTTCAACGGGCTGCTGCAGGTCACTTCCGACGGCGGGCCATCGATCGGCGAATCGTCGCGGACTCGCGGCCTGTGGTACGCGGTCGCGGTCTGGGTCAAGGATGCCCCCGGCATCGCCAAGGTGCTGGTCGACTGGATGACCGACGGCGTCGCCGAGATGGATTACTTCGGCATCGACACCGCGCGCCACTACCCGATCCAGAAGACGCCGTCGTACATTTACGATCGCTGCTACGAATCGGCGTTCAAGATCTACAACCCGGCGGTGCACAACCGCGAGCCCTACACCAAGGGTCGCAACCTGCGCCGCAGTCCGTTCTGGGCGCGCGAGCAGGAACTCGGCGGCTACTTCATGGAGCTCGCCGGCTGGGAGCGCGCGCACGGTTACGCGTCGAACGAGCACCTGCTCGAAAAGTACGCCGAAAAAGTGCCGGTGCGCGAGCACGAGTGGGACAACCGCCACTTCTGGCGCGTGTCGAACGCCGAGCAGCTGGCGATGTCGGACGATGTCGGCATGATCAATCTGTCGCACTTCGCGGTGTTCGACGTGCTCGGCCCCGACGCCGAAGCGCTGATGGAGTACGCCTGCGTTGCCAAAGTCGGCGGCGACACGCCGATCGGCAAAGGCATCTACACGCATTTCCTCGATAAACGCGGCGGCGTGCGCGCGGACCTGACGGTGATCCGCCACAGCACAGACCGCTTTCGCGTGATCGACGGCGCCGATGCCGGACATCGCGATTTTATCTGGTTGAAGCGCATGGCCGAGGACAACGGCTGGAAAGTTTATATCGACGATCGCTCGGATCACGTCGCCTGCCTCGGCGTCTGGGGCCCGAACGCGCGCAAGACGATCCAGGCGATCGCCGACGACCCGGCCGCCTGGGACGACGAAAATTTTCCGTTCGCCGCGACCCGCCGGCTGACGCTGCAAGGCATCCCGGTCGAGGCATTCCGGATTTCCTACGTCGGCGAGCAGGGCTGGGAACTGCACGTCGATTTTAGCTACGGGATGTCGCTGTGGGATCTCGTCTACGCCGAGGGCGCGACCCCGGTCGGCGTCGAGACCTACGCCAATAGCCGCCGGATGGAAAAAAGCCTGCGGCTGCAAAATGCCGACCTGCTGACCGAGTACAACCTCATCGAGGCCGGCCTTGCGCGACCGAAGGTCAAGGACGCCGCCTTCCACGGCAAAGCGCCGTACCTCGAGCAGCGCGGACTCGAAAGCCAGGCCGCCTACCTGTGCACGCTGGTGATGGACGACAACGTCGACTCGAACGGCGTCGCGCGCTACCCGGTCGGCCAGCTGCCGCTGATCGACCCGCAGAGCGGCGAGGTGCCGATCGACGCGAAGGGCCGGCGCTCGTACCTGTCGAGCATCGCCTACGGGCCGAGTCTCGGCAAGAACATCGGCCTCGGCTGGCTGCCGGTCGAATACTGCGAGGAAGGCCGCGAACTGCTCACCGACTACCTCGGCGAGCAGTTCACGATGCGCGTCGCCGCAGTCGGCTACCGCCCGCTCTACGATCCCGAGAACCAGCTCCCTCGAAGCTGACCGAAACCGCGCACCGCCATGACGCTTAACCTGTTTTGCCCGGCAAACGGGCCACTGTCACCGGTGTTGCCCTTTATTCGTCCGGACCGCCTGCCGATGCGGTCTGCTTCGCCGGAGCCGGACTCGCGTTTATACTTCAGTCTTCTTCACTCCGCCGGTCGTAACTCGTGAACCCGATCACGCCAGCAAAACGCGTTCGAAGCCTTGACTGAACCCGTGGTCATCGGCGATGCCGCCGTCGCGGAGGCCGTCTGGGAACAGCTGGCCGATCCGGCCGGTTTGTATGACGAGTGGGCGATGCGGATCAACTTTCTGGATTCCGCTGAATTCGCGCTGCACCTGCTGGCGGACGATCAGGACAGCCCCGGCGCGATGCTTCCGCTGCAACGCAAAAAATCCGATGGCAGCCTGCGCTTCATTGGCTCGCCGTTCCTCGAGCGCAATCGCGGCTATGCGCTGCCTGGGGCCGGCGACGCGCTCAGGCAACTCTATCTCGCGCTGCCGAAAGGCTCGCTACTCGACGACATCTCCGCCGACGACCCGGCCCGCGCCAATCTGCCCGTTCGCCAGAGCGACCCCGCCTACGTGCTGGATCGATCGGCGGTGAGCTATGAGAATCGCGACAGCCTCTACCGGTTTCTGCCGAAAGGCGTCAAGGAAAACCTGCGCAAGATCGGCAAGAAAATCGCTGCAGGCGAGATAGCGGTATTCGATTCGGAACTCGGTTTCACGCTCGACCGGATCAAGGAATTGCAGCGCGCCCGATTCGGCGCCGAATCCTGGCTGGAGTCGCCGACTATCTATGAAGCCTTCTCCAATCTCGATACGGTTTGCCGTTCGATAGGCGCGAAAAGCATCTGCATCTCGATGCAGGCTGGCGACGCCGTCATCGCCGGCTGCATTTCGGTTCGCTACCGGAACACGTTTTACATGCTGATGGAGGGCGTCAACAGCACGGCCTCGTTTTCCGGCCTGGGCTCCTATTTGCATTTTCACTGCATGGCACATGCCTTCGACGAAGGCTGTGATCGAATCGATACCGGCATCGGCGATTGCGGCTGGAAGGAACGCTGGGAGCTCACCCCGTTACCGCAGTACCTGTTCGAAATTCCCGCATAACTACCATCGGAACCGAATCGCATGGAAAAGAGAAATTACCTGTTCGTATCATCGGATGCATTGCATATCGATTGCGCCCGGCGGGTGGTCGCCGA
>JBFFXR010000216.1:0-4609 GCA_041569645.1 Gammaproteobacteria bacterium
AGCGCGTCGGTCGCGTAGACGAAACCGAAATTCGCGTCCTCCGGCAGCGGCCCGATCTGCGTCAGGCAATCGTCGATCAGCCGCACCGCGTCGCTGCCGCCGGCGTGTCCGCAAAGAAAGCGTTGCATGTCGAGTTCCTAGTTACAACTGCCGACCATTATAACACCCGGCTTTCGCGGCAGCGGGCGGGCGCTTCGCGATTGGGCCCCAACCGCGATCCGGGATCAGCACCCGTTCGGGCCGATCGGGCAACCGTTGGAAAATGAACGGTTCGCCGTTGCCCGCTAGGGTCTCGCATCGCATAGTATTAAGGTCCCGTAGAAGGCGGAATCTGGAGGATAGCTATGAACAAGCACCAAAAATCAACCAGTTGGCTGCGTGACGCAACGAAAATCCCCGGCAGGGTATTGCTTGTCTTTGGCATATCTGCTTGCCTGGGACTCGCCGCAAACGCCAATGACGTCAAGAAATTCGAACTCACCTGGGGCCTGCACGTTACCGACGGGATGGCCGAGCAGGATGTTTTCGTCGAGAAAACGACGAATTCGAAAGAGGTTCGCCGCTTGCCGGTCTCGCAGATCGCGGATTATCTCGACAAGCAAATCTTCGGTGCCGCCGTCGCGCCGCCATACCAGCCGATGATACTGGAGCCCACCGAGGTTTATCCGAAAGGCAGCGCGCTCGGGATTACGTTACGCGACTGGTTGCAGGCGAAGGGCAGCGGCAGCTATGCCTGCGACGGCAAGCAAGCGACCATCAAGGCAAGCTTTCAAAACCTGGTGCCAAATGGTGTCTATACCGTGTGGAACTTCATCGATTTGTATCCGCCGGTAGAGCCGTGGCAAGGCCTGCTCGTACCGGCCGGCAAGCGCGACGGGTCGCAGGCGAGTTTCAAAGCGGATGCCAGCGGTAATGCCACCTACAACCTGGTTGTCGAACCCTGCCTGCAACTCAGCAGCACCCAGTCGCTCGCGGGCCTCGCAATTGCCTGGCACAGCGACGGCAAGACCTACGGGTTCTACCCCGGCGATCTCGGTGTCGTTTCACACGCACAGCTGATGACGCTGTTCCCCGGTGGACCGAGTTCGCATTGACCGCGTGGATTTTCGTCGCCCGGCACGTCGGTCGACGCCAGGCCAGCGGCCGGGGGCAGGACGCCTCCGGCCTTTTTTAACCGGCTGTTGACCGGCGTGCGCCGAGAGATTCGATAATCGTTCAAACCAAGCGAAGCAATACCCCCCGGTCGCTCCGGGTTATCGTGGCAGCTTAATCCGCCCGACGACCCGGTTATCGATCCGACGGTAATAATTAGGTATCCTGATGGCCCAATGGGCTGCGCGGGGATTTCATTGATCGTCGACCAATGAGACCCGGAGCTGGATATGAATCCAGAATTACTCACCGCCCCGTTTCATCTCGCCGACTGGGTCGTCGAGCCCAGGTCGAATACCGTCATGCGCGGCGAGGAGTCCGTTCACGTCGAACCGAAGGCCATGCGCGTGTTGACGCTGCTGGCGGCCAATGCCGGACAGGTCGTGACGCGACAGGAGCTGGAAGATACCGTCTGGGCAGACATGGTAGTAGGGCCCGACTCGCTCACCAATACCGTAATCAAGCTGCGTCGCGCGCTCAATGACAGTTCCCGAAATTCGAGCATTATCGAAACCATTCCGAAGACCGGCTATCGACTGATCGCTCCGGTTCGCGAGCTTGGAACCGAAGCCGACGAGCCACCGCTGGAACGCCGCCTGAGCGCGATTCTGTACGCCGACGTGGCCGACTACAGTCGCCTTACCGGTGAAAACGAAGAGCGCACCCACCGCATCCTGAGCACCCACCTCGATTTATTTTCGGAGGTCATTCGCGCGCACAACGGCACGGTAGTGCATTACGCGGGCGACGCCATTCTCGCCGAGTTTGCCACCGTAACCGCGGCGCTCGGCTGCGCGGTCGAAGCCCAGCGGGAACTCCGACAACGTGATGCCGCCGACCCCGACTCGCCGTCGGTTCAGTTTCGGATCGGCATCAATCTCGGCGAAGTCATCGTCGACCGCGACGATATCTACGGCGACGGCGTCAATATAGCCGCGCGGCTCGAAGGGCTGGCCGACGCCGGTGGTATCTGCATTTCGGAATCCGTGTACTCGGCGATCGGCAACAAGCTGCCGCTGGACTACGAGTTCATGGGCGAGCAAGCGGTCAAGAATATCGCCGAGCCGGTGCGCGCTTACCGGGTACTGTTTTATCCATCGGAAAAAAGAACGAGGCGGGCAATCAGGTTCCCCGCCAAACCGCTGGCGATTGCCGGCGCGGTGGCCGTAACGCTCGCCGGGCTCGTCCTGTTCTGGCAGCAGTTTTCGCCGACGACCCCTCCGCCGAGGCCGGCGATCGCGGTTTTGCCCTTTGCCAATGTCAACGTCGACCCAAGCGAGGATTCGCTCGCCGAAGGCATGACCCGGGATTTGATCACCGACCTCGCCAAGGTGGCCGAAATCGATGTCATCGCGCACTCCTCGGTGGAAAACCTGATCAATCAGAAAATCGAGGTCGGCGAAATCGGCCGAATCCTCAAGGTCAACTACATCGTCGAGGGCAGCATCCGGCGCGACGAGGATCGGGTAAAAATCAATGTTCAGCTGGTTGAAACGGAAGGAAACCGGTTGCTCTGGAGCGAACGCTACGATCGGGTGTTCGACGAATTCTTCGAGCTTCAGGACGAGGTCATTTCACAGGTCGTCGAAAACGTAGCCGTATCGGTGACGCCGACCGAATCGGCGCAGATCGAGCGGCTACCCACGACGAGCCTCGAGGCTTATCACTACTTCAATCGCGCGCAAAAGGCCGGCTACTCCAGAAGCAGCGACGGTGCTTACGACGCGCTGAATTATTACGAAAAGGCGATCCGGCTCGATCCCGAATTCGCGGCGGCGCATTCCGGCCTCGCCCGCTGGGCCGTCGCCGCCTGGCGTACGGATATCGGCCACGTCATGTCGGGAACCCGCGCCCGCAAGCTCGCTTTCGAATCCGCCTCGCGCGCGCTCGAGATCGATCCTGACAACGCACAAGCCTATTCGGTGCTCGCGATACTGCAACTGGCCGAAAGCCAGCACGACGATGCGATCGCATCGGCCCGCCAGGCGGTACAGATCGCTCCGGGCAGCGCGCAGGCGCATCTCGACCTCGGGTTGGTGCTCGCTTTCTCCGGCGAATCCCGGCAAGCCGTCAAGGAGGTCGAAACCGCGTTGCGACTGGATCCGGGATCGCCGGAAACTCTCTTGTACGCCGGCATCGTGTTTTTCATCGACGGCCAATACCAGCGTGCCGTCGATGCGCTTGCGAAGGCCAAGCCCGAGCGATGGGATTCCGAACAGTTACTGACTTTCCTCGCGGCTTCATACGGATTACTGGAACAGGCTACCGAAGCGACGAAAGCTGTCGACGATCTCTTGAGCTTATATCCAAATATGTGTCTCGAGTACTATCGGGCCAGGGAAACCTATTTTCGTCGACCCGAAGATCTCGATCGTCTGCTGCGCGGGCTGACGGTTGCGGGGCTTCCGGATTGGCCATTCGATTTTCGTGGAGCCGAATCGGATCGACTCGATGCTGGCGACCTGCAAAATGTCGTCGAAGATAATACCTGGGTTGGAAAACATACGAATGGTATCGAATTCTTCCAGCAAATCAGCAAATCAGGGGCGCTCGCATACCGAAGCGAATCCAGCTTTCAGACCGGAAGCGCGAAACTCGAAGGCGACAGGCTATGTCAACGATTCGATAACGTGGTGCTGAACAATTACACCTGCGGTTATGTTTACCGCAATCCGGGCGGCTCCGCCGCGACGCTCGACGAATACGTCGTCGTCATGCCCGATTCGCTCAGGTATTTCACGGTTTCCTCGAACTGAGGCGCGCCACCGCATACGGCATCGGCTACGAATGTCGCGCAAGCGCTATTCCGACTTCTTGAGCAGCGTTGCCCTCAGCCGAGGCCAGTTGGCCTTCGATCGCTCGAGTTGGCCCTCGGTTTCCTCGAGGTCAGTGGCCGCCGCCTCGTCGGCGTTCAGATACAGCTTGCCGTCGATGATGCGCCAGGCTTCCGGATCGATATCCGTGACGATGACGCCCAGCGCGACGCCGTCAGCACAATGGCCACCGTACTGCGGTGCGAACTTGACCGGATTGTCGGAGAACAGGCGTTTGTGATTTTCGTTCGAGAATCGCCATACCGCGCCCAGCCAATTGTACGAGATAGTCAGCTCGCCACGCACCGCCCGCCGCTCGGTGAAGTAAGCGACCGGGTCGTAACCCTTGATCGCGACGGTACCGCGCAGTCCGGTATTGATTTCGCTGCCTCGCACCGACCCCGGCAAAACAACGGTCAACGCCATTACCACGAAGAGGAGATGGCGCAGGATAGTCCGCATGGTTTTCTACCCTCCGTGCAGTCATTTACTGTCCGCATTTTCGAGCAGGCGCGCCCGAATCCTCGGCCAGTTCTGTCTCGATCTTTCCAGTTGACCGTCGATCTCTTCGATTTCGGCGGCGGCTCCCTGGTCATAGTTCAAATACAACTTGCCATCGATGATGCGCCAGGCCTGCGGATCGA
>JBFFXR010000217.1:0-4576 GCA_041569645.1 Gammaproteobacteria bacterium
CCCCCGGAAAACGGAGGTTGCACCGGGGACGCAATCGAAGAAATCGAAGGGCCGTTCCCATTTGAATCCAGGGGCGAGGAGCAATCTCGCAACTGGTCGCTACTCATAGAAGATGATTTTGAAAATATTGTCGATGCTATCGAAGTTGAGCCCCCGCTTCGCCAGGATTTTCAAGACAGCCTGAACCATCGGCCCATGGTCACACGGCTCGAATACGATCTCGGCGATGAAGGAATCGAAACCGATATTGTGTACGTCGATGACACCGGCGAATTCTGGTTTCTATACCGGGGAGATATAGTCGAACTGAACGAGGGAGGTATGATCGAAGAGGTGATCATCATGTCCCGCGATGAGCCGTTGCGCAAGGTTGACCTCGGACCGAAACCCGAATGCGAGATCGAGTTGTCCCAGGATACTTACGTCGACGGCGATACGATCATGGCCAACGTGTTCCGCCTGTCGAATCCGACCGCCGAGCGCGTCGCGCTCGAGGTCAAGGTCTGGCTCGGCAAACCCAACGAATCGGTCAGGTCGATCGTCAACATCGGCGCCTACGGATTTTTCCGGGTGCTGGCGGAAACCGATATCGACCTCGGACCCTTGTGGCTGGGTACGGTATGGCCTCACAAGCCGCGCGGCGAGTACGAACTCAGCTGCCGCGTCCTCGAACCCAAGACCGGCAAGCGGATCGCGGAAGACATCAATCATTTCGTGATCGAATAAATTACGCTTAGTGGCTAACAGTAATGGGGCGGAGGGATCGAATCTCCCTTCGCCCTCTTTTATTGGGTCATTGCGAGAAGGCAGCAGCCGACGAAGCAATCTCCGTGTACTTGCCCGGTACCGGGAGATTGTTTGTGATCGGGGGAAAGTATACCTTTTCGAGCGGAATAGCGGCGGGGGAAACAGCTATACTGTCCCCCGATTTCGACGAATCCGGGACAAACATGCAACAGCTGGACATTCCCGCGGGCTCGGCCGTCTCGGTCGAGCTCGAAGCGGGGCAAGCCTGCCGCGTCGTCAACACCGAGGGCGGGCAAGTCGTCGACTTCTGGGCCTTCGCCGCCGCCGACTACGACGAGTACCTGTCGATGGAGCATAGCCGTTCGGCCAACTACAAGCTGTTGTTCGAACCCGGCGATGTGCTCTACAGCAATCATTTCCGCCCGCTGTTGCGCCTCGCCGCCGATACTTCGCCGGGCATGCACGATACGCTGCATGCGGCCTGCAGCGCGGGCAGCAACCGCCATTACGGCGCCGCGCGCGCAACACCGAATTGCCAGGAAAACCTGGTTACGCAAATGCGCAGCCGCGATTTCCAGTTGCTGCACGTGCCTTGCCCGTGGAACCTGTTCGAGCACGCCCTGGTGGTGGAGGGCGCGAAGCTGGTCGACGAACCGTCGGCCGCCAAACCGGGAGACTACGTCGAGCTCGAGGCCCTGACCGACCTGCTGCTGGTGCTTTCCGCGTGCCCATCGCTGGTCGGGCAAATCAGCGGCGCTCGGCCGAAAGGCGCCGCGATCGAAATCCCGTGATACTCGCTAACCTGTCGTTGCGAATGAATTAGGAAGAAGGGGACGGGAAAAAAAAGGACGGAGGGATTAAAAAATAATCCCTCCGTCCTCTTTTCTGCTTTTCTGTAATTTATCTCACTTGCTGGAATCCAGCGGATAGCCCGCTTTTTTCCAGTCATCGAGACTGTCTCGAAGATAGTAAACATTTTCGAATCCGAGCTCGGCCGCGTAAGCGGCTGCCAGAGCCCCCCACCTTTTGCTACTGCCATTGGGGTGGTAAATGACCATTCCCCCGGATTTGGTCGCGACTTCCTGCAAGCGGATCAGATTGAATTCCCGCGGCCCCATATCCCTTTCTCGGCCCCAACGCAATTTGTGGGTACCCAGTATCGATTTCAGGCTGGTACCGATTGTCGAAAAGTCGATAAACGGTACGCCCGCATCGTGCAACATTTTAGCTCGTTCGGTGCCGATGACGGTTGCACCGTCAATTTCGATTTCATTTCCCGAACCGGTTACCCGTGCGTACCAATCGAAGCCGGACTCGACGCCAGCGAGAGTCAATCCCTCTTTCAGGCGATTGCGCTCGCTCGCCCAGCGCCATCGATTGATCTCTGCAATCGTGAGTTCGCCCCAGCGCAATTCGGATCTCAGCTCGTTCGCGTGATCGACCGCAGTCTTCGCATCTGCATTACGTCCCAGTTGACCATAAGCAGCGGCAAGATAGACGAATGCTCGATCGTCTTTGGGATTGTGATCAGTCGATTGCTCCAGCGTCACCGCAGCCTCGGCATACTGACCCAGAGCAAACTGCGCACGGCCGAGCCGGGTGAGGTAGGAAGCAGGGTAGTGAGGATCGAGCTGCATCGCTTTTCGCATCGAAGCGATCGCCTCCGCCGGCTTTTTCGCCTTCAACAAGGCATTCGCCATTGCGAAATGGCCCGCCGGATCATTCGAGTCCAGCGATATGGCGGTCTCTGCCTCGGCGAGTGCCTTGGCGGGTTTGCGTTGCGAGTAGGCCGCCATCTCGGAGGCGATTTGATGGGTGAGTAGCGACGGCGATTGCAGGGCTCGCTTCAGATATTTTCTTGACTGAACCAGCATTTCAATCGCCGATAATCCAAAGGGCTCTGCCCACGACCGCCAGGCGCTGTTCCAGTAAACGGCCGCCATTGCCGTATGCGCTCGCGCATACGCCGGATCGAGTCGAATTGCCTGGTCGAAATAGGCTGCGGCCTTCCCGAAATCGGCAGGCGTTTCCCTGCGATAATGTTCCCAGCCTTTCCGAAAGGCATCATGGGCTTCGGTATTACTCGTTTCGACCGGGTCTCTGCCACTCGTTTGCTGACCTGCGGCAATCGAAGTTGACTCGATCCCCAGAATAATAATGAGAAAGGCAAGAATTCTCGACATGTCCGAATCCTCCCGGCTCCAGGCTCAGCTATGCATTTACCGAACTCTCGAAGGATGCCGGCTCGAAGCCGTTATGGCAATGTGGGTTATTGCTCGAGGACGGACTCGTCTTCGAGTTCGAAGTCGAAGGCGGCGGAGATAAGCGCCCTGGTGTAGGGATCGGAGGGCGACTCGAAGACCTGGTCGGCTTCGCCCTGTTCGACTACGAAGCCGTTGCGCAGCACGATCAGCTGGTCGGACAGCGCGCGCACGATTTTCAGATCGTGGCTGATGAAGAGATACGCCAGGTCGTGCTCTGCCTGCAGCTTCAGCGGCAGGTCGACGATCTGCACCTGCACCGAGCGGTCGAGCGCCGAGGTGGGCTCGTCGAGCAGCACCAGCTTCGGTTTCATGATCATCGCGCGCGATCGCGATGCGCTGGCGCTGGTTGCCGGAGAATTCGTGCGGGTAGCGGAAGCGGCTCGCCGGGTCGATGCCGACCTCGTCGCAGAATTTAGGTGACTGTCACCATAATTCCGCATTGGAGACTGCCGCGGCAAGCACGGGGCAGGATATCCCTCCGATTGCCGCCTGCATAATCGGGATTTCGATACCCAGGTCTTGGCATAATTGTGTTTTCATAGAGTCTCTTCCAAGCGTCGGAGTAGAAAAATAATATTAGACAGTTACCACCCCTGGGTGTCTTTTGGAAGCGAATAAGGGGACGGAGGGATTGGCACACTTCGGTGAATCATTCCGGAAACCGAAACATGTGCTAACGTGACACCCGAAGTTTTGAGGTCGGCACCGGAAATGGAAACCAGCGACAAGAATGAGCCTTTGCTTCAGCGTCTCGATGCCGGCTCATCGGTAAGAGGTCCATACCCGGGAAGTATAAATTTAGGGGCACTTCAATGAACAAATTGCGTTTCATGTTACTTTTGTCTGTAGTACTAATATTCGGCTCGATGTCTGCTCGAGCAGCTAAATTTCAAATTGACTACATGATGTTAGAGGCCGATCTGGAGGATGCTGAAGAATTCGAGCCGACTGCGATTCAATTCAAGTATATTAATCCGGTTAACCCCGATATCGATTTCATGGCCGTTTTTGCTATCGGTATAAGCGATGATGAGTTCGAAGAATTCGATCCTTTTTTCGGTACAGTGAAATTAAGCGTTGAGCTGGGTAACATGTTTGGGGTCTATGGCCGGGCACACACGAATTCCGGCTCCAATACCCAGTTTTTTGGTCAGCTGGGTCTGGTGCAACTAAAGTATGATCTCGATGCCGAAATATTCGGCTTATCGGGAAGCGATTCTTACGACGAAATTGGCCTGGCATTCGGCTTCGGAGCATCGTTTGGCTTGTCCGATCGGTCTTCCATTGTCATTGAATATAACCAATTTCCCGATGTAGATATCGAAGACATCGCCGATATCGAAACAACTTCATTGTCGTTGGGATATCAGGCGTCCTTCTAAGATTTGCTAATGGACAGTTAAATAGGGGACGGAAAGATTATAAATTAATCCCTCTGAGGCGTACTGAATAAATCGGACACTTTATAATGGGGTCAATAGCCCCGGGAGTGTCAGATGAACAAGAGAAAGACGTTCAGCGAGGCGTTCAAGCGCGAAGCGGTGCGCCTGCTGGAGCAAGGGGAC
>JBFFXR010000218.1:0-4542 GCA_041569645.1 Gammaproteobacteria bacterium
CTGATGTCCGAGTCGAGCGTCGATATGCCCGAGGTGTCGAAATCGTAGCCCTGGTAACGCAGGTTCGGCAGCACCGCGATCGGGTGCTCGAGGATCAACACCATCGACGGTTTCGACGCGTTACCGACGTCGAGGTCGTCGACCAGGTCGATACTGTCGTCCTCGCCGCTGCCGAAAGAAGCGGACATGGCCGGGCGCCACTGGTTCGGGGTGATGTTGAGGCCGACGAAATCCGCCTGCGCACAGCCGATCCCGAGCCCCAGCAGGGCGGTCAGCATAAGGGAGTGTTGCCTGGCGCGCATGAAATGTCTCGATCGAGATTCAATAATCAAGTTTAACACCTGGTGGGTAATTTTGACATCCGTGACCAACGCTGGTTCGGGGGCTTTGTTAACTATTTCACAGGCCTGAGACGATTTTTAGCCGGGCAGATAGACGCCGCCGAGGATCGCCGCACGTTGCGCGTGAGTCACCGACGGCAAATTGCCCGGGCGTCCGGCCAGCCGTTCGCGTGCCAGCCACGCGAAAGCCACCGCTTCGACCGCGTCGGGCTCGAGGCCCAGTTCGGCGGTCGTCGTGACGCGGGTTTCGCCCAAGGCCTGCGCGAGGCGTTCGAGCAGCCAGTCGTTGTGCGCGCCGCCGCCGCAAATAAAACAGGCTGCCGGTCGCGCGGGCAGGGTCGAGATCGCGGCGGCGACCGAGCGCGCGGTCAATTCGATCAGCGTCGCCTGGACGTCGACCGCGGAGGAGTCGTCGGCGACGAATCGCTCCAGCCAGGCCAGGTCGAAATACTCGGTACCGGTCGATTTCGGCGCTGGCGTCGCGAAGTACGGTTCCTGCGACATGGCTTTCTCGAGCAGCGAGTCGAGAACCTGTCCGCTGCGCGCCCAGGCGCCGTCTGCATCGTAGCGCTCGCCGATATGCCGTTGCGCCCACTGATCGAGCAAGGTATTACCCGGCCCGGTATCGAAACCGAGTACCGGCGAGTCCGGATCGGCCGGCAGCCAGGTAAGATTGGCGATACCGCCGATATTGAGTGCGACTCGATCCTCGTCGGTACTGCGAAACAGCGCGGCGTGACAGGCCGACGCGAGCGGCGCGCCCTGACCGCCATAAGCCATGTCCATGCGCCGGAAGTCGGCAACCGTGGCGATGCCGGTGAGGGCCGCAACGCGATTCGGATCGCCGATTTGCGCGCTGTACGGCCTGCGCGCGTCGGGACCGTGACGCAGCGTCTGGCCGTGGCAGCCGATTGCCGTAATCTGCCGCGGTTCGAGCGAAGCCTGTGCGAGCGCCGAGTTGACGCAAGCGGCGTAGCGTTCGCCGAGCTCGGCGTCGAGCGCGTAAAAATCGTCCAGCGCGGCGAAGCCGTCCGAGACAAGGGCGCGAAGACGATCGCGTAAATCGTCGTCGTAGCTGGCGGATTCGAAGTGAAGCAGATGCGGCGAAGCTGCGGCGAACTCGACGATCCCGACGTCGACGCCATCGAGACTGGTTCCGGACATCAGTCCGATGAAGATGTCGCGATTTTCGCGCCGGTTCACTGGGAGTTTTGCGCGAGCCTGCGGTCCATCAGGCGCAGCATCGACAGGTAGACCCGGGTGTTTTCCTCGAAATGGGACCGATAGGCCGAATGCACCGGTTTGGCTTCGGGCAGCTTGACCGTCAGCGGATTGCGATGCGCGCCGTTGACGCGGAACTCGTAGTGCAGGTGGGGACCGGTGGCCACGCCGGTACTGCCGACGTATCCGATGATCTGGCCCTGCTTGACTTTCTTGCCGACCCGGATCCCGTTCGCGTATCCATTCAGGTGGCCGTAGGCGGTCGTATAGCGGCCGCCGTGACGAATCAGGATCAGTTTTCCGTAACCGCCCTTGGTGCCGGCGAGAACGACTTTACCGTCGCCGGCAGCGCGTACCGGGGTACCGCGGCGGGCAGCGTAATCGACGCCTTTGTGTGAGCGCCACTTGGACAATACCGGGTGCCAGCGCTTGTTGCTGAAGCGCGAACTGATGTGCGAAAAATCGACCGGGCTGCGGAGAAACGCCTTGCGCATGCTCTTGCCGTCCGGGCTGAAGTAATCGCTTTCGCCGGCTGGATCGGTGTAATAAACCGCGCGATAAGTCCTGCCGTTATTGACGAACTCGGCCGCGAGGATGCGGCCGTTGCGAATCTTGACGTCGTCCTTGTAAAGCTCCTCATAGACGATTCCGAATCGGTCACCGCGGCGAATGTCGAGTGAAAAATCGATGTCCCAGCCGAAAATGGCGGCGAGGTCCATGATGATATCTTCCGGAATGTCGGCGGCGGCCGCGGCTTCGAACAGCGACGTTTCGATCAGACCCTCGCGATAGACCGGGTAGGCCTGTAACTGGTAATTGATGATCTGGCTCTGGAAGGACTGATCCTCGGTCCGTTTGACGAGTAGCGTGCGCGTGATGTCGGGGACATATTTCATTTGCTTCAGCCGCCCGTCGGCATCGATCAGCAGTTGGATTTTTTCGCCGGGCTGAATGCGGCGCAGCTCGCGGGTCTGTTCGTTGAGTCGCGCAATCTGGTGGGTCGTCGTCGACGCGAGGCCGTGCGCGGCGAAGATCGACGCGAGGGTGTCCCCCGATTCGATCGTCACGGAAATCCACGGATCGTCGGCACCAGCCGACGCCAGCGTGTCGATCGCAGGTACTCGCGCGCTCGGTTCCGGCAACGGCAGGGAATAGTGTAATCGCACCGACTTCGGCGTAGAATTCGCGGCTTTGGCCGACGGCTGCCAGTTGGATACACTGAAGCCCAGCAGCATGATCAGCGACGCGGCCAGCGAAATTTTCGCGAAGGACCAGACCGGCAGCGTTGCGCGCCGCCCGGGCAAGCTTTCGGGCCGCAATGCGACGACCGGCTCGGTTTTGAAGTCGAGTTCTTGAAAGCTCATTAGGTAAGCTGGCTAAGTTATTATTTGAATTGGGATAACAGCCTGTAGTATAGACCCCAGACGGTTATTTAGCATGATTTCCGAGAAAGATGCAATGCGGCAATTGAGGCGCGGCTGCGATGAAATCCTCCTCGAGGATGAACTGCGGCAAAAATTGGCCCGCGGCAAACCGCTGCGGATCAAGGCCGGCTTCGATCCGACCGCCCCCGACCTGCATCTCGGCCACACGGTGCTGATCAACAAGATGCGGCAATTCCAGGAACTCGGGCATCATATCATGTTCCTGATCGGCGACTTCACCGGCCTGATCGGCGACCCGAGCGGCAAATCGGCGACCCGCCCGCCGCTGACGCCGGAGCAGATACAGGCAAACGCGCAGACATATCGCGATCAGGTCTTCAAGATTCTCGATCCGGATACGACCGAAATCTGCTTCAACTCTGTCTGGCACGGACCGAAATCTGCAGCCGACATGATTCGCCTGGCGTCCCGGCACACGGTTGCGCGCATGCTCGAGCGCGACGACTTCTCCCGGCGTTACAAGAATAATCAGCCGATCTCGATTCACGAATTTCTCTACCCGCTGGTGCAAGGCTGGGACTCGGTCGAAATGCGCGCCGACGTCGAACTCGGCGGGACCGATCAGAAATTCAATCTGCTGGTCGGGCGTGAATTGATGAAGGCCGAAGGCATGGAGCCGCAGGTCATTCTGACGATGCCGATTCTCGAGGGTCTCGACGGCGCGCAGAAGATGTCGAAATCGCTCGACAATTATATTGGCATCGAGGATCCGCCCGCGGAGATGTTCGGCAAGCTGATGTCGATCAGCGACGATTTGATGTGGCGCTACTTCGAACTGCTCAGTTTTCGTCCGCTCGATGAAATCGACGGCTTCCGGCGCGACGTCGATTCGGGCGCCAACCCGCGCGACATCAAGTTCTTGCTGGCCGAGGAAGTCATAACCCGGTTTCACGACGCAGCGGCTGCCGAAGCGGCAAAGCGGGATTTCATTGCGCGTTTCGCCAAAGGCGCCCTGCCCGACGAGATGCCGGAGTGGACGCTTGAACTCGACGGCGATGAAATCGGTATCGCGGCGCTGCTCAAGCAGGCCGGGCTGACCAGCAGCACCTCGGAAAGCTTTCGCATGATCAAGCAGGGCGCGGTCCGGCTCGACGGTGAAAAGGTCGACGACAAGGGTCTCGCGCTCGGTCGTGGCGCAGTCGTCGTCGCGCAGGTCGGCAAACGCAAGTTCGCGCGGATAAAGCTGGTGTGATAAAAGATCCGAATTAGGCTTGACGGCGCATAAATTGCGCCTATAATTCGCGCCTCGCACGACCGGGACTACCCCGAAACGCAACCCCCACGGGGGCTCTCGCGGATCCGGTCGAAGCTCTGGACAGGCGTCGATATCGCGTCCACGCGGCATTCCTCTAAAGATTCGCCGCCGAGGGCGTTGACGCCGTCTGAAAAGGGCTTATAATGCGCGCCTCGCTTTTAAAATCGTCCGGTGATCCCGTGATTTCCGGCGATGCGGGGTGGGCCGTTGTCGGCCCTTTTCGGCTGGGCGTTCCCCGGCCGCAAGCTCTTTAACAATTGATCAGGTAATTTGTGTGGGC
>JBFFXR010000219.1:0-4542 GCA_041569645.1 Gammaproteobacteria bacterium
ACGCGATACTCGGCAGCGAGAAGATCACCCACGTCACCGACGTGTTGCAGCGCAGCCTGATCATGAAATGGAGCCTCGGCGCGGTTCTGATTGCGCTCGGCTTCGCCTTTGTCGCCGGTCTCGTGATGTTCTTTTTCCTGATGCGCAAGCTGAGGCTGCTGTCGGCGGCGATGCAGCAATTCAAGATCGCGAACCTGGTGCCGGAAGATACTTCCGCCGATTGCGACACCGAAGCGCTCGACGAGATCGAGGCGATGGCTGCGACCTTCGAAGCGATGGCACGGCGCATCCAGCAGCAGGTCGACGGGCTGCGCGAGGTCGAATCCTTGCGGCGCGAGCTGGTCGCCAACGTGTCGCACGACCTGCGCACGCCGCTGGCATCCCTGTCCGGGTATCTCGAAACCCTGCAGCTCAAATCCGACCAGCTCAGCCAAGCGGAACGGCAAACCTACCTCAGAATCGCGTACGATAATTCGCAGCGGTTACGCACGCTGGTCGAGGAATTGTTCGAGCTGGCCAAGCTCGAAGCCAACGAGGTACAGCCGCAACGCGAGCAATTCTCGCTGGCCGAACTCGCCTTCGACCTGTCGCATCATTTCCACTTGCGCGCGCGCGAGCAGCACATCGATTTCGAGGTCGTCGCCAACGAATCGCTGCCTTTCGTGCTCGCCGACGTCGGCATGGTGGAGCGTGTGCTCGAAAACCTGATCGATAACTCGTTCAAGCATACGCCGGCGAACGGACGTATCGCGCTGCGTTTGTCGACGCTCGATAGCGACGTCGAGGTCGCGGTGTCGGACACCGGCGCCGGCATCGACGCCGATTCCCTGCCGCACGTGCTCGAACGCTATTATCGCAAGGCCGATCCTTCAACCGACGGTGAATCGCCGGGGCTCGGCCTCGGACTTGCGATCGCGTCGCGTATCGTCGAGCTGCACGGTAGCCGCCTGACCGTCGACAGCGTGTTCGAGCAGGGCACGACCTTTCGCTTCACGCTGCCGACCAGTTCGCCGTGATAAAAATGTTATAAATCGGTGAAATTCGCGTGATGTCGCGCGCGCATGATGGGCTCTCCGATCTTGCCAGGAGAACCTTCGATGTCTATTCGATTACTACGTCCGGCGCTCGCCGGCCTCGTCACGCTGCTTTTCGTATCGGCCGCACCGGCTGACGGCGGCGCGCGTTACCACGTCACGATTACCAATATTACAAATTCGATTACGTTTACGCCGATCCTGGTCGTCACGCACCGCAAATCGGTCGACCTGTTCGAACTCGGTGAACCCGCGATCGACGAACTGGTCGCAATCGCGGAAGACGGCAACGTCGGTCCAGCCACCGAATTGCTGTCGAATCTCGCCGGCGTCGCCGACGTGCAGAACTCGGGCGGGTTATTGTTTCCCGGCGGCTCAGTGACGGTCAAAGTGCGCGCGCGGCACGGTGCGAAGCGAATCAGTCTCGCGTCGATGATGCTGCCCACCAACGACGGCTTCATCGGTCTCGACAGTGTCGACGTACCGCGGCGGGGCTCCAGGACCTACTGGTCGCCCGGCTACGATGCAGGTTCCGAGCCGAACGACGAGTTGTGTCTGAATATCCCCGGCCCGACCTGTGGCGGGACCGGGCCGTCTCCGTTGGCCGATCCTGGTGACGAAGGCTACATCCACGTACATCGTGGCATGCACGGGATCGGTAGTCTCGACCCGGCGATCTACGACTGGCGCAATCCGGTCGCGAAAATCACGATCCGTAAAGTCGGCGGCGACGACGACTAAACCGAACCGAATATTGAATGGGGCGCGCCTGGAACTCCCCATTACATCAGCACCGGGCGCGCTCCATTTTTCTCTGCCGAGATCGAGTCGAAAGCCGGCTGCCAGGCCGGGGCATGATCAGCTAACATCACGACCTGGTTGAGCGGGTCGGCGAAGCGCCTGGCCCAGGTCCCCGCCGTGAACGCTCGCGTCGCATGCGCCAGCGCGCAATTTCGATGTCACGATCCTGTCCATTGCGCGAAGAAACGAGCGAAAATGAGGGTCGTCGATAATCCTCCCGATTCCATTGATTTTACCTGCATTTTCCAGAATCCGGGCGGGAGCCTGGCTCGATTGCGTCCCCACCGCGAAGCTTGACTCGGTTATCGGCATGGCGCTTTACCGTGAGCGGCGAAAACCGCGCCCGATATGCGCGATGCTGCACGGCCACGTCCAGACGAGATCGACTGCCACCGATGCTGGCGCAGCGCGCGACAAAGGCATATATTTGAGCGTAAGGGCAGCCTGGGAAGGCGAAAAAATTGTCCTTTTCATACCTGCTTTCGATCAATCGAGTTGTTGTCGGAATCCGAGACCGCAATCCCCGGCGTTACGGGATTGCAGTTTCCGGCGACTCAAAGGAGGGCCGCATCATGCTGTTCATGACCAACCGTTTCCCGAAGCAAAGTATTCGCAGTCGCAGGGGGCGTAATTTCGATTTCGACCTCGACAATAATGCGTCGAGCAACTCGGTGTTCTTTTGCGAGAGGCTCGGCAAGAAAAAGTACCAGGAAATCGGGGGGCATAATTTTCTCAAGCGGTTGAAGGAGTCCGAGCACCGGCAGATACTTTTGTACATCCACGGCTTTTCGAACCTTCCGGAAGACGTCTTCGACAACGTCGATGAGTTCCAGTCGCTCTGCGACGGCAGCAAGAAGAAGGAAGTCCTGGTAGTACCGATGATATGGCCCTGCGACAACGATATCGGTATCGTCAAGGACTACTGGGACGATCAGAAATCCGCCGATGCCAGCGCCTATTCCTTCGCGCGGATACTGGAGATTTTTCTCGACTGGCGGAGTTCCGAAAAGCACAATCCGCAGGACGACCCCTGCCTCAAGCGAATCAACGTCCTCGCCCACTCGATGGGTAACCGGGTATTTCGCGAAACTCTCAAGGTCTGGAACCGCTACGACCTGGCGAACGGGGTGCCGTTGATCTTCCGCAATAGCTACCTGGTGGCGGCGGACATCGTCAATGAATCGCTGCAGGAGCAGGGACTCGGCGAGGAAATCTGTCACGCGTCGAGAAACGTGATCGTGTACTACGCCTCCGACGACCTCGCACTCAGGGCGAGCAAGGCGTCGAACCTGAAGAACAAGATAGCCTCGCGTCGCCTCGGGCACACGGGACCCGAGGATATTCGGCTGACGCCGACGAACGTCTATTCGGTCGATTGCGACGATGTCAATACGGCCTACGATTTACCCAAGGGGCATTCGTATTTCCGCTCGGGCAGAAAAAAAGGCCAGCCGGGGGTTGTATTCGAGCATATCTTCGCCACCTTGTTGACCGGCCGGGTATTTCCCGACGACGAGTTCCGGCGAACGACGATCCTGAAAGACGCGTGACCGGAACCGACACGGACCCCGTATTGCCGCTTGGTGATCGGGTCCGGCCGTTCGCCGATCGATCCTAGACGAGAGTTTCTTCGATCTATTGCGGTGGCGTGGCGCCGTTGAACGCGGTCAAGTGCATGATTCGGCGATCGTCGGGCGCGAGCTTGCCGGTGGCCGAGTGCCAGATGGAGTGGTTGTACCAGAGAACGAGATCGCCGGGCCGCCACGCGTGCACGTAGACGCGCGCCGGATCGATCGCCGGGCGCATCCACTTTTCCGCCCGCAGCCGCGATTCGGTGATGCCGAGACAATGGTGGTCGCCGGCGTTTTCGATTTCGAGCGTCTGCAGGCAGCGCGGGTGCAGCATCATCGCGTGCCTGCCTGTGATCGGGCAGGTCCAGACCAGCGGGCAGACCTGCGCGCGCGGATCGTCGACCGGCCAGCCGGGCGCGTCGTCGCCGCGCGCGTGGCGCGCCTCTTCAGGATCGGATTCGCAGTGGATGATTGCGGTTTTACACTGAGTCGATGTATCGGCGATCTTTTTTGCGTCGATCTGCATCGTTCAAGAGTAACAACCTGATACCAATCAATTAACGGGATAAGTCGAAGTAGTATAAATACAAATAAACCAAACCGAGCATCGCCGCAGTTCGCTGACGTCGGGCTTGCTCGAAATCCCGCAGGCCGAGTCCGAAGTCGCGTAGACAATGGGGAACCGAATATGAACGATTTCCGAATACCGGCTAGCGAAATCCACGCGCGTTCATATCCGCGCCGTGGGCGAACGATTGCGATACTATTCTCGCTTCTGCTCTCGGGTTGCGCCGCGACTGGCGCAGTCAAGCAGGTCGAGCGCCTCGAGTCGGTTGGCGAAAATCCGCGATTCCTGATCGTAACACCAGATGTGAAGTACTACCTGCTACCTACCGGTGGAGTGCCACAGCTGCATGCCGAGTGGACCGAGGCGGCGCGGGAAAATTTCGTGAACTCGTTGTTCGAATTTGCCGCCGAGCGCAATATCAACATCGTTTCGATGCCGCCGTCGGGTCAATTGGACGAGACCGAAATTGCCTACCAGAACCTCTATTCGGCGGTCGGTTCGACTGTGCTTACACATCACTACGGCACGTTCAAGTTATCCACCAAACAGGGTGTATTCGACTGGAGTC
>JBFFXR010000220.1:0-4536 GCA_041569645.1 Gammaproteobacteria bacterium
ATTACCGTCAACGCGATCGCGCCGGGCTACATCGCCACCGAAATGGTGCGCGCGGTGCCGGAGAACGTGCTCGAGAAGATCGTCGCGCGCATCCCGGTGGGACGCCTCGGCGAGGCCGAGGAAATCGCCCGCGGCGTCGCCTTCCTGGTCGCCGACGAGGCCGGCTTCATCACCGGCTCGACGCTGTCGATCAACGGCGGTCAGCACATGTACTGATCCGGAATCTCGAACGATCGAAGCCGGGCCCCGCGCCCGGCTTTTTTTTGACGCCGCGACGCGTACTGGCGTGTCCCGGACAAGATTTGATAGCCTGCCAGGCCTTTGCTGATTCGCGTGATTTTTTACAAACCGGGTCAGGGTCGACGCGTCAACCGAAGCCTGAGCGGACCGAGTCGATCGCATGTCTCGGCGCATCGCAGGCGATATCGACGCCATCCTTGAGATCTTTCCAGCCGTCCTCGCCGACTTCTTCCTGTAACGCGCGCAATTTTTTCAATTGCTCGTAGTGCTCTATCTGGGCGTCGACCCGGGCCTGGCCGGTGCGGATTTCAACCCGGCGTCGATCGTCTCGCATCTCGTCAGTCCGGCGCCATGCCTTTGTCCCGCAGCTCGCCGAGCGCTTCGTCGGTCTTTTCGAGGTCGCCGAGGCCCATGCCGCGCAACACCTGCGGCGCCTTGGTGAACTGGATACCGGCGTAGTCGACGAGCTCGATGCGATTGCCCCACGGGTCGAGAAAATCCATGAACGGCCCGGGCAGGAGGTCGACGCCGAGCCGCTCGAGCGCGGCGGTAACGAGCTTGCGGTCGTCGACGACCAGGCCGAAATGACGTTCGTCGTCAGGCGCCTGTTTGCGACCGGTGGAAAAGTTCAGAAACTGGTCGCCAAGATCGATGAAGGCCATCGTTTCGCTGCGGCCGCGCAGCTCGAACTCGAAGAGTTCGCCATAAAAAGCCAGCGCGGCGTCGATGTCGTCGACTTCGAGCGCGACGTGGTTGATGCCGATCGCGCGGGCCTTGTTGGTGTCTGCCATGGTAGTCGATCTCCTCGATCCCGATTCCGATACCCTACCACAGGCTCCGGCGGTACCCGATATGCGATTGGCGAGGTCTCGACCGCTTAGCGATGGACAAATCGATGCCGAAACAATATTCTGCCGGGAAAACCAGATAAGAGTAGCAGTCCCCTATATCCCGTGAAAATCAAGAAAGGACTTGATATTCCGCTTTCCGGCGCGCCCGAGCAGAAGGTTTACGATGGGCCGGTATCTCCCCGCGTAGCAATACTCGGCACCGATTTCAAGGGCCTGAAACCGACCATGCTGGTCAAGGAAGGCGATCGGGTGCGCATCGGTGACCCGCTGATGTCCGACAAGAAAAATCCGCGCGTGAAATTCACCTCGCCCGGAAGCGGTGTCGTGCAGAGCATCAATCGCGGGCACCGTCGAATGCTGCATTCGGTCGTAATCGAGGTCGACGACGACGAGGAATTCATCGAGTACGAGGCCTATGCCGCGGACAAGCTCGACGAGTTGACGCGCGAACAGGTGGTCGACCACTTGCTGGAAACGGGCGCCTGGACGGCGATGCGCACGCGTCCCTACGGCAAGGTCCCGAATCCGGACACGGTGCCGCATTCGCTGTTCGTCCAGGCTATCGACACGCGGCCCCTGGCCGCGGATCCGTCGGTGGTGATCGGCGAGGATCCCGAGGCGTTTCGCCACGGCATCCGAATCCTGCGCCACGTGACCGACGGCAAGCTGTTCGTGACCCAGGCGGAAGGCGCGGATATCCCTCGGGTCGACAACCCGAACATCGAGTACCCCGAGTTTTCCGGGCCGCACCCCGCCGGCCTCATCGGCACCGCGATCCATTTCCTCGATCCGGTCAATGCCGAAAAGACCGTCTGGTACATCGGCTACCAGGACGTGATGGCGATTGGCAATCTTTTCGTCAAGGGCAAGCGCAGCCTCGATCGCGTGGTTTCGCTGGCCGGGCCGATGGTCGAGAATCCCCGTCTGATTCGAACCCGGCAGGGCGCCAGCACCGACAGCCTGATCGCCGGGGAACTTCGACCGGGCAAGGTCAGGGTCATTTCCGGATCGGTATTGTCGGGATTTCGCGCCGCCGGCTGGAACGCGTACCTGGGGCGCTACAACACGCAGGTCACCGTGTTGCAGGAAGGCGACGAACGCGTCTTCATGCACTGGGTCAGGCCGACGCTGAAGCAGTTTTCCCTGCTCAACGTGTTTACCCGCCGACTCGCCGAGTACCCCCTGACCACCTCGCAAAACGGCAGCCGTCGGGCAATGGTGCCGATCGGCAATTACGAGGAAGTCATGTCGCTGGATATCCTGCCGACGCCGTTGTTACGCGCACTTTTGGTGCGCGATACCGATACCGCGCAAATGCTGGGGGCGCTGGAACTGGACGAAGAAGACCTCGCGCTGTGTACCTTCGTTTGCCACAGCAAGTACGAATACGGCTCCGCACTGCGCGCGTGCCTGGAAATCATCGAGAGGGAAGGATAAATGGGCTTGAGAAAATTTCTGCATCGGGTCGAGCCCAACTTCCAACCCGGCGGCCGCTACGAACGTTTCTACGCGCTGTTCGAAATGGTCGACACGCTGCTGTACAGCCCGGCCGAAACCACGCCGCACGCGCCGCACGCGCGCGACGCGCTCGACCTGAAACGGGTCATGGGTTACGTCTGGCTGGCGACGTTTCCGGTCATGTTCATGGCCTGTTACAACACCGGCTTGCAGGCCAACTTGGCGATGGCGGAGCTCGGTATCGCCAGCGCCGAGGGCTGGCGCGGCGCAATCCTGGACCCGTTCGGCTACGATCCCGAAAGTCTGGTCGACAACTTCATGCACGGATTGCTGTATTTCCTGCCGGTATACATCGTCACCTTCATCGCCGGTGGTATTGCCGAGGTTACCTTTTCCCTGGTTCGTGGCCACGAAGTCAACGAGGGCTTCTTCGTCACGTCGATTCTGTATGCGCTGATTTTGCCGCCGGCGATACCGCTTTGGATGGCGGCGCTGGGGATTTTGTTCGGGATCATCCTCGGCAAGGAGGTATTCGGCGGCACCGGCAAGAACTTCCTCAATCCCGCGCTTACCGGGCGGGCTTTCCTGTTCTTTGCCTATCCCGCGGCGATGTCCGGCGACAGCGTCTGGGTCGCGGTCGACGGATATTCGGGTGCCACGCCGCTGTCGAGCGCCGCGGTCGGCGGTGTCGACGAGATTCTTGCCAGCAACGTCACCTGGTTCGACGCCTTTCTCGGCACGATTCCGGGTTCGCTCGGCGAAACCTCGACGCTCGCGATCCTGATAGGCGGCGGTTTGCTGGTTTACGCCGGCATCGCGAGCTGGCGCATCGTCGCCGGCGTCATGATCGGCATGGTCGGAACGACGCTGTTGCTCAACTTCATCGGCAGCGATACCAACCCGATGTTCGCGATGCCGTGGCACTGGCACCTGGTCGTCGGCGGGTTTGCCTTCGGCATGATGTTCATGGCCACTGACCCGGTGACCGCGGCCCATACCGACAGGGGACGCTGGTATTTCGGAATCCTGATCGGGGTGATGACGATATTGATTCGAGTGGTGAATCCTGCCTATCCCGAGGGCGTCATGCTGGCGATTCTGTTCGCCAACATATTCGCGCCGCTGATCGATCACTTCGTCATCCAGGCGAACGTCAAGCGTCGATTGCGGCGGCAGCAAGAAACGACATGAAACGGATGTAGCGGTGATAAAAAAGTTTCTCGACATGCCCAACGACAGCCGCACCAAGACCGTGCTGGTGGCCCTGCTGTTGTGCCTGGTCTGCTCGGTCATCGTGTCGACCGCGGCGGTGAGCCTGAAACCCCTGCAGGAAGCCAACAAGGCGCTCGACAAGAAGCGCAATATCTTGCAAATCGCCGACATGATGCGTGAAGACGTCAGCATCGACGAGGCGTTCGAACTGATCGAAGCGCGCGTCGTCGACCTCAAGACCGGCGAATACATCGATAGCGTCGATCCGGCGGTCTACGATCAGCGCAAGGCGGCCAAGGATCCCGCCGCCAGCCGCCCCTTGAGCAAGGATGAAGACATTGCCTCGATTCGCCGGCGCGCGGACCAGGCGACGGTTTACCTGGTGCGCGACCAGGAAAAGCTCGAAACCATCATTTTGCCGATCCACGGATACGGTCTCTGGTCGACCATGTACGGCTTCATCGCGCTCGAGGGCGATGCCCGGACGATCAGCGGCTTCGGCTTTTACGAGCACGCGGAAACGCCCGGCCTCGGCGGCGAAATCGATAACCCGCAGTGGAAGGCCCAGTGGCCCGGAAAACTGGTTTACGATGACAGCGGCGACGTGGCGATCGAAGTGGTCAAGGGCACGGTCGGCGAGGCCACGCCGAACCAGCAGTACAAGGTCGACGGCCTCGCCGGCGCGACGCTGACCAGCCGCGGCGTCACCAACCTGTTGCGATTCTGGCTCGGCGACCAAGGTTTCAAACCATTCTTGCAACGAATACGGCAGGGC
>JBFFXR010000221.1:0-4523 GCA_041569645.1 Gammaproteobacteria bacterium
CGATGCTCGAAATGATGCGAGTAGACGCGGCGGTCGCGGTGCGAACCCGGGATGTAGCGCATGCAACCCTGTTCCGGGGTCGAACCGTCGAGCGAGATCCAGACGGTCAGCGTCTCCAGCGGTTCGATCGGGTAATAATCGCCATCCTGGTGCCACGGCGTCGCCTTGCCGACGCGCGCCGGCTTGCCGAAGATCGTCACCCCCCAGAGGATGAAATCGGGACCGATCAGTTGCTCGACCATGTCGAGAATCTCGGGATTTTGCGCGAAGTCGAGCCATGCCGGGTCGCCCTTGACGCCGTAAGTGTCGCTCGCGTCGAGGTGCGGGCCGAGAATGAAATCGGCCGAGAATTCCGGATGATCCCGATTGTCGTCGAGCAGTTTCCGGTAGAGCTCGTCGATCCGCCGCAGGATCTCGGCGGACACGCGGTAGTCGGCCGGAATCACCAGTCCGTCGCGATGGTAGGTCTCGATTTCACGGGGCGTCAGCGGCATTGCGCGATCATCTTATCGGCGAGCCGGGTAGTCGGCAAGGGCGGATGAACCTCGTCCCGGCGTGGTGAGCAGACTGCGATACTTCGGCGAATCCCGGTACTGCAACATCGAAGCGCGATGGCTGCGCTCGGAGAAGAGTCGCAGGTGGCATTCGGCCTGAAGCCGGCCGGCAAGCGCCATATGCTGATTCGGTTTTGCGTCGACGCACGATGCTTGACCGACCGATTGCAGGCCGCCGAGTTGCAGCGTTGACCGCGTCGAGCCCGGCGTCGAGGGTGGCCTGCTATGCCTCGGGAAAATCGCGCAATCGCGCGGGTGGAGTCTGAGCGAAGTCGGTCGCGAAAATCAGCCGGCGGGTTCTGCCGGTATTTCGACGTGCGAATCGATGCCGTACTCGGTGCGCTTGATTCGGTGCTGCCGGGTGTGCTGGCGAATTTTCCGGTTTTTCTCGATCGATTCGGGTCTCGCGTAGCCGCGCCCGTGGTCGAGGTGCACGCAGCTGCAGCGGTAGCGCACCTGCTTGGCCTTGATTCCCATGTTCATCAGCCGCTCGCCGAATTCGCGATCCTGTCCGCCATATTGCATGCGCTCGTCAAAGCCGTTGGTTGCGAGGATGTGCTTCTTCCATGTCGACGAGCTGTGTCCGTTCCAGGTCGCGCGGGTAATCGTCAATGTGTCGAGGATCGCACCGAATACCGGGTGCGAGTAGAGCTTGGCGATTTTCGGCGTGAACGGCACGCCGTGGCGCAGTAGCCAGCCGGGACGAGTCGCGTCGCCGCGCTCGATGTCGTCGCGCGTGATCGCGCGAGACACCTCGAGCGGTAACTTGAAATAGCCGCCCGAAAGCATCGTGTCGGGCTCGGCGAGTTCGACGTGGTTCTTGACGAAGTCGGGGTGGGGTATGCAGTCGCCGTCGGTGAATATCAGGTATTCGCCACGGCTCGCGACGATCGCCTTGTTCAGAATACGGCACTTCTGGAAGCCGTCGTCCTCCTGCCAGAGATGGCGGATCGGGATTTCGATTTCGCCCTGCAGGCGCTCGATTACCTCGCGGGTCTCGTCGCCGGAGCCGTCGTCGGCGACGATGATTTCGAAGTCGCGGTAGGTCTGCACGGCAAAACCCCACAGGGTTTTCTCGAGCCACTTCGGATGGTTGTAAGTAGTGAAGATGACCGACGCGAACATCAGCAAATCTCCTCGTAGATATGTTCCAGACGGGCGCATTGCTTGCGTATGTCGAACTGCTCCTCCACGCGCCGGCGGCCGGCGAGACCCATTTGCTGGCGCAGGCGCGAGTCTTCAAGCAGGCAGGCGATATTTTGTGCAAGACCATCGACGTCTCGCTCGGGGCACAGCAGCCCGGTAGATTCATGTGCAACCGCCTCGACCACCCCGCCACTGGCAAAACTCACGACCGGAGTCTTTAGTGCCTGGGCTTCGAGAAACACCATCCCGAGACCCTCGGCATCGCCGTCCCTGGCGGTTACGCTCGGGGCGACGAACAGCCAGCTGCGCGCGAGGCGCTCGCGGATCCGGCTGGCGGGTTCGGCGCCGGCGAATTCGACGTTCAGTCCGCGCGACTGCGCCTCGCGCTGCAATTCGGGGCCGAGCACGCCGTCACCGACGATACAAAGCTCGAGTTCCGGAAACTTCGGTTGCAATAGCGTCATCGCCTCGAGCAGGTAAATACAGCCCTTTTTTTCAACCAGGCGGCCGACGAATAAAAGACTCGGTCGCTCAGATTCCCGTTTCGGCATCGAAAAGCGCTCGAGATCGATGCCGATGTAGTGTTGCCGCAGCTTGCCCTCGGGGCAGCCGCGTTTGAGCGCTTCTTCGGCGATGAAGCGCGAAACCGCGATCACGCGATCCACCCGATCGAAGAAGCGCCGATTCTGCCGCGCGCCGGCGCGCGCGTTGTCTCGCTTGGTAATGTCGTGTCCGTGCAGCGTGGTTACCACCGGACACCGCAGGCGCGCACCGAGTTCGACGGCGTCGATGCCGTCGTTGAAAAAATGCGCGTGCACCAGGCGCGGTGACTCCGCCGCCAGGGCGTTTACCCAGGCGCGACCGCCCCCCAGCCCGGACCGGAACATGAACTTCGACACGGCAGGAAACTGGCAGTGGTCTTGCAGCAGGAATTGCGGGGAGTCGATCAGGTGACGGCCT
The DNA here is from genome assembly GCA_041569645.1 of Gammaproteobacteria bacterium. Lineage (GTDB taxonomy): Bacteria > Pseudomonadota > Gammaproteobacteria. The sequence continues at coordinate 2,661 of JBFFXR010000221.1, forward strand.
GACGGATCGGCGGTGAATCCGCAAAAGAGCGGCTGAAACCGCGCCAGCATCTGTCCCTGGTCGGCGATGAATGTTTCGGTGTAGGAAAGCAGACGCTTGCGAAAAATGGCAATCTTTGGCCGAGACACGATGTGTTTTATCAGTGAACGAAATAACGAGCGGGAGACCGCCGGGTCCGGGATCGGGCGGTAACGGTTCAGTGATGATACCGTCAATTCGGCGTTGCGACCAGCTTCGGAACATCCGCCACCGACAATTGGCGCTGCGTTTTACTTGCCGGTGCTCGCGAGAATTTCCAGCTCGCAATTCATGGGTAAGCCGATGCCGGTGCCGTTCGCCGGGGCGACAGGTTAGAATGCCGGTTTTTCTCGAACCCGGATATCCTTGGCGGCCATGAGTCAGCAAGCGGAAGAAGACTTGCACCCGTTGGTGTGCCGATTCGGCGCGCTCGGCGACATGGTGCTGATAACACCGTTGTTGCGCGCTTTGTACCAGCGTGGCGGACGAGCTTGCGACCTGGTGACCATCGGCCGGGTCAACGCGTTGCTGTTCGAGCAAATGCCCTACGTGCGAAACGTCTTCAGCATCGATTCGCGCGCCGCGCCCTACTGGCTCGATCGCAGCCAGCGCCGGCTGATCGAAACGCTGCGCGGCATGCGCCATCGTCACGTCTGGATTTGCGAAACCGATCCACGTTCGTATCGTCTGCTCGCGCGCGCCGGCATTCGGCGCGACAACAGTGCCTGTCAGCTCGACCTGGAACCGGTACCCGGCGAGCACTACTGCGAAACCTGGCTGCGCCTCGCCGGCCTGTCGCCGGGCGGATTCGCGCCACCGATGCGCGAGTCGTTGGCGCCGTATACAGAGCTGTTCGTCAGCGCGGCCGAGCGCGAAGCCTGCCGGCAATGGTTGCACGAGCGCGGCGTCGATCCGATCGCACCCATCGTCTGCGTGCAGGCCGGCAACCGCCGTACGACGCGTCGCGGCCGCGTGGACCGGAACAGCAATACCAAGTACTGGCCGCCGCGCAACTGGGCAGCAGTAATCGACGAAATTTGCGTTCGCCTGCCGCGCGCGCAGGTATTGCTGTGCGGTGTCGCCGCGGAACTCGGCATGTGTCACGACATTATGGCCGATTGCCGGTCCGACAGCCGGGTTATCGTCGTCGCCGGCGACCTTCCGCTGCGCCGCTTGCTGGCGCTATTGTCGCTTGCGCACAGCTGCATATCGGTAGACACGGGGCCGGCCCATGTCGCCGCGGCGCTGAATTGCCCGCTCGTCGTGCTCTTCGGCAAGGCCGACCCCGCGCGTTTCCGGCCGGTGAGCGCGACGAGCCCGGTGCGGGTGGTTGTCGGCCATGCCGATGCGGTCCAGGCGACTGAACCCGACATGGCCTATATCGAGGTTGGCCAGGTCGTCGACGAATGGCTTGGCGCGACCCCGATGAGGATCGATGAAAACGCGTAGCGTTGCATCCGGCATGGCTGAATCGGAAACGCGAGACTGGATTTACACGATTCGCAATTTCTGTAACATACGCGAATTCGAATCGACAGCGGCGCCGGATACGCCTCGCGTCGTCATTCCGCTGCCCTGATTTAAATGCAAATAGGGCATTTGCAAACGATCGTTGCGAGCGGTCGACCGTTGCCGCCGCTCGAGAGTTGGCAGCAACCGGGCGCCGAGGATCGAAATCCCAGAACCTATTACCAAAATCGTGTCGCATACTGATATTTTTGGATCAAGCACGTCATGATCGCCAGGCAGCCGACACGAACCGATGTCGAGCCCCGCCAACAGGGTGCGCGGCGCTTTCTGTGGATCTTCGCGCTGGTCGTCTTGCTCGCGGCAAGTTCCGTCGGC
>JBFFXR010000222.1:0-4495 GCA_041569645.1 Gammaproteobacteria bacterium
CATCCACCAGCGCTTTCGCCAGTGCGAGAATCGGTTGCGAGCCACGTTCCAGAAAGCCGGCGCCGACGACTACGTCAATCTCGAGCTCTACATGATGAGCCGGGGCAACGGCCTCGAAATCGAAACGCCCGCGGTTCGCTTTTAGCTTGTCGTCTCGGCGCCCCGCGACGGAATTCGGGGGCCGCACGGCTATTCCCTCACCGGTATTTCGCCAATCAAACCGGTCAGTGTCGATTGAAACATGACTAGAAAACAGCCGACGCCGACCCTTTTGATCTGTTTACCCGACCCGCCAGGCACTAAATGCTTGCCAGCCAATAAGCGATCGCAACCGATATGAAATTTGGCGGACATAGCTTCATCGGGATGATCGAAGTTCTGGCGCCGGTAAACAATGACACGCCCGCCATGATTCCCAGCATTACGCCAGACGCGCGATACACCAGTTCCGACGCGGTGTTCTCGACACCCGCCAGAAGCGTTACCAGAATTACCAGTGACCCGATAAATACCAGCACCAGGCCTTCCATGATCCATTCCATCGTGAGAATTCTCTTGTTATCGATGGAAATCGGGCCAAAGCTCCGGACGATGCCTTTGGTCGGAATTACGATATGTGCGATGCCCCAGAGAACGACAACAATGGAGCCGACATAAAGCATTACTGCTTGCATTCGATGCACTCCCTGACTTCACTTCCCCAACCTATCGACGGCCGGCATGACTCGGAAACGGACCGACGGCAGTTATCCCGAGACCGCCGCCTGCTGTGAAAGAACCTCCTTCGTCAAGCCGTTCCCCCTCGGGTAGCAGCGAAATCCGGAATAAACCGCCCCTGGCGGCGCGCATCGATTCAGGCCCCCCGGCCGGCGGCGATGCTATTCCGATCGATCTCGGCCGCGATATCCCGGGCCAGTTCCTTCCGCTTCCTGCGCCCCTCGATGCCAAGCAACAGCGCCGGCAGGAACAGGAAATCCATCGCCAGCGCCAGGCTGATAGTGATCGCCGACACCAGCCCCATATCGGCGTTCATCCTGAATCCGGAAAACACCAGCACCAGGAATCCCACGACCAGCGCCAGCGTGGTAATCCACATCGCCGTGCCGACGGTGTTGAACGAATGGCGCACGGCGGCGGCGGCATTCATACCCAGCTCGCGACGGGCATGCAGGTATTTGCTGAGAAAATGCACCGTGTCATCGACCACGATGCCGAGCGTCATCGATACGATGACCGACAGACCCAGCCCCACCTGGCCGACCAGCAGCCCCCACAGGCCGAAGGCCATGATGGCCGGCGCCAGGTTGGGTACCAGGCTGATCAAGCCGTGTTTCACGCTGCGCAGCGCAAAGATCAGGATAAACGAAATCAGGATCAGGGCACCGAACGATGCCACCAGCATATGGTTGATGTTGCGCTGCGACAGATGGGCCCACATCATCGTCAGCCCCGAGCCATGGATAAGCATGTATTCCGGTGCATTTGCCGCAAGCCATTCGCGGCCGCGCCGCTCGATCTCGCGCTGTTCGCGGGTCGTGGTATTTTCGATCGACACGATCATGCGCGTCGCGGACTTGTCGACGTTGATCTGGTTGTTGAGATCGAGGCCATAGGGTAGCGACATCTCGTAGAGCAACAGGTATTGGGCCGCCAGGTCGCGTCGCTCCGGGATTCGATACCAGGCCGGGTCGTCGCCGTGCATGTTTTGATTGAGGCGCTTCATGATGTCGGTGAAAACATCCACGTGCACCACCTTGGGCTGCTGCCGGAACCACTCGGCGAATGCCTCGATGGTGGCCAGGTAATCGGGACTGTTGACGCCACCGGGCTCGGCGGACGCGAGCGAATATTCGATCGTGTCGCCGCCGGTCAGCTCCTGCTCCAGGAAATCGCTGGCGCGGCGGATCTGATACTTTTCACCGATATAGCCGATCATGTCGTCGTTGAGTTCGACGCGCAAAACACCCGCCGCCAGCAACAGAATTGTGGCCAGCGATCCCCAGAACAACGCGCGATGATGGCGAATCACGAAATTCGCGAGCCCCTGACAAGAACAGCAGTCGCACTCGCATTCAAGGCCCGGCGCCCCCTTCGATAGATCGCGCCCCGGCAGCAGCGACATCATTGCCGGCAGGAACAGTACCGAATAAAAGAAGGCCGCCGTGATGCCGATGGCAACGATATTGCCGAGGTCGCGGAACGGCGGTGCATCCGACAAGTTCATCGTCAAGAATCCGATGACCGTCGTGATGCTGGTCAGGAACACCGGGTGCAGGTTTTGCCGCAATGAAATAACGATGGCGTCCGACCTGCTCTTGCCTTCGTGCATCTTGTGAAACATCGCCACCAGGATATGCACGCTGTCGGCGATCGCCAGCGTCAGGATGATGGTCGGCGCCACCGCCGAGGCGACATTCATCTGTAGTCCCATCCAGCCAGCCGCACCCAGGCCGGTCAACATCGACATCAGGATTACGAGTAGCGTGACAAAGGTGCCACCGATCGAACGCAGCGAAAATCCGGTGATCACGATCAATACCAAAAACATGATCGGCACCAGGGTCGACATGTCGTCGGCGGTCATTTCGCCAAAGCCGTTATCGATCATCAGCGCGCCGGTCAGGTGAATTTCGATACCCGGGTACTGCCGCTTGATGTCGCTGGCGAGCGCGCGCACGAATTCGGCGACCTCGGGCACCTCCTGTTGCGATTCGCCCGGCAGCAAGATATTCACGTTGATGCCCGTCACGTGACCGGACGGGGAAACCAGGCGGTCGACCAGCATCGGCCGACTCAGGGCAATTTCCCTGACTTGCCGCAGCTCGTCTTCGGACATCCCGACGGCGTTTTCGACGAGATTGGCGACGATCAGGTCGTCTTCTTCGGCCCGGGTATGCTGGTAATTGGTAATCGAATCGACGCGGCTGGAATAGGGTATCTGCCAGGAAGCCTCGGTCAGCGCCTCGACCGCGACCAGCGTGCGACGCTCGAATACATCACCGCTCTCCGGGGCAACGATGAACACGACGTTATAGGTTTTGACATACGTATTCTCCAGCGTCTCCAATGCCACCAGCTGCGGATTGTCCTCGCTGAAAAATACGCGGTTGTCCATGTTGAAACTGAGATGCCGCGCGCCGCTACCGATAACGGCGGCGATTACGACGGTGGCGATAACGATCCACCAGCGGTTGCGAACGACCCAGGGCCCGAGACTGGCCTCGAGATTTTTCATCGCGCCATCAGCGGCTCATCGCGGTCGTCATCAACAGCGCGAGCGCGCCCAGAACAACGGGAATCGCCGCGAGCACGAGCCACAGGATCCGCACGGCCTCGGCGCTGAGAAAGTAGCCCAGCAGGAATAGCAAAGCTCCGATACCGAGCGGCATCAAGGGCAGCCAGCGGAACGCTCGCAGGCAATGTCCCATCATCATGCCCATCGTGCCGCGCATGGAACCGTCACCCATGGTTTCCATCATGCGCGGCATCACGTCGCGCATCATGGCCTTCTTGTCCGCAGCGGACATCCCGTGACAGCATTCGCACATCACGCTACAGATTTTTTCGGTCTTGTCCTCGTGGCCGCCGCCTTCGGGCAGCGGGCCGGTTACCGATTCTGATACGCTCATCTTTGCATCCTCCAATTCAAACTTCGTTCATCGAATCCCTCCGCTGAAATCGGCTCGCTGTTCCGATAATTGTTTTCGTTTGTCAAAAAATTTGTCCTGGTCGAAAAGCAGGTGATTCACCGGAGACTCCGAAAGGTTCCGGTTGGATGGAGCCCTGTTCGGGTTTCGAGCAAGGTCATGATTTCATCGGCCCCTTCAGCCGCCATCGCTTTGCGCTCGGCCCGCGGAACGTCGGTATACAACAATGCCTCCGCGCATTTCCGGTAAAGCGACGACGCGTCGATAGGTATCATTCGCCCTTCATAGAGAAGCTCTTTCGATTACCTCGTCCATTTTAGATTTGGGTGCTAATTGCAACACAAATTACAGGGTTATCCGTTGACTCGAATCAAGTACAGGAAAAAGCAACAGAAGGTAATGGCGGCGGGTCAGCTGAAGTAAAGGGTCAGGCTGATCTGTACTGACTTTTTCGGACAGTTGATTTAGTAGACACCAGCATCGGCCTCGTACTCCTCGGGCGATACGTAATTCAGCGTCTGATGCAGTCGCTGGCGATTATAAAACACCTCGAGGTAGTCGAAGATCGCAGCGCGTGCTTCGTCTCGATCGGCGAAGATGGGCCAGTACGTCAGCTCGTTCTTGACGTTGCTGAAAAAGCTCTCGGCGACCGCATTGTCCCAGCAATCCCGCTTGCGACTCATGCTCGATAGCATTCCCCGCTCGGCCAGGGCGTCGCGGTAAGACTGCATCGCATAGCTCGAGCCCTGGTCAGAATGATGAATCAGTCCCGAAGGCGGCCGACGCTGCTGGATCGCCATGTCAAGACAGTCCTTGACGAGTTGGCCGTCGTTGCGGTGACGCATCGA
>JBFFXR010000223.1:0-4450 GCA_041569645.1 Gammaproteobacteria bacterium
GCACATCAGCAGGTGCAATCGCTGGTGGCAGACGATGTTCCGGTGTACGTCTGCGAAACCCATGCCGGCTGGTATGGCGTGAGCGCCGAGGACTTTCCCGATTACGTCGAGGTCGCGCCGACCGGCCCGGGCCAGGTGCGGATTTATCTCGACCTCGGCTACGACCTGATCGTGATGGATTGAACGATTCGGCGTTTCGTAGAAAGACTCATCCTGGCTCTGATGCCGGTATTTCGGCTAACGCTGGCACCCCTGTCGCGGGCGGAATTCGCCGAGATCGGCGATACCTGGATGGCGGCGGAATGCCGGCGGTATCGGTGCCGAATTGAGCGGCACTCGGTCGCGCGTTTACTCGTCGCGATCGGATTCGAAATCGACGATTTGGGTCGCGCCGTCGCGGAAAACCGGTATGTCGGATTTCTCGCGTCCGGCGCCGAGTTCGCGCTCGCGCGCAGCGATCAGCGCAAAGCAATCGCGGATGTCGTCGATGGTCGATTGCGGCAGCGGGTAGGGCGTGCCGGGCGGCGGGGTAATATCTCGAACGACTTTTGCCAACACCCGCCGTACCTGTATTAAAATGCGATGCTCGAGGGTCAGCTCGCGGTTCGAATCGTCTAGCTCGGTCATGCTGCGGTCTCTCGTGACGCCCGAAACCCGTCGGGTCGAGCCATTTGGAGGATTTCAAGCATGCCTTATTACGTCTACAAAATCAGTACCACGGAGGGAATAGACCTGGTCAAGCGGCTTGAACTGCTGGCGACCCACGAAACCTACCGCGACGCCAAGCGGCAGGCCAGGCAATTGCGAGTCGAGTCGGACGAGATCGATATCATTTTCAAGATCATGTTCGCCGAAAGCGAGCTGGCGGCCGAGGAGCAACTACTCGAGAAACGCGAGAAACCGATTCTGATGGAACACGAACGGTGATCCCGCCGCGGCGATGAACCAGCGCGACCCGGTTGCAGGCTGCGCCTTCGAAAAAGCCCTGATTGCCGGCCGTGCCGGTTGCAGTCGCGTCTGCGGCTACACGATTGGCGAGCGCATCGAGTTTTACTGCGACTCGAAGCCTGACGCGGCACGTTGTGCCAAGCTGATCGGCTGGATCAGGCGCAACTCGCGGTTTGTTTTCGGAGAATCGAAGCTGCCTCGCGTCCTGACCCACGGCCGCGAGTTGCGGCTGCAATGTGGCGGATTACAGGGTCTGGCCGATCTCGTCGGCGATGGCGAGGACGCGGCCGAGTGTGGGGACGTTAGCGTCTTGCTGCGGCTCGCCGAGGCACGTTATCCGCATTTCGACGGGCTGCCGCTCGATCGGATCTTACCGCGAGTTGCAGCTTTCACGCCGCGGCGCAAGCGCCGGCCATAGGCGTCACTCGAATTCCATCGCCCGGAAGACACGATCGGCGTTCAGGCGCGCGAGTTCGTGGAAGGTGTCGAGATGCGCGTACGGCGACTGGTCGACCGCATAGGCCTGCTGCAAGTCGCCGCCGGCGTCGATGACCTCGGCGATCTTGCCGCGCAGGTATACCAGGTAATCGCGCGTGTAACGAGTCACCTCGGCGATGTCGGTCGGGTCGCCGTGGCCCGGAATCACGATTTCCGGCGCGAGCGCGGCGAACTTTTCCCAGGTCTCGATCCACGCCGCCGTATCGGTGTGCTCGAAGATCGGCAGCAGGCGCTGGTGAAACGCCATGTCGCCCGAGATCACGAGTTTCTTTGCGGGAATCCAGACGACGATGTCGCCCGGGCTGTGGGCCGGTCCGAGGTACAGCAATTCGACTTGCAAACCGCCGAGGTCGATCTCGAGGCGCTCGTCGAAAGTCTCGTCGGGCGTCACGAGGCGGGTGTGTTGCGCCTTTTCGCCATTACGCAGGCGCATGCGCTCGAGCACTTCGTGGCCGTACTGCTCGATTTCGTGCGCCGCGTCGGCGTGCGCGATGACGGGCACCCCTTGCTCCTGCCAGTAACTGCTGCCGAGCATCGCGTGGCCCTGGCCGTTTTCCAGCACCACCGCCCTGACCGGCAGCGACGTGATCTTGCGGATCTCGTCGTGCAGCGCTCGCGCAAGCAAATAATTGTCGCCGGCGTTGACGACGAGTACGCCGGTTTCGCCGATCACGAATGACAGGTTGTTGTTGTGCCCCGAATTGGCGTAGCTGCCCGGCGCGGTCGCGCCGATTGCGGACCAGACGCCGTCGGCGACCCGCTCGGGCTTGCGGTACAGCATCGAATCGATCGCCCGGTCGGTGAACTTGACCGGCTTGCCGGCGTCGCGCCAGGTAAAAAATCCGTCGGCATAGTTGCGTACGTTGGTGTAACCCATTTTTTGCAGGGTGTCGGCCGCCAGCGGGCTGCGCTGGTTGATGCCGCAGTAGACGACGATCGGCGTGCCGCGATCGGGAACCTCGTTGGCGATGCGAAACTCGAGCCAGCCGCGCGGTACGATGACTTCGCGGCGCGCGTCGATCATGCCGCCGCGCGCGTTGACCTCGCTCTCGTGGCGCACGTCGATCACGACCAATGCCGGCTCGGCGGCGATCAGGCGCTCGAGTTCGGCCGTATCGATATTGACGATACGGCGATTGACCTGCTCGAGATAAGTCAGCCCGTCCAGCGGCTCGGAATCGTCCGCGGCGGTCGCCGCCGGAACCGCGACGAGCAGCCACAGGAGCAGGCGAGGCAGGAAATCGGCATTAGTCATGGCAGGATTAAATCCGGTTTGTCGTGCGCAGGCAGCTACCCGGATGGAACTGGCTTCTGACCGACCGGAATAGGGCATTGTCGCAACCGGCCCATTATAGTGGCATTCTCCGACAGGCAAAATCCGGTAAAATTCGCCACATGAAAGAACTGATCCGAATTGCGTTTTGCTCGTTCGCGCTGATGTTCGCGGGTATCGAGGCAGCGCCGGCGCTCGGGCCGGACTACGCGCGCGAGCAGCGCCTCGCCGACGAGATCGTCGATATCATCTTCGACGGCGAAGTCGAATGGCTCGACGCCGACGGGCGCGAGTTCCTGAGCATTTACACCGAGGCCGACGATTCGAGGGCGGCCGTCGTGATATTACACGGTCGCGGTTTTCACCCCGACTGGGCCGACACGGTCAACCCGCTGCGGGTCGGTCTCGTCGAACGCGGCTACAGCACGCTGTCGCTGCAAATGCCGGTGCTCGACAAGGAGGCGAAATATTACGATTACGTGCCGATCTTCCATCACGCTTATCCGCGTATAGAAGCCGGCATCGAGTTTCTCCGCGCGGCCGGCCACGAACGGATCGTATTGCTTGCGCACAGCTGCGGGGTGCACATGGCGATGGCCTGGATTCGCGAGCGCGGCGACGCCGCGATCGATGCCTTCGTCGGTCTCGGTATGGGCGCCACCGACTACCTGCAGCCGATGCGCCGGCCTTTCCCGCTCGACTCGATGCGGGTGCCGGTGCTCGATCTCTACGGTGCCGACGAGTATCCCGCGGTCATCCGCAAGGCGCCGGAGCGCCGGGCCATGATCGAGATCGCCGGCGATAGCCGCTCGCGCCAGGTCGTGCTGCCCGGCGCCGATCACTATTTTCGCGATCGCGGCGACGCGCTGGTCGACGCGGTCGCCGCCTGGCTCGACGGTCTCGAATAGCGACTCCCCCGCGGCGCCGAATAAATGAGACAGGTTTGATGCGGAACGCAACGATGGACAATGACGGCAGACGGCAGGAACGAGGCACCGACGGGGCCGACGCCGAGCATCCCTACACGCGGCTGACGCCCGACGCGGTCATCGCCGCGGTCGAATCCACCGGGCGCCTCAGCGATGCGAGGATTCTCGCCCTCAACAGCTACGAGAATCGCGTCTACCAGGTTGGCCTCGACCAGGCCGAACCGGTGATTGCCAAGTTCTATCGCCCGGGGCGCTGGAGCGCGGCGCAAATCGACGAGGAACACCGTTTCACCCGCTATCTGCATGACCACGAGATCGCTGCCGTCCCGCCGCTGGAGCTCGGCTCGAACGGGGACTACCCGACGCTGGCCGAGTTCGACGGATTCCTGTTCGCGCTGTATCCGCGTCAGGGCGGGCGCGCGCCGGAACTCGACAATCTCGATCATTTGCATGAACTCGGGCGCTTCATCGGCCGACTGCATGCCGCGGGCGGTGATTTCCCGTTCGAGCATCGACTGCGGCTGGCGACGACGGCGGCGCGCGACAACGTCGAATTCCTGCTCGACGCCGGCTATGTGCCGGCGGATCTGGAAGCTTCGTATCGCGCCGTTACCGCGGCAATCCTCGACGAGATCGAGCGTACGCCGCCCGACGCCTCCGACTACGCGCAGATTTCGCTGCATGGTGACTGCCATAGCGGCAACGTGCTGTGGCGCGACGATCGGCCGCACTTCGTCGATTTCGACGACGCCGTCACCGGGCCGGCGATCCAGGATCTGTGGATGCTGCTGTCCGGCGATAC
>JBFFXR010000224.1:0-4362 GCA_041569645.1 Gammaproteobacteria bacterium
CTATCAATGGTAGAGCATTTACTGCGAAAGCTCGCTGTAATCCTCCATGCCGATGTGGTTGGCTCCACCAGGCTCGTCCAGCTGAACGAAACCCTCGCGCACGAACGCATCCAGGCCGCCTTTCATCACCTTTCCGAAACCATCGAGAACTACGGTGGCATAGCACACGAGTTACGCGGGGATGCGCTCGTTGCCGAGTTTGAGCGCGCATCGGATGCGGTTGCCGCTGCACATTCCTTTCAGGCCGCGAACGCGGAATTCAATTCGACCCTCGACGACGAGGTTCGACCGCAAATGCGGATGGGTATCAGCCTCGGCGAGGTGATCATTGCCGACGACACGATCACCGGCGCGGGCGTGGTGTTGGCGCAGCGGCTCGAGCAATTGGCCGAACCCGACGGCGTGTGCATTCAGGGTGCGGCCTTCGAGACGCTGCCGCAGCGGTTGCCTTTCGAATGTGCCAGCCTCGGCGAGCAGCAGGTGAAAGGCTTCGAGGAGCCGGTGCGAGTTTACGCCGTCACGTTGAAGTCCGGTGAAACGGTTCCCGGGCCGGAACCGCGCGCCTCATCTATCGAGGTTCGACCCGGTCGAGTCAAAAATCCGGTGCTCGCGATCGGAACCCTCGGGCTTCTCGTCCTGGCGGGCGTTTTACTCGCATGGTGGCAACCTTGGGCGATACAGGACGAAACGGCGTCGATTGAGAAAATGGCGTTATCGTTACCGGACAAACCATCGCTCGCAGTATTGCCGTTCACCAACATGAGCAATGACGTGGAGCAGGAATATTTCGCCGATGGCATGACCGATGATTTGATTACCGATTTGTCGAAGCTGTCCGGATTGTTCGTCGTTTCGCGCAATTCGACGTTCACCTACAAGGGGATGCCGGTGAAGATCCGGCAGGTGGCCGAAGAGCTGGGAGTTCGCTACGTTCTGGAAGGGAGCTTGCGCCGTGCTGCCGACAGAATACGCATCAATGCCCAACTCATCGATGCCACGACCGGGGGGCACTTGTGGGCGGAAAGATACGACGGCACGGTCGATGACGTATTCGAATTACAGGACCAGATATCACGGAACATCGTTACCGCGCTGGCATTGAACTTGACGACCGATGAGCAGGAACAGCAATCCCTGATAGAGACGGCAAGCCCTGAAGCATATGATGCGTTCCTTCGCGGTTCGGCGCATTTTCGATTGTATACCCCTGACGAACTTGCCGAAGCCATTCCGTATCTCGAAAACGCGATCGAACTCGATCCGGAATTTGCGCGGGCGCATGCGGTTCTGGCAGCGACTTATTGGGGAATCTGGCTGAATGGATGGGGCGAAAAAACGGGAATATCTTTTAACGATGCCTATAAGAAGACAAACCAGCACCTGGCAGAAGCAATGAAGAACCCGACGCCCCTGGCCGCCCGGATTGCAGCAGATCAACTAATGTTTGCCGAGCGCTGGGACGAAGCTTTGGCCGAATCCGAGCGCGCAATTGCGCTGGATCCCAACGATCCGGAAGGCTACGTGGCGATGAACAAACTGCTGATCAATACCGGCCGACCTGCGGAGGGTCTCGAATATATCAAAAAGGCCATGCGGCTCGACCCCCAGTCGGATTATCTGTGGAGGCTCGGCAATGCCCAGTTTCACCTGGAGCGTTACGGCGAGGCTGCGGCAACATTGCTGAGAGCCACCAAACGAAATCCGGAATATCAATTTAGTTACCTCGTACTGGCCGCGGCCTACGGTCATCTGGAGCGTGAACAGGAGGCAGAGCCCGTTCTTGGCGTGTTCTACGACCTCCACGTTCAACACTGCGCATCGCATACCGTAATAGACGAGGAAAACCCGTTCACCCTGGCCGACTTGAGCGAATGGTCGCTCAAAGACGAAGCCAGTCTGGAAAGGTTGCGAAATGGCCTGCGCAAAGTGGGAATTCCCGAGGGCCAAGCTGTTAATCCCGCTGATTTCGATTACCTTGAACGGGTTACCGTGTCGGCGGGAACATTCGACGTCGAGGGTGTGATCGAGATTGACGCAGATGGGGCGAAAGCGCTACACGATCGCGGGGTTGCTTTTATCGACTCGCGTGGAAAAGGTCAGTATGGACGCGGGCACATTCCAGGCGCAGTCAACCTGCTCTCCCACCATGTCCGGGACGGCCTCGCTGGAATTGTCAGCCTGAATGAAGAGGTCGTTTTTTACTGCAGCGGCCCGGACTGTCACCTGTCCGCGCACTCGAGTGCGCAGGCCATCGTATTGGGATACACCAAAGTCTATTATTTCGCCGGCGGCTTTCCCGCGTGGCAAAGCGCGGGTTATCCGATAGAAGGTTCCTGATTTTCCGCGATGTGGGACCGTCTCGGGCAGCCACCATGATATCAAAGCAGCATCAAAAGGGTCAGTGTCGATTGAAAAACAACTACACGCCGATCGACACTGACCCCTTTGAAATTTAGCTAGCGGCAGACGAGCGTCGTGATGCCGACGTCGAAGCGCATGCCGTCGCCGTTGGCGAACGGTTTCCAGGCTTCGCAGACGTCGCGCTGCAGCGCGGCGCGAGCGCTGTCGTCGACACTCTCGGCGAAGCGCGGCGCCAGCGGCGTGCAGAAGATATAGCCCCACAGGAAGGTGGCGGCGTCGGGCACGTTAAGCGTCACCGGTTGCTGCCGGATATCGATCTGGCGGAAACCGGCGCTGGCAGCGAGTTCGCGCAACTCGTCGGGATCGTGCAGCGAGAAGACGATATGGCAGAAGTTAGCCGCCTCGGATCCGACGTGGTCGGCCAGCGCGGTCGCCATGCGCGCGAACAGGTCGGGCATCGGGCCGGGAACGTTGAGCGCCAGCCGCCCACCCGGGGCCAGCACGCGCCGCATCTCGCGCAACGCCGCGAGCTTGTTGGTCACGAACTGCAGGCCCATCTGGCAAAGCACCAGGTCGAAGCTCGCGTTCTCGAGCGGTATCGACTCGGCATCGGCCTCGTGCCACTCGATGCCCTGCGCGCCGGGTGTGTTCCTCGCCACAGCGAGCATGCCGGCGGTGATATCCAGGCCCGCTACCTGGCCCTTGTCGCCGACGCGCTCGGCGGCGGCGCGCGTCACCACGCCGGTGCCGCAGGCGACATCGAGGACCCGCTCGCCCTCGGCGGGCGCGGCGTGTTCGATCAGGGTTTGCATGATCGGCGTGCCGATGTGGGGAACGAAGAAGCGCTCGTAGTTCTCCGCCACGTTGCTGCCGAATTGCCTGCCATAGATTTGCTCGGTCATTGGAGCCTCCCGGATTGCGAGTGATTGATCGTGCAGAGAAATTAAGCGAATACGGCGGCCGCGACATCGCGCGAATCCGCCATTTTGGCCCCGGGATCGTATGGTCAGAATTGACCAGTGGCGCGGGTCGGGGGATTCAGCGCAAACCGTGCTCGAAGGCGATGGCGGCCGCGGCCGTGCGCGAGGACACGTCCAGCTTGTTGAATATGTTGCTGACGTGTCGCGCGACCGTGTGTTCGCTGATGAACAGCGCCGCGCCGATCTCGCGGTTGGTCCGGCCGGCCGCGAGCAGTGCGAGCACTTCGCGTTCGCGTTCGCTGAGATCGTCGAGCACGCCGGGGCCAGCCGACACGGCCGGCGCGATGCGGGCGAGATCCGCCGCGGCGCCCAGTTGCTCGAAGGTCGCGGCGGCGGCGTCGAGGTGACTCTTGGCCGTGTCGTCGTCGTCGAGTGCCCGGCAAGCCTCGGCGATCAGCACCCGCACCCGCGCGCACTCGTACGGGGCTTCGAGTTGCTGCCAGGCTTTCCAGGCCGCGCGCAGCGCCGCCGAGGCCGCCCTGGCGTCGCCCTCGGCCAACAGCACGGCCCCGTTGGCCTGGAAACTAATTGCCTGCAAGTAAGGCAGGTCCGAATCGACCGCGATCTCCGCCAAGGCGTCGGCGCCGGCCCGCGCGGCTTCGAGATCGCCCGTTGCGAGCATGATCTCGACGTAGGCTCCCAGCACCGCGGCGCGCGAAGTTCCCTCTTCCAGAACCTGGCGATCATGCGCCTCGTCGACGACCCGGCGAATCGAGGCCGCCGCGGTTTCGATATCCCCTTCCGCCAGGCGCAGCAGCGAGATGCCGGGTTGCGGCTCGGTGCCCGCCCGGCTGGCTTCGCGGTACATCTCGGCCGCCCGCGCGAGTTCGCCGCGCAACCGGTACAACCCGGCAAGCCGGTAGAGCGCCCGGCCCGAAGGTCGATTGCGCTCGGTCGACCACTCGCAGGCCCGCCGGGCCTCCGTGATCGCGTCGTCCCATTCGCCCTTGAGCTGGAATACCTCGGAGCGATGCACCATGCACTGGCCGCGGAACGGCACCAGGTCCGGCTGCTTCGCGCA
>JBFFXR010000225.1:0-4257 GCA_041569645.1 Gammaproteobacteria bacterium
AAATACTGGCGCAAAATCGCGATTCGTACATGACGGCAGCTTGACAATTGGGTGACGATTGGGTGGCGATTTCCCGACCCGGGCGGGGCAGCGAAGAAATCCGGCTTTTGCGGTATGATTACAGGTTCATCGGGGCGGCATGGGCCAATCCGTGATCTACCAGTTCGACCAGTTCAAGCTCGACACCGGGCAGTTTCAACTCAGACGAGGCAATACCCCGGTTCGCATCGAACCGCTGGCCTTCGACTTGCTGGTTTACCTGATCGAGCATCGCGACCGTGTCGTCGGCCGTGACGAACTGCTCGATGCGCTGTGGCCGGGCAAGATAGTATCCGACAGCGCGCTAGCCGCGCGCCTGCGCGACCTGCGCAAAGCGCTCGGCGACAGCGGGCAGCGGCAGAAGATCGTCAAAACCGTGCATGGCCGTGGTTATCGGTTCGTGCAATCCGTCACCGAATCGGCCGCTGTAGAGCACACGGCGCGGGTCGCGCAAATCGTCTCCGGCGAAGCACTCGAATTACCGGACAAGCCGTCGGTCGCGGTGCTGCCGTTCGTCAGCGACAGCGACGACCGCGAGGATGAATATTTCTGCGACGGCGTCACCGACGGCATCATCGGCGGTTTGACCCGATACCGCGACCTGTTCGTGATGGGCAGAAGTTCCGCATTTACCTTCCGCTGCCGGCCGGACGCAATCGGCGAGGCGGGCGTTCGTCTCGGCGTCCGCTACGTAGTGCGCGGAGCCATTCGTAGGATCGGCGAGCGGGTGCGGGTTTCGATCGAACTGATCGACAACCTGACAAGCCAGACCTTGTGGGGAGAGCATTACGACAGGGATTATGCAGACCTGTTCGACGTCGAGGACGAGATTTGTCGCGTCATCATCTCGGCCTTGGTCCCCGAGGTCGAGGATGCCGCTTACCGTGCCGCCGAAACGCGCCCACCCGAAAACATCGCGGCCTACGAATGGGTCTTGCGTGGTACGCACAGTTTCAATCGGGGCACGGTGGAAGATTTACTCGAAGCCCGCCAACGATACGAAAACGCACTCGAACTCGATCCGAAATGCTCGGCTGCCTATACCGGGCTGTCGAAAGTTTATCTCTATCTCTGCTGGGGGCGTCTCGGAGAGGACTATGATCGACTGCTCGAGCAATGCCTCCGCTGTGGCGAAATAGCAGTTGCGCTCGACGACCGCGATAGCCGCGCACACTATGCAATCGCGCACGCATACTTCTGTCGCGGGCAGCACCATCTGGCCGAACTGCACATCGAAAAAGCGCTCGCGCTCAATCCGGGCGAATATCACAATATCTGTGCCAAGGGCTACCTGCTGGCCTGCACCGGCCGCCACGAGGAAAGCGCGACCTGTTTTTTGGACTCGCTGCGACACAATCCGCTGGCACCGAACAGTTGCCTTTTCGGACTCGGTATCGCGGATTACCTGGCCTGCCGTTACGCCGACGCGGTGCTAATGTTTACTCGTTTTTCAGGCCGACTGACACACAAGTTCAGTGGTCTTGCGGCATCGCAGGCCCAGCTCGGAAACCTCGCCGAGGCGCGTACCGCGGTGCGGGAATTCGACGAGCTCCTCGACCCCGCCCTTGTCGCCCGACTGGGCGACGACACCGCGAAATGGCGCGAAAGCTGGTCGCAGCTGTACACGATCCTGAATCCGGACGACTTCGAACACTTGCTCGACGGCCTGCGCAAAGCGGGCTTTCGGGCTTAAGCCCGAAAACTTGACCTGTATCGAGTCGATTCCCGAGCAATGTCGTTATGCTCGCGGCGTGAACGTGAGGGAAATTGATGGTCTACCGAGCCGATTCGAGTAATATTCGGCCGGCGACGTGACGCACCGGCTTGTCAGGGTGACAATGGTCGAAGCCGAAAAAAACCGATCCCGGTTCAAGTGGCAGGCGCTGGCGCTGTCCGCCGGTGGATTCGGGCTCGTCTACTGGGCCTGGCCTCTGCCGGACTCGCGTCAGGCAATCGTCGCCGCGACCCTGGTCGCGGTCGTAGTGCTGTGGGTCAGCGAAGCCTTCCCGCTCTACATCTCGGCGCTGGCCGGCTCGTTCCTGCTGCTGGCGTTCGGCGGGTTTTCGGCCGACGCGGTGTTCGCGCCGTATTTCGACCCGGTCATCGTGCTTTTTCTCGGCGGCTTCGTGCTCGCCCGCGGTATGCAAAAGCACGGCATCGACGAGCGCATTGCGCACGTGATCCTGACGCGCATCGGCGACCGGCCGCTGATTTTCGTGCTCGGGCTGATGCTAGTGACCGCGTTCCTGTCGATGTGGATGTCGAACACGGCCTCGGCCGCGATCATGATCCCGATTTCGATCATCGTGCTGAAACAAAACCGGCTGTTTCACCGCCAGTCGCGCTTCGCCCGCGGCGCGGTGCTGGCGGTGGCTTACGCGGCAACCATCGGCGGCATCGGGTCGCTGGTCGGCAGCCCGCCGAACGCGATCGCGGCGCGCTACCTCGGCGAGCGCGGCATTGCGATCGATTTTCTCGAGTGGATGTTGCGGGCGCTGCCGTTTGTCGCGTTCGCGCTGGTGTTTACGTGGTTGCTACTGTTTCTGTTCAATCGGCCCGAAATCGACAAGATCGAGTTCGATTACCGGCCGCGCCCGCTCGAGCGCCCGCAGAAACTGATCTTCGGGGTGTTCCTGCTTACCGTGATCGGCTGGCTCACGACCGGCTGGACCGGCCTGTCGGCGTCTACGGTCGCGCTGATCCCGGTGATCGCACTGTTCGCGCTCGGCTTGCTCGATGACAGCGACATCGCGAGTATTTCGTGGCCGACATTGCTGCTGTTCGGCGGCGGTCTCAGCCTCGGCTCGGCGGTCGGCGAGGTCGGCATCGACACCTGGCTCGCGGCGCAGGTGCAGGCCTCAATTGCCGAAATTCCACTGTTGTTGGCGCTCGCCGGCATGGTGTTTTTCGGGATCGGCGTGACGATGGTCGCGAGCAACACCGCATCGGCTGCGATTCTGATTCCTTTGATGCTGCCGCTGTCGGCGACCCTCGGCATCGACATGAAATCGATCGCTCTGCTGATCGCGATCGGCGTGTCGCTCGATTTCATGATGCCGGTCGGCACGCCGCCGAGCGCAATCGCTTACGCCACCGGTGTCGTCAGCGTGCGCGACATGATCAAGAACGGCTTTCTGGTCAATATCGGTACCGGCCTGATTCTGGTCGGGCTGTATTACCTGTTTTATCTGTAAGCGAACGCGGCCGCGTGCCGCGGGATCGGGGATCAGCGCAGATTCGGCTGGTGGGTCAAGCTGTAGACGGTGTCGAGCAGGCTTTGCACGGTAGTGCGCTTGGCGCCGAGCGAAACTTCGTGGCTCGGCAGCACGTAGCCTTCGCGAAATCGCCGCGCCTTGTTACCGGTGATCAGGAAAAGCCCATTGGTCGAGTCGAGATCGCGCAGCAGGATTTTACCGTCGACGAACCTGAGCTCGGCGTGTTCCTTGCTGACTGAAGGATCATCGACGAGGACGTGGCCTTCCCTGCCGATGATGAAGCTGCGTCCCTCGAGGGAGCCGAAACCGTTGACCATCCTATCCTGCTGCCGGTTGATTAATGAGGTTAACTTGGAGTTTAGCAGTTTCCCGCGCGCCGATATGAGCAGCGTTGCCCAATTCTGTCGCGGCACTGGACGAACGGCAACAATCCGGGGACGGAACGATCGCCTAACCCGACGCGCGTCACATATTTTGCCTCGCGCGGAGCGGGATACGGGGGCCGGAGTACGTCGAGACGCAACCCGCTGCCGCGTGCTTGTTCGCCGCGGCAGGGGCGGTCACGCCAGGGTAGCGGTTTCGACGTCCGGAATTACCAGTGCAGCCAGCGGAAATGCAGCCGGCAGGGGCGGACGACGGCGACGACGAACCAGCGGATGATGCGCTCGATCGCGGTGATCAGCTTGTAGGTCGATTCCGAAATCAGCATCGAAATCGTCACGCTCGAGTTTGGAAACCGGTCTTCTCGGGGATCCACCGTTCAGTTCTCCAGTCGGGTCGGGTTGCGCATGAAATTCTTCAATCCCGAATAATAGTTAATATTTCCGCAGTCGTCATCGTCCCGCCGGCACCGCCCGCCACCGGTTCCTGCGGGGTCGGACCTCGGTATGTCGTTGATTCATATGAGATATGTCCCATTTCAAGCCCTTTTATCGGCCTTATCGGTGCGATTTCGGTGGCGAAAATGGCGTTCTAACGCGACTCGGCCCCGCCAGCACGATCG
>JBFFXR010000226.1:0-4207 GCA_041569645.1 Gammaproteobacteria bacterium
ACCGGGACGACGAACAGGCAAAAGGTCGCAAACACCGACACCGGATTGCCGGGCAGGCCGATGAACGCGGTGCCATCGACGCGCCCGTAGGCGAGCGGCTTGCCGGGCTTGATATTGAGCCGCCACAGGCGCAGCTCGCCGAGTCGCTCGAGCGCGATTCGCACGTGATCTTCTTCGCCGACCGACACCCCGCCGCTGGTTACGACCAGGTCGGCGCGGCCGGCGGCTTCGCGCATCGCCGCCTCGGTCGCCTCGAGCGTGTCGCCGACCAGGCCGAGATCGACGACCTCGCAACCCGCCTCGCGCAGCAGGCCGTCGACGACGTAGCGGTTCGAGTCGTAGATCTTGCCCGGCGCGAGCGGCTCGCCAGGCTCGATCAGCTCGTCGCCGGTAAAAAATATGCCCACCCGGATCGGCGCGTAGACCGGCAGCTCGCCCAGACCCACCGACGCGGCGAGACCGATGTCCTGCGGGCGCAACCGGCGTCCCGCCGGCAAGATCGCATCGCCGCGGCGGATGTCGTTGCCGGCCGGCCTGACGTTGGCGCCCGGCGCAGGCCGCACGCTGAACCGGACACCGTCGCCTTCGACCTCTACCTGTTCCTGCATGACGACCGCATCGGCGCCCGGCGGCAGCGGCGCGCCGGTGAAGATTCGCGCCGCGCTGCCGGGCGCCAGCGGCGCCGGCGCGTGGCCCGCGGCGACGCGCTGGGACAGCGGCAGCCGGGTCACGTCGGCGGGCGCCAGGTCGGCGGTGCGAATCGCGTAGCCGTCCATCGAAGACATTGCCATGTCGGGTACGTCGATACCGGACTCGAGCGTCGTCGCGAGCACCCGGCCGAGGGCCGCGCGCAGCGGCACGGTCTCGATTGGCGCGAGCGTTTCGAGGCCCGCCGTCAACTCGGCGAGCGCATCGTCGTAAGCTAGCAGAGGGCTCGTGTCGCAATCCTTCATCGCGGCCCATTAGACCGCAAACGCGCGATCAGCCGCAAGCACTCAGCCGACGTCGGTATAGTCCTGGCGCGCGCCGATCCAGTTGCGTAACAGCGCCTCGCGCGCGGCCGCGTGCTCGGGCTGCTGCAGCAACCGCGCCAGTTCCTCGACTTCGCCGAACCAGTCCTGGTCGCGCGCCAGGTCGGCGATCTTGAAGCTGGCCTCGCCGGTCTGGCGCGTGCCGAGCACCTCGCCGGCGCCGCGAATCTCGAGATCGCGCTCGGCGATCTCGAAGCCATCCTGGGTGCTGCGGATGATTTCGAGCCGGGTGCGCGCCAGCTCGCCGAGCCTGTTGCTCACCAGCAAAATGCAAAAACTTTCGCGCGCGCCACGGCCGACGCGGCCGCGCAGCTGGTGAATTTGCGACAGCCCGAGGCGCTCGGGATTCTCGATGATCATGATGCTCGCGTTGGGCACGTCGACGCCAACCTCGACGACCGTGGTCGCGACCAGGATTTGCGTTGCGCCGTCCTTGAAGGCACGAATCGCGGCGTCTTTCTCGGCCGGTTTCATGCGCCCGTGGACGAGACCGACCGTCAGTCCGGGCAGCGCCTCGCCGAGGCTGCGATAGGTCAGCTCGGCGGCTTCGGCCTGCAGCGCATCGGACTCCTCGACCAGCGTGCAGACCCAGTAGACCTGCCCGCCGCCGGCGCATGCCCTGGCGACGCGCTCGATCAGGCTCGCGCGCTGCTGCTCGGAGACGACCGATGTCGTCACCGGTTTGCGTCCCGGCGGTAATTCGTCGATCTGCGAATAGTCCAGGTCCGCATAGATCGACATCGCGAGGGTCCGCGGAATCGGCGTCGCGGTCATGATCAGCTGGTGAGGCACCTCGTCGGCGCGCGCCTTCTTCTGCAGCGCGAGTCGCTGTTCGACGCCGAAGCGATGCTGTTCGTCGAACACGATGAAGCCGAGGCGATAAAACTCGACATCCTGCTGGAACAGCGCGTGGGTGCCGACCACGACGGCCGCGTCGCCGGACGCAATCCGCGCCAGTTTTTGCGTCCTGCGTTTGCCCTTGTCGGCGCCCGACAGGTTGACCGGCTCGATATCGAGCGGCGCGAGCCAGGTTTCGAAATTGCGAAAGTGCTGCTCGGCGAGAATTTCGGTCGGCGCCATCAGCGCAACCTGGTAGCCGGCCGCGATCACCGGCAGCGCCGCTAGCGCGGCGACCACGGTCTTGCCCGAGCCGACGTCGCCCTGGAGCAGCCGGATCATCGGTTTGCCGGTGGCGAAATCCCGCTGCAATTCGTCGAGCACGCGGCGTTGCGCGCCGGTAAGTTCGAACGGCAGCGCGGCGAGCATGCGCGCCTCGAACGCCTCGGCCGAGCCGATCGCCGGGGTCTTGCGCCGGCGGATCGCGCGCCGTCGTTCGAGCAGCGCGAGCCGGTGGGCGGCGAGTTCCTCGACGACGAAGCGGTGCTGTGCCGGATGACGATTCTGGCCGATCAACTCGCTGGCCGAGCGGCTCGCCGGCCGGTGAAGGTCGATCATCGCCGACTTGATGTCGGGAAACGCGTGGCGCGCGAGCCATTCCGGCGGTAGCGTCTCGGCGATGCCGTCGGCGGCGAGCTTGTCGACGACCTGTTGCACGATGCGCTTCAGCGCGAGCTGGTGCAGGCCCTCGGTGGTCGGGTAGATCGGCGTCAGCGTCTGCGGCAGCGGCGGCGGCGCGTCCGGATCGATGACTTCGAACTCGGGGTGAATCATCTCGACGCCACCATCGACGCCTCGCACCTCGCCGAAACAGCGTAACCGGTTGCCTTTTTCGAACTGTGCCTCGGTGCGCGCGTTGAAATAGAAGAAACGCACCGACAGGATGCCGGTATCGTCGTCGAGCTTGGCCGCTAGCACGCGTCGCGAGCGACCCTGGCGACGGAATCGAATACCGGTTTGCAGCACCTCGGCCTCGATCTGCGCACGCTGCCCCGGCTGCAGACCGCCGATCGGCGTGACGCGGGTGCGATCCTCATAGCGCAACGGCAGGTGAAACAGGAGGTCGCGCTGGGTTTCGAGGCCGAGCCGCGCGAGCTTTTCGGCGACCTTCGGGCCGACTCCCTTGAGATAGCGCAAACCCTGCGCGGACCAGTCCTGCATGCCGGCGTCAATCGATGACGAGTACCGCGTCCATCTCGACGCCGACGCCTTTGGGCAATGCGGCGACGCCGATCGCGGCGCGCGCCGGGTATGGCTGCTGGAAGTATTGCGCCATGATTTCGTTGACCGTCGGGAAGTTGCCCAGGTCGACGAGAAAAATGTTGAGCTTGACGACGTCGGTCAGGCTGCCGCCGGCGGCCTCGACGACGGCTTGCAGGTTGTCGAATACGCGCGTGATCTCGGCCTCGATGCCGCCGCCGACAACTTCCATCGTCGCCGGGTCGAGCGGGATCTGACCCGAGATGTAGACCGTGTTGTCGACGCGAACGGCCTGCGAGTAGGTACCGATGGCCTGCGGCGCGGCATCGGTCTGGATGATGGTCTTGGCCATGCTGCTCCCCCGTGCAAAGACTGCCGATTATGCGGCAATTCGGCGCGCGGGCAAAGCGGGCCCCGGGCCGGACCGTCTCAGCGCCGCCAGATTCGATTGACCACCGACAGGCGGCGCAGCTTCTTCATGATGCGCGCGAGATGCACGCGGTCGCTGACGGTGACGATGAATTCGATGGTCGAGATCCGGCCGTCCTTCTCGGTCAGATTGACGTGCTCGATATTGGAACCCTGGTTCGCGATGGTCGCCGCGAGCGTCGCCAGCACGCCGCGCTGGTTGGCGACCTGCACGCGCAGAAAGGCGAGGTACTCGCCCTCGACGTGATCCGACCACTGCACCGAGAGCTGGCGGTCTTCTTTGCCGCGCTCGGTGATGTTCGGGCACACACGCTGATGGATGACGATACCCTTGCCCGACGACAGGAAGCCGGTGATCGCGTCGCCCGGCACCGGCCGACAGCACTTGGCGAAGGATACCACCATGCCCTCGGTGCCCTTGATCGCGAGCGGCTTGCCGGCATCGTCGAAGCCGGTGGTGTCTTCCTCGATTTCGTACATTGCCTTGGCGACGAGGCTCGCGTTGCGGTTGCCCAGGCCGATCTCGGCGAGCAATTCCTTCTGGTCCGACATGTTGTACTGTTCGAGCACCTTTTTGAAACGGCGCTTGGAAATCCTGACATCGCGGCCGACGATCTGGCCGACCGCCTGCTGCAGCAGGCGCTGACCGA
>JBFFXR010000227.1:0-4175 GCA_041569645.1 Gammaproteobacteria bacterium
CAGTAACAGGCCGAGTCGTGAAAGTTTGCGCATGGAGTGCCTCCTTGTCGGATTAGTTATCGGTTGCGTCGGGGCATTATAGACTGATCGAAAAATACATCAAATTGATGATTTTTGCGTTATAGTGTTGCAATAATGCAGCATCTTAACTGGGACAACCTGCGTTACGTGCTGATGGTCGCGAACAAGGGTTCGATCGCCGCCGCGGCGCGTGAACTCGGCGTCAATCGCAGTACCGTCCTGCGCCGCATCAACGCGTTCCAGGACAATCTCAATTGCCGAATCTTCGAACGCGGCGACGCCGGTTACGCGTTGACGCCGGAAGCCGAAAAGATGATCAATGCCGCGCGCGAGGTCGAGAACACCCTGTTCACGATGCAGCGTCAGCTCGCCGGCCGTGAACTCCGGCTCGAAGGTGAATTGCGGGTGACGACCACCGACACCTTTATGCTCGCCGTGCTCGGCCCGCACCTCGCGAGTTTTCGCGAGCGTTATCCGTACATCGTCGTCGATCTGCTGGTCACCAATACCGTACTCGATCTGAACCGGCGCGATGCCGATGTCGCGATCCGGCCGACCGCGCAGCCGGAGCCGGGTCTCGTCGGCCGCCGCCTGGGCGACGTCGAATTCGGAGTCTATGCAACCGCCGAGATCGTCGCCGACATGCCGGGCGGCGAACCGTTCGCCGCGCGCTGGATCGGCTTCGCCGACAGCCTGCGGCCGACGCCGATCGGCAAGTGGTTCGAGGCAACGGTCAATGCGGCGCGTATCGGCTTGCGCTGCGATTCGTTCGTCGCGCTGCGCAGCGCGGCCGAGGCTGGCATCGGACTCGCGTTGCTACCGCGAGTGCTCGGCGACAGCAGTACCAGCCTGATCCCGATCGATGTGCCGATCGATTCGCTGAGCACCGGACTCTGGTTGCTGACCCATCCGGATCTCGTGCGTTCGGCACGGGTCCACGCATTCATCGAACACTTCAGCGCGGCGCTCGGCGAACCCGCAGCCGCGTGACGCCGATACCGCCGAGGATCGTGACCAGCGCGCCGTAGTGCCACCAGCCGACCGGTTCGGACAGCAGCCACGCGCCGCAGAAGAACGCGACTACCGGGATCAGATAATTGATCGTCGACAGGAAGGTCGGCCCGGCGCGGTCGATGACCGTGAACAGTACGATCGTCGCGACTCCGGTCGGGCCAATGCCGAGCCAGATGACCGCCAGCATCGAGGCGTGACTGATTGAGTCATTGGCCGGTGCGAGCAGCAACCAGAACGGCAACAGCAACAGGCTCGAAACGATCAGCACACCGCAGGCGCCGACCATTGGTGCGCAACGCGGCAACCGCTTGATCAGCACCGCGTTGACCGCGTAGCAGGTGGCGGCGACGAAGATCGCGAAACCGCTCCAGAATTCACCGGCGCCGCCATCGAACACCGGACCGAGCAGGATCGTCACGCCGGTCAGCCCCATGACGAAGCCGACCAGCTTGTAGCGGTTGAGGCGTTCGCCTTCGACGAAATGGTGTGCGATCACCATAGTCGTTAGTGGCATCGTCGCCATGATCATGCCGGCGACGCCCGAGTCGACGGTTTGTTGTCCCCAGGTAATCAAAAAGAACGGCAGCGCGTTGCCGGCGATCGCCATCAGCACGAAACCACCCCAGAGCTTCGCCTCGCGCGGTAGCGCATGGCCGCGCGCCCAGACGACCAGCGACAGGACCAGCGCGCCGAGCACCAGGCGGTAGAACACGATCGAGACCGGATCGATGCTGCGCACCGAAATCGCAATGAACATGAACGACGTGCCCCACAGCGAGACCAGCGCGAACAGCAGCGCCCAGTTGATTACGACGGTGCGCGGATCCAAGCGCTAGCCTGCCGCCGACGATGATCGGGTCAATCCTGCAACTCGGGCAGGTTACGGTAGAATTCGAGCGCCTCGGGATTCGCCAGCGAATGGATGTTCTTGACCGGCCGGTCGTGTACCACTTCGCGCACCGCGAGTTCGACGATCTTGCCCGACTTGGTGCGCGGGATCTCGGCGACTTGCACGATCTTCGCCGGCACGTGGCGCGGGCTGCACTTGGCGCGGATCGTCTTGCGGATCTTGTCGCGCAGCGCGTCGTCGAGCGCGAGCCCGTCGCGCAGCACGACGAACAGCACGACGCGCACGTCGTCGTCCCAGTCCTGGCCGATGACGATGCTCTCGACGATTTCGTCGAGGTTTTCGACGTGACGATAGATCTCGGCGGTGCCGATGCGCACGCCGCCGGGGTTCAGCGTCGCGTCCGAACGGCCGTAGATGACGATGCCGCCGTGCTCGGTCAGGCGCACGTAGTCGCCGTGGTGCCAGACGTTTGGGAAGCGCGCGAAGTAGGCGTCGTGATACTTGCTGCCGTCGGCGTCGCCCCAGAATCCCACTGGCTGGCACGGGAAGGTCCGGGTGCAGACCAGCTCGCCCTTGTCGCCGCGCACCGGCTTGCCGTCGTCGTCGAACACGTCGACCGCCATGCCGAGGCCGCGGCACTGAATCTCGCCGCGGTAGACCGGCAGCAGCGGGCAGGAGATCACGAAGCACGAGACGATGTCGGTGCCGCCGGAGACCGACGCGAGGCAGAGATCCGTCTTGATCGCCTCGTAGACGTAATCGAAACTTTCCGGTACCAGCACCGAGCCGGTCGACGCGAGCGTGCGCAGCGCGCCGAGGTCGAACTTGTCGCGCGGCCGCAAGCCCGCGGTCTTGATCGCGTCGATGTACTTGGCCGAGGTGCCGAACAGCGTGACATCGACGTCGTCGGCGTAGCGCCACAGCACCTCGGGGTCGGGCGCGAACGGCGAGCCGTCGTAGAGCACCAGCGTGGCCTTGCTCGCGAGCGCGCTGACCAGCCAGTTCCACATCATCCAGCCGAGCGTGGTGAAGTAGAACACGCGGTCGCCCGGGTGCAGGTCGCAATGCAGCATCTGTTCCTTCAGGTGCTGGATTAGCGTGCCGCCGACGCCGTGGGTGATGCATTTGGGCTTGCCGGTGGTGCCCGAGGAGTAGAGCACGTACAGCGGATCGTTGAAGTTGCGCGGCACGAACTCGATCGTATCGGCCGGTTGCGCGATGAGATCTTGCCAGCGCTCGGCGTCAGTGAGCGGCTCGAAACCGGCGAAATCGATTTGCACGACCCGTTCGATGCTCGGCACCTGGTCGCGGATCGCCGATACTTTTTCGCCGAGCGGGTGCTTTTTGCCGTTGTAGTAGTAGCCGTCAACGCTGAACAAGAAGCGCGGCTCGGTCTGACCGAAGCGGTCGACGACGGAATCGACACCGAAATCGGGCGAAGTCGAGGTCCAGACCGCGCCCTGGCTGGTCGCGGCGAGCATCGCGACGATCGCCTCGGGCAGGTTCGGCAGGTAGGCGGCGACCCGGTCGCCGGGTTTGAGACCGTTGGCCTTGAGCCACGCGGCGACGCTTGCGGTCTGCGCATAGAGGTCCTGCCAGCTCAGGCTGTACTCGACCTGGTCCTCGGCGCGGAAATGCATCGCGACGTCGCCGTCGCGTTTGCGCAGCAGGTTTTCGGCAAAGTTGAGCTGAGCGCCCGGAAACCACTGCGCCTTCTCGATATCGTCGCCGTCGACGAGCACCCGTTCGCCGCGTTCGCCGACGATGCCGCAGAAATCCCACACGGCGCACCAGAAATCTTCTTTCGATTCGATCGACCACCGGTAGAGCGCATCGTAATCGTCGATCTTGAGGTGATGGCGCGAATTGACGTGCGCGATGAAGCGCGTCATGTTGGCCGCGGTGACGCGGTCCGCGCTCGGGGTCCACAGGGGCTGCTGTTCGGTCATGCCGGCGTCCTCGATTTTACGCGCCATCTTACCAATTTTAAAAAAAAGGCATCGGAAAAGGGGGCGGAGGGATTAAAAAATAATCTCTCCGTCCCTTTTATTATGGTTATTTACCTTTCCAGACGGGGTCGCGCTTCTCGGAGAAGGCCTTGAAGCCTTCCATGTTGTCTTCGCTGTCGTAGAGGATGTCGACCGATTCGAACTGGCGTTTGGTGATCCAGTTCATTGCTTCCTGGAACTTCATTGCCTCGGCCTCGCGCGCGACCTGCTTGATGGCGGCGAACACCAGCGGCGGTCCCGACGCGAGTTCGCGCGCGACTTCCCAGACCCGGTCCATCAGC
>JBFFXR010000228.1:0-4157 GCA_041569645.1 Gammaproteobacteria bacterium
ACTGATCTGGTCAGACCAGCGCGATCAGCAGCACGATGAATAAAGCCACCGCCGCCATCGGCAGTACGTAGCCCATCCAGTCTTGCATGCTGCCTTTGCGCGAGTTCTCGATGACGTGCTTGGCGCGCGGGAACAGGTAAACGATCATCGCCAGCATGAACAGCGCCGAGCCTATTTTTACCCAGTCCAGGTCCATAAATCGTGCGTCCCGTATCGGTGAAAAAATAAGCCCCGTAAGAACGGGGCTTATCGGTAATCCGCGAGGCTGGCCTCAGTCGTCGCTGAACGCACCGAGCAGGTGCAAAAGCGCCTGAAAGATGTTCAGGATCGACAGGAACAGGCCGGCAGTCGCCATGATGTAGTTGGTTTCGCCGCCATGAATCAGCGTCGAGGTTTCCCACAGGATGAACGCGCTCATGATCATGATCACGGCCGCGTTGATCGCGAGAAACAGGGCCGGAATCCCGAGGAAGATATTCAGGATCGCGGCGCCGAGCACGACCAGCATGCCGACCATGACGAAACCGCCGAGGAAGCTGAAATCCTTGCGTGTCGTCAGGGCGTAGCCGGACAGGCCAAGAAAAATCACGCCGGTGCCGCCGAGCGCGGTCATGACGATGCTCGGGTTGACCGACAGGTAATAACTCAACACCGGGCCGAGGCCGAAACCGAGCAGGCCGGTGATGGCGAAGATCGTCGGGATGCCGGCCGCGCTGTTAGCGGTGCGAGGTAATACAAACCAGAGCATCACGATTGCGGCGATGCTGGCGATCAACGCCATACCTTGACCGATTCCCGAAACGACGCCCACGAAAGCCATCGCGGCACTGAAAACCAGCGTCATCGACAACAGGATGTAGGTGTTGCGGATGACTTTATTGGTCTGCAATATCGCTTCTTGCGAGCGGGTTACAGCCGTGTTCGTTTGCATTACTTTCTCCAGTATCAATTCGTCAGCTTGGACTGTTGCGCGCCATTCTAAGTTCCAGCCGGGGCGATAGCAAGCCTCATCGGAGCGTCGCTAACCGGTTGACGCGCAACCAGTTTTGCGAGGTGATATGCGGTTGGATTGTTATTTTTCAAGGCCTCGGACCAACAATTCGGCATGACGCGACAATCGAAACCGATATAATACCGGCGCCCGCAGTTAGCCGCGCGCAGATTTCAGGAGAGCTGGCTGAGTGGTCGAAAGCGGCGGTCTTGAAAACCGTTGACCCGAAAGGGTCCGGGGGTTCGAATCCCTCGCTCTCCGCCAAATTAAAAAAGGGGTCTCCGTCAGGAGGCCCCTTTTCGATTTGCTGGATAGTGAGGGTGCAGAGAGGCCCCGTGGTTCGACCAATTGGCCGGGAGGCCGCTCTCGCACATCTATGTGCTTCGCGGCACCTGCGCATCCATGTGCATTGCGAATTGGCGCGAGCGCAGCGAGCCCTGGAGCGCGGTCCAAGCCGCGCGAAAGGGTCGGCCACAGGGATGTGGCCGACAATCCCTCGCTCTCCGCCAATCCCCCATAAAGGGGCTTTTGCTTGCCTGCAAGTAAACTCGACGAGAACGAAAACCACGTAACGCCGTTCGGCGCGTCTACCACGATCCGACTCGCGCCTGGCGTCTTATCGGCAAAAGTAGCATCGGAATATACCGGCAAGGCGGCCATGCGCTACTTTTACAAGATCAGTTGCATTACGAAACTGATTTTTTAGTCTCTTGCCCATTGAATACCCGGCGACCGACAGGCCTCGAGCGACAGGGGATACGGCAGCCGGGAGGAGGGGGCAAGATGAATTACGGGATTCGCAAGTCCGGACGGCGAGGTTTTACCCACCGAATCCGCGCGTTATTCGTTGCTCTGCTGTGCGCTGGCTGCGCGGCTTGCAGCCTGCATACGCCACAGCCCGGACCCGGGGACCGGCTGGTACACAGCTCGTTCGGCGAAACCGGCAAATACGCGGATGCGACGCGTCATACGACCAGCATCGACAACGGGGTCGGTCTGCTTGGCAGGAGCCTTGTCGTCGATCCGCTGGTGCGACCCTACTCGACGCTGAAGGCATTTTACGGCTACACGCTCAAATCATTCGGCGGATTCGTCGAACGGGGATTCATCAATATGGTGCGCCTGCGCAAACTGCAGCGCCGTCCGATCCCGCCGGTCAACACGGCGCGCCGCATGAATCTCGCCGCCTGGGAACAGCAACTCGACGCCCTCACGGGACGCGAGGCCTCGCGGGGCTCGATCCGCCTGCTGATCGACGGCGCCGCCTACTTCGACCGGCTCGACGAAGCTATCGGCCAGGCCGGCCGCTCGATAGACATCCAGACCTACATTTTCGACAATGACGACTTCGCGGTCGAATTCGCCAACCGCCTGCGCGCGCGCGCCAAAGAAGTCGATGTCCGCGTCATGGTCGATAGCCTGGCGAATGTTTTCGCGCCGCGCTCGGATTCGGCGTCGATGCCCGACGATGCCGTCTTGCCGGCATCGATGCAACGTTACCTGTCGCTTGGCAGCCCGCTCGAGTTTCGCCGGCAAAGCAACCCCTGGCTGACCGGGGATCATGCCAAGGTGACGCTGATCGACTCGTCCGTCGCGTTCGTCGGCGGTATGAACATCGGCCGCGAATACCGCTATGACTGGCATGATCTCATGCTCGAGGTAAACGGGCCTGTCGTCGCCGAGCTGCAGCGCGAATTCGATAGAAACTGGGCCCGCGCCGGGGCGCTCGGAGATTACGCGTGGCTCGCGCGCGGTCGCGCCAGTCCGGCCCGGACGAATGCCGCGGGCGGCTATCCGCTCCGCGTCCTGCGAACCTCGATTCACAACTCCGAACTTTACCGCGCGCAGATAGCCGCGATTCGCCGCGCGCAGGGATACATTTACATTCAGAACGCTTATTTTTCCGACGACAAGATCCTGTTCGAACTGATCCGCGCGCGCCGGCGGGGCGTCGATGTGCGCGTGATAATGAGCACGGGCAACGATAGCCGGGTTCTCGCTCTCAGTAATCAGAAAGCCGTCAACACGATGCTCGAAAACGGTATTCGCGTCTTCTCATATCCCGGCATGACGCACGTGAAGGCGGCGATCTACGACGGTTGGGTTTGTGTCGGATCGGCCAACTTCGACAAGCTGAGCCTGCAGGTCAATCGCGAAATCAACCTCGGCACGTCACATCCGGCGGTAGGCCGGGCGATACTCGAGCAGCTGTTCGAACCGGATTTTGCCGTATCGCGGGAATTGACCGGCAAGCGCCGGATCGGCCCCCGACATCACTTCGCCGAACTGGTTGCCGACGAATTCCTCTAAACGAGCGGCCGAAGCAGTACTATAATTCGGCCTGCCATCATCGCGAGGAAGTCGGCATGTCGCAAACCAGGCCGTTGATCGATACGTTGAAGCGAGAACTCCGCAAGCAACGTATCACCTATAAAGATGTATCCCGCTCCCTCGAGTTATCCGAAACCAGTGTCAAGCGGCTGTTTTCCGAGGAAGCGTTTTCCCTCAAGCGACTCGAGAAAGTCTGTGCGCTGCTGCATCTCGACCTGAGCGATCTGGTCCACCTGATGGAAAAGAACATCGAGTTGACGAGCCAGCTTACACTGGAACAGGAGCAGGAACTGGTATCCGACATCAAACTGTTGCTGGTCGCGCTGCTGCTCGTCCTGAAGCTTGAATTCCACGAGATTGTCGAGCTATATGAAATTTCGGAAACCGAGGGAATCCGGCTGCTCGCACACCTCGACCGCATGAAGCTGATCGAATTACAACCCGGCAATCGAGTGAAGCTGATGATCTCGCCCAATTTCTCGTGGATACCGAACGGGCCGATCCAGATGTTTTTCGAGAGCAAGGTGCAACTCGAGTTTCTGGACTCGTCGTTCAATGGGCCGGGTGAGTTGCGGATTTTCGTCTCGGCAATGCTGTCGCGCTCCGACAACGTCGAGATGATCCGCAAGATCCAGCACCTGGCGAACGAAATGAACGAGATGAATATCGAGTCGAACCCCTTACCGCTCGAGCAGCGTTTCGGCACCAGTCTGCTAGTCGCCATACGTCCGTGGCAAATCAAGGCTTTCGAAGTGCTGCGACGCAAGCCCGATGACCGCGTTTTCGGCTGAACAGCGAGATTCACTAGACGCCTGCAAGCGAAGCTGATGATCAA
>JBFFXR010000229.1:0-4156 GCA_041569645.1 Gammaproteobacteria bacterium
CTACGAGAACGCGCTGCGCGAGGCCCTGCGCGAGGCGCCCGAGGTCATCATGATCGGCGAGGCGCGTGATACGGAAACGATGAAAGCCGCGATCAACTTCGCCGACACCGGCCATTTGTGCCTGACCACGCTGCACGCGGTCAACTCGAACCAGGCGATGGACCGGATCATGAACATGTTTCCGACCGATATGCGCGAACAGTTGCTGATGGATTTGTCGCTGAACCTCAAGGGCGTCATTTCGCAGCGCCTGGTGCCCGGCATGCAGGGCAAGCTCGCCTGCGCGGTCGAGATCCTGATGAACACGCCCTACATCTCCGAGCTGTTGCGCGAGGGCAATTTCAACGAGATCAAGGACATCATGGAGAAGGGCGATCAGGCCGGCATGCAGACTTTCGACCAGTCGCTTTACGATCTCTACAAGGACGACAAGATCACGATCAAGTCGGCGCTCGCCTACGCCGATTCGAGCACCAACCTCGAGTGGAAGATCAACTTCGGTGGCGACGCGCGCAGCCAGGACACCCGCCACAACCTGAACAAGCAGGGCGATCTCGAGGAGCTGACCCTGCCGTCCGAAGAAGACTAGACACTTTCGACTGGTCCCCTTCGACTACGGTGGCTGGTAATCTCTATTTCTCCGGGTTTGCCGCGTAGACGAGTTCGCCGCCGATCACGGTGTGCGTGACGCGACCCCTGAAGTCCCAGCCGTCGAAGGCGGTATTCTTGCCTTTCGAAATCAGTTCGGCGGCATGGCAAACCCAGTGGGCCTCGGGGTCGACGATGACGAGATCGGCGGGTTCACCGGCCTGCAATCGGCCGCCGGGCAGGCCCAGTATCATCGCCGGGTTCAGCGTCAGGCGCCGTACCAGTTCCGGTAAATCCAGGACTTTCTCGCCGGCCAGCTGCAAGGCCAGCGGCAGCAGCGTCTCGAGCCCGCTGACGCCGGGCTCGGCCGACGGGAACGGCCGCAGCTTGGCGTCGACCTCGTGCGGCTGGTGATCCGAGCACAGGCAGTCGATCGTGCCGTCGGCGACGCCGGCGCGCAGCGCATCGCGGTCGCACAGGCCGCGCAGCGGCGGAATCACGAGCTTGCTGCTGTCGAACTCGCCGATGTCGTGTTCGCTCAGGAACAGCTGGTGAATCGCGCAATCGGCGGTGACCGGCAAGCCCTTGGCCTTGGCCTGGCGGATCATGTCGACCGAGCGGGCGCAGGATAACTGGCCGAAGTGCGTGCGCACGCCGGTCTGCGCGACCAGTTCGATGTCCTTGGCCAGCGCCGCGGTTTCGGCGGCTTCCGGAATCGCCGGCAGGCCGAGGCGCGTCGCGACCGCGCCCTCGTGGGCGCAGCCGTTGCCGAGCAGGTCGTGGTCGAGCGGCTGGATGATGACCAGCGCGCCGAGCCCGGCGGCGTAGTCCATCGCGCGCCGCTGCACGAGATTGTTGACGATCGGGTGCTGCGCATTGCTGAATGCGATACAGCCGTCGACCAGCAGGCTCGCCATGTTACTCAGCTGATCGCCGCCGAGACCGCGCGTCAGCGCGCCGATCGGGTAGACGTGGGCGCGGTGGCCGAAGATTTCGTTGCGGTGGTGGATCAGCTCGACCGTCGCCGAATTGTCGATCGGCGGCAGCGTGTCGGGCGGCATGACCAGCGTCGTGATGCCGCTTTTGACCGCGGCTTCGGTCTCGCTCTCGATATTGGCCTTCTCCGGCTGGCCCGGGTCGCGCAGCCGCGCCTGGCAATCGATCAGCCCGGGCATCACCCACGCACCCGTGGCGTCGATGACCTCGCCCGCGTCGAAGCCGTTCGGCGCGGCGCCGAGGGCGACGATCTTGCCGTCGGCGATGAACACGTCGCCTTCGCGGGTCTCGCGCGCCGCCGGATCGATCAGCAGGCCGCCGCGAATTCTCCGGTTCACGCGTCGCTCCCGGCCTGCAGGCCCGACTGGCCGACGATCATCGACATCACCGCCATACGCACCGAAATACCGAAGCTGACCTGTTGCAGGATCACCGACTGGTTGCCGTCCATGACGCTGGATTCGATCTCGACGCCGCGGTTCGCCGGCCCGGGGTGCATGACGATGGCATCATCCCTGGCGCGCCGCAAACGCTCCTGCGACAGTCCGTACTTGCGAAAATATTCTTTCTCGCTCGGCAACAATGCGCCGCGCATGCGTTCCTTTTGCAGGCGCAGCATGATGACGACGTCGACGCCGTCGAGACCGCGCTCGAGATCTTCGAAGACCTGCGCGCCGAGCGACTCGGCATCGACCGGCAGCAGCGTGCGTGGCGCGATGATGCGAACCTCCGCGGTACCGAGCAGGTTGAGCGCGTGAATCTGCGAGCGCGCGACCCGCGAGTGCAGGATGTCACCGACGATCGCGACCTTGAGACTCGCGAAATCCCGCTTGTAGTGGCGAATCGTGTACATGTCGAGCATCGCCTGCGTCGGGTGCTCGTGCTGGCCGTCGCCGGCGTTCAGCACCGACACCCCCGGGCGCACGTGCTGGGCGAAGAAGTGCGCGCTGCCGCTGTCCTGGTGACGGATCACGAACATGTCGATCTGCATCGCCTCGAGATTGCGCAGGGTATCGAGCAGCGATTCGCCCTTGACCGTGGCCGAGAAATCGACGTTGAGGCTGAGGATATCCGCCGACAGGCGCTGCTCGGCGAGCTCGAAGGTCGAGCGGGTTCGCGTGCTGGCCTCGAAAAACAGGTTGGCGACGGTCTTGCCGCGCAGAATCGGAACTTTCTTGATCGTGCGATCGCTGACCGACATGAACGATTCGGCGGTGTCGAGGATCTCGGTCAAGAGTTCCCGGTTGAGGCCTTCGATCGCAAGAAAGTGCCTGAGCTTGCCGTGCTCGTCGAGCTGCAGATTAGCGCTCGTCATCGGATTTCCGGGTCTTGATCACGAGGCGCAGGTCGTCCGGCCCCTCGAGCTTGATGTGGCTGCCGGGCTCGAGCTCGAGCCGCGCGCCGACGATATCGGGCTGTATCGGAATTTCGCGCTCGCCGCGGTCGATCAGCGCGGCGAACAGGATTTGCTTCGGCCGGCCGTAGTCGAACAACGCGTTCATCGCCGCGCGCACCGTGCGCCCCGAATGCACGACGTCGTCGACCAGTACGATGCTGCGGTCGTCGATGTCGGTCGGCAGCACCGACGGCTTGACCGAGGGATGCAGGCCGATGCGGGTGAAGTCGTCGCGGTAAAACGAGATGTTCAGCCGGCCGAGTTCGGTGTCCGGGCGAATCTTGCGGTGCAGGCGTTCGGCGATCCAGACGCCGCCGGTTTCGATGCCGACGATGATCGGTTGGGGCGAGGAGGAAAAACGGGGAGTCAGTGCCTGGGTCAGCTTGTCGATCAGCGAATCAACCGAGGGTAGGGACACTTGAGCTCCGCGGGTCAGTTGGGGACGCTTTATAGCATAAAACCCCCCCGAAAACAGTACCGGGCTCCTCGCCGTCAGTGCCCTGATCGTTATTTGTGTTTCACGCGGAGGCGCAGAGCACGCAGAGGGCGCGGAGGTTTTTGTTGGGGTGGATTAATTCGCGTGAAAAATGTCCGCACGGTATTGCAATGGCGAAATAATTGAACGGCGGATTCTTGGTAATCGTTTCGAGCGGCAAACGACCGAAATTCTCTGCGTCCTCTGCGCCCCCCGCGCCTCTGCGTGAAACAATGACTTCGGAGCAGCCAGGTAGTCGGGGTATTGCCAGCTAGGTTTTGGCGTGGTCGTGGAGCCAGGATTCGGTGATCAGCATGGCGGCGAGGCTGTCGATCTCGGGCTTGGATTTCTTCTCCTCGCGCTCGAGCGCGAGCTGCCAGGCTTCGCGGGTCGTCAGGCGCTCGTCGACCAGTTCGCTCGGAATGCCGAAGCGGCCCTCGAGCTGGCGGCCGAAGCGTTCGGCGCGCGCGGTCATCGCCTGGCGCCCGCCGGCGAGATCGAGCGGCAGGCCGACGACGATACGCTGCGGACGCCATTCCTCGAGCAGCGCGCCGATCCGGCGCCAGTCGCCGCTGCGGATTGCCGGCAGCGGGCGCGCCTGCCCGGTCAGGGTTTGCCCGACCGCGACGCCGATCCAGTGGTTGCCGAAATCGAAACCGATGACGGTCTCGACCGGTTCAGGCATTCCCGCTCACGGGAGA
>JBFFXR010000230.1:0-4147 GCA_041569645.1 Gammaproteobacteria bacterium
AGTACCGTTCCCATCACGTATTATGATCTTCGATCCACCGCCGGTGATGTCATCACCACAGCCCCAAGCCTCACCATCAGATTTTAAAATCTGACCCGGTAAACAATCGACCTGTCCCAGTGTCTGCGGCTCTCCTTGTGCGAGTACACTCATCGTCACCAACATTCCTAAACCTATCAATATTGCTCCCATCTTTTTCATGGCTTTCTCCTTAATTAAATTAATCGGGTGTACAAAATATAAACATCCTATTAATGCTTAATCATTTAACAGCTAGCGTAATTGAGTATCGATTCAGCTCGTTGATGTAGCTCAACCAGGATAAGTTTGGATGCCTACGACCATTCTCAAATTCTGACAGTTCGCCAGCCTCGCTAGGATTGATTCGCGCTATCGACTATCAATCCTCGTTCTTTAAAGATGTTATTGAACCTTCCGTGTTATTTATTTGATTGAGGGTTGAATGTCCGTTTCTGGCCGGAGATTGCCTCCCGCCATGGCTCGGCGAGCGGCGGCTTACAAGAAATCTGCCGCTCCGACCTGATGAGCCAGCGGTGATAGACGATCCGACTCGATCACCAATAAAAAAGCCTTCTGGTTCCCGATAGTTTTTCTATCCGCCCAATGGCACGAGATCTACCTCCGCACCAGTGTAAATTTGACACGGGGTCGCGAGAAGCACATCCTTGCCTTATCTACTGATCGGCCCCGAATGCTAACATGGCCTGCATTTAGGGTAGTCGGAGCGGTCCTGAAATCCTAAATTTGGACCCATTAGCCTTCCTGAGTCGGCCCTAGATAACACTTACTACGAGTAAGGTGTGCAAAGGGCAATAACGAATGATCCGGATACCCCCGCGATAAAGTCGCATCAACATTGCGATCCTGGTTGGCGCCAGATCCATTGCCCTCGCAACCTTGATAACCGACAGGAGCGAGAATTATGAAACGACGATTAACAATCTTATCGCTTACGACTATGGCACTCATTAGTGTGGTTTTGACTTTTAACTCCCCGGTGAATGCCGGGGGAGCAATACAAATCGAGGGTGTAGGCTTTTTTGCAGAGACCGAATGTATCGATCCCGAGGGTAATGGTTCCGACTTTGCACTCTTGATGACCGGGGACCTGGAGGGTTGTCTCTATGTGTTCGTAGCGGAAGGGACATGCCAGCCGAGCGGAACCTACCGCGAAACGGGGACCGAGATATTCGTTGGGAATTACCACAACGTAGGGTTCGGCTCGTTCGAGACGAATTACCTATTTACGGCGAAGCTCGAGGATTGCCCCGACCTGGCCACGGAGATCTGGGGACGCTGCCAACATCCTATTGCAAGGGGCAGCGGCATGGGTGATTTCGAAGGTGTCACCGGACGATTTGACATCAAGGATGACATCGAAGCGGGTAACTTCCCCTATAAGGGTCACCTGCGGTGGTAGGAGCGACCGGGCGCGGATTTTCGGCGACAGTCAATGGCCCGTTCAAAAGAATTATGGCGTACAACATCAGTCCGGCGATAAATTTTATTGCGGCCTTGTAATCATTGAACCCCGCTTCGGCGGGGTTTTTTTATCTGCCGAGCGTTTATCGTCGGCCAAAGATTTTCGCTTGATGCCCGTAAACAAGCATTCGTTATCGGGAAAGCAATCGCACCAGACGTTTAAATCAGCGCAGGCTGTGGTCAGGTGTGTGCGGTGTGATGGTGGCCGTTTCGACGCCGTGAATCGCGCGATTGCGGATATCTTCGAAGGTCTGTTCGACGATTTCCTCGCCACCCTTTCCCGAGTGGTACATGTTGGAGAGGAAATACAAGGTACGAATCGCGGCATCTTTGAAAACGAAGGTCGAATTGATGAATTCGTTGTCCTGGAAAGTCGGGGACGGATCGCCCCGATATACCAGCTCGCAGTTCTCGAAGGTACAGCCATGGAACCGGCTGCCGGTCAATTCGACGCGCTGGTCTCGAAAGGTCTCGTTGACGTGGTGCATCATTGGGTTCCTCGCAGTGCCCCACCAGTTTAGCGAATATTGCCGTTTCCACCTAGTGGAGCCGTTAATTTCTTCGAGTATCGCGAGGGTCGTTGTCGAGTGATTCCAGCATTCAACCGGGCGTCCCGATATGCCCTGAGATCGCACCGCCCGGGTTTGATGGGAGGGGCTGCTTGCGAAAACTCGGTAGCTCGGTTACGAAGGATCGGAGGCGGTAAATGAATTCAGGCCGGGAAGCAGCCTAATAAACAATTGTCCGCGAGTTTCCAGGAACAATTGTCGATCATTTCCTTTTATCGAGCATCGACGCCAGGTCCGCAAACGGATTGTAGGTGGCCTCTTTTTTTTGCCCGTCGGTAGTTGCGTCGCCGTAACCCGAGTCGACATAGCGGGCATGCTCGTTGTCATGGCAATAAACACATAACAGCTCCCAGTTGCTGCCGTCGGCTGGATTATTATCGTGATTGTGATCGCGGTGGTGCACCGTCAACTCCCGCAGATTTTTCTGATTGAACTCACGGCCGCAGCGGCCGCATACCCAGGGATACATTTTCAGCGCCTTGCTGCGGTAGCTCCTTTCCCTCTCTTCCCGGGCAAGGCGAGCCTGTGAAACAACGCGATCAAGCTTGTCGGTGGAATTTTTCGATGACATCGTGTCTATCCGGGGGAGGATGTTTTTCCGGCGCTGGTTTCCGCATCCATCATGCCCTCGTATTGAAGATAAAAATCACAAGGAAATCAATGAATTCGTTGAGTCGAGGCGTTTAATGATCCTTCGTTATTCGTCGTTTTCAGACCTGATCCACGATATTTCGAATGTCAGCCCTGCGGCAGGTAGTGCTTGCCGTTGTTAGGCGAAACCGATGTCGATGCGATCATCGCCGAGTGCGAAGCTTGCCAACGCGCGCATCCAGGACACCACGTCAAGCTGCTCGGTCTCGACAACCGGGCGCAATCGGCCGGGGCCGCGA
Organism: Gammaproteobacteria bacterium; assembly: GCA_041569645.1. GTDB lineage: Bacteria > Pseudomonadota > Gammaproteobacteria. The sequence goes on from JBFFXR010000230.1 coordinate 2,963, forward strand.
TGGTCGTCTACCGCGGATAGCCCGCCCCGACCTGATTCGGCAGCTCCGACCGGCGGCTGACGCTGGTGATAGCATCTATCGCTATCGGGTTATTAACCGCCGCATCCGCTTTTGCTACCTTGGTGCCGACTTGATCCGGATTTCCCGGGCCGCGGTGATACCGAGATGAGAACAACCTGCCAGGGTCCCGAATCGGGCCCGGCCATGCGCTAAGGTCGGGGCGATGCCGAACTCAGCCACCAGCGTCGCACAACGCGGCCACCCGCCACCGCACGGCATCGATTTCGATGCCGTGCGCCTCGTCCTGTTCGATCTCGACGGCACGCTGGTCGACAGCCTGCCGGACCTCGCCTGGTGCGGCAACGAAATGCTGCGTGAGCTGGGGCGCGAGCCGCGCGACGAGCAGGACGCGCGCGCGTGGGTCGGCAACGGCATTGCTCGTTTCGTCAAGCGATTCCTGACCGGCGAGATGGACGTGGAACCCGACCCGGAGCTGTTCGAGCGCGCGCTGGACAGCTTCAGGCGGCTTTACGCCGACAACGTCAGTCGCCTGAGCACGGTCTATCCCGGGGTCGTCGACGGGCTCGAGCGGCTCGCGCGGCGCGAACTGCATCTTGGCTGTGTCACCAACAAGGCCGGCAGCTTCACCGCGGATCTGCTCGCCGCCAAGGGGCTGGCGCAATACTTCGAGCTGGTCGTGGCCGGCGACACGACCGCGCGGCAAAAACCGGACCCGATGCCGTTGCGGTATGCCGCCGATCACTTCGGGCTCGATTCTGCCGAATGCCTGATGGTCGGCGATTCGGCCAACGACGTGCAGGCGGCGCGCGCCGCCGGTTTCCGCGTCGTCGCCGTACCCTACGGTTACAACCACGGTTATAGTATTCACGATTGCAATCCCGATCGCGTGGTCGCGGACTTGCGCGAACTGGCCGAGCTGTTCGGCAAATAAGAAAGAGAGGAGCGACATGAACCTGAATCGACGCGAATTCGTTCGCCTGCTGGGGCTTTCCGGCGCCGCGGGTCTGTTCCCGAGTATTGGCCTCGCCGCCGAGCACGCCGGCGAAAAGCTCTACGACCTGCCGGCCTTCGGTAACGCCCGAATCTTGCTCATCGCCGACTGCCACGCCCAGCTCAACCCGATTTATTTCCGCGAGCCCAGCATCAATATCGGCAACGGTCCGC
>JBFFXR010000231.1:0-4141 GCA_041569645.1 Gammaproteobacteria bacterium
GCGCGCCCTGCCCTTGGCCCGACGAGCCCGAATCACGGCGCGACCGCCGCGAGTCCGCATGCGCGCACGGAAGCCGTGCGTCCGCGCACGCCGGAGGTTGCTGGGTTGAAATGTACGTTTCATGACAGTAGCCTCGGCTCGACCGCTTCGTCGACGTCAACAAGGCGCGACAATGTACTGGTAGCGCCGCGCCACGTCAATATCTTTGTGCGGTCGGACCATTCGCCATCTCGGGCAGCGAGTACCGGCGGACATCCGCGTAAATAGCGCACAAAAGATCGGTTTTTTACGCTCCGGCTCTTTGCTCGGGCTGTGGATAAGTATAATATTGTCCGCTGTCGATCGCGCTTCGGGATGCCTGGTGACGCGGGTAAAGCGATCGAATCATTTAATGAAAACGAACCTCGGCCCCGACGACGCGACTGCGCGTCGGAATGCGCCCTGACGACACAACCTTGCGATAGCGACGGTTATAACCTTGAACTCGATCTGGCAACAGTGTATTTCCTGCCTCGAAGGCGAAATCAGCGAACAACAACTCAACACCTGGATCCTGCCGCTGCAGGCCGAGCAGGAACTCAACACGCTCAAGCTATTGGCGCCGAATCGCTTCGTCATGGACTGGGTGCGCAAACATTTTCTCGATCGCATTCGCGAACTGGTAACCAGTCTCGACGACAGCAAATCGATCTCGGTCAGCCTCGCGATCGGCTCGCACGCGCGCCCGGCGGAGCCGGTCGAGGTGCCGAACATGCCGGCACCGCGCGCATATCGCTCATCGGGGCTCAACGAGACGCAAAAATTCAGAAATTTCGTCGAGGGCAAGTCGAACCAGCTTGCGCGCGCTGCTTCGATCCAGGTCAGCAGCCACCCGGGTTCGGAGTACAACCCGCTCTACATCTACGGCGGGGTCGGTCTTGGCAAGACTCACCTGATGCACGCGATCGGCAACCAGATTCGGGAAAACAATCCCGATGCCAATATCCTCTATGTGAACTGTGAGCGCTTCGTCTCCGATATGGTCAAGGCGCTACAGCACAGCCGGATGAACGATTTCAAAAATTCCTACCGCAGTCTCGACGCGCTGCTGATCGACGATATTCAGTTTCTCGCCGACAAGAGCCGCTCGCAGGAAGAATTCTTCCATACTTTCAATTCGCTCTACGAGGCACGCGCGCAAATGGTCATTACCTGCGACCGGTTTCCGAAGGAAATCGAGGGCCTCGAGGACCGGATCCGCTCGCGCCTCGGCTGGGGGCTCGCGGTCGACATCAAGCCACCCGATCTCGAGACCCGGGTCGCAATCCTGAACAGCAAGGCCGAGGAATCCGACGCCGAGGTGCCGGACGACGTCGCTTTTTTCATCGCCGAACGCTTCAAATCGAACATCCGCGAACTCGAGGGCGCGCTCAAGCGGCTCGTCGCCCACGCTCGCTTCACCAGCGAACCGATTACTCCCGATTTCGCCCGCCAGGCGCTCAAGGAACTGCTCGCGGTCCAGGACAAGCCGATCACGATCGACAACATCCAGAAGCTGGTTGCCGAGTATTACAAGATTCGCGTCGCCGATCTGCTGTCGAGCCGGCGCAACCGATCGATAACGCGCCCGCGGCAAATCGCGATGGCGCTGGCGAAACAGTTGACCCGCCACAGCCTGCCGGAAATTGGCAACGCTTTCGGCGGACGCGATCACACGACGGTACTCCACGCGTGTCGTAAAATCGACGAGTTACGCGCCGAAGACCGGCGGATCGATGAGGATTTCGAGATACTGACCCGGATGCTGAGCAATTGAATCCAGATATATCTTGTGTGGCAACTGTGGACAAGATCGGGATAAGATTCGGTAGCGATTTTATGCGCTGCTTATCCACAGTTTAGACAACTGCTGCGGACAGGTTGAAACGAACGAGTTCCAATATAAGTGTCTGATAATACTAAAGAAAACCAAGTTATTCAGAAATTTGAAGCTACTAATAAACACAGCAACTTAGAGATTAAATGCAAACAACGATTAAAAGAGAAGATTTGCTCGGGCCGCTTCAGCAAGTCATCGGTGCAGTAGAGCGCCGTCAGACCCTGCCCATTCTCGGTAACGTATTACTGAAGTCAACGGGTGGTGACTTGAGTTTGACTGCGACCGATCTCGAAATCGAAATGGTCGCCGGCATCGATTCGGACGCGACCGAGGATTTCCAGACTACCCTGCCGGCGCGCAAGCTACTCGATATTTCCAAAGCTTTGCCCGATGGCACCGCGATCAATTTCACCATCGATGAAAACCGCGTATCGCTGACCTCGGGCCGCAGTCGTTTTACGCTCGCCTCGCTGCCGGCTCGGGATTTTCCGGGGCTCGACGAGATCGATGCGCAACACAGTTTTGCGATTGCACAAAACCGTCTCAAATCCCTGTTCGACAAGACCTCGTTCGCGATGGCCCAGCAGGATGTGCGCTATTACCTCAACGGTATTTTGATGGAAGTTGTTCCCGGCAAGCTGCGGCTGGTCGCGACCGACGGTCACCGTTTGGCGCTCGCCGAAAGCGAATGCGAGACTGGCGTCGATGACGAACGCCAAATCATCATTCCGCGCAAGGCGGTACTCGAACTGTCGCGCTTGCTGGACGGCAGTGCCGACGAGGCCAGTTGTACCCTCAGCCAGAATCATCTGCGCGTCGAAGCCGGCCGGTTGGTATTTACTACCAAGCTGATCGACGGCAAGTTTCCGGACTATCAACGCGTGATCCCGGTCGACGGCAATCGCACGCTCGAAGTCGAGCGCGATACTCTGAAACAATCGATGAGCCGCATCGCGATCCTGTCGAACGAGAAGTACCGTGGTATTCGCCTGACGCTGTCGCCGGGCAATCTGTCGATTCAGGCGAATAATCCTGACCAGGAAGAAGCCGAGGAAGAATTGCAGGTCAATTACGACGAGGCGGAAATGGAAATCGGCTTCAACGTGACCTACATGATCGACGTGTTGAATGTCCTCGAGTCCGACAAGGTTCAGATCAAGCTCAAGGACGCCAACAGCAGTTGCGTCATCAACGACAGCGAGGATAGCGAGAGCCTGTATGTCGTCATGCCGATGCGCCTGTAGCGCGCGGCCAACCGGATGGCGATCCGGCAGCTCAGCCTGACCGACTTCAGGAACCTCGCCAGCACTACGCTCGAGCTGCATCCGCGAATTAACCTGGTTTACGGCGGCAACGCCGCCGGCAAGACAAGCCTGCTCGAAGCGATTTATGTGCTTTGTCAGGGGCAATCGTTTCGCACCCATCAACTCGCGCAATGCGTGCAATACGGGAAACCGGGATTTTTGCTGTTCGGCCGATTCGACGATTTCAAGGCCGGTATTTCCAAACGCGGCCGCAAACTCGAAATCCGGGTAAACGGCGCGCCACTCGGTCGCCGCTCGGAGCTCGTTCGTCGAGCTCCGATCAACATCGTCAACGCCGGCAGTTTCGAGTTGATCGATGGCTCGCCGCAAGCCCGCAGGCGATTCGTCGACTGGTACCTGTTTCACGTGGAACAGGATTACGCGGATACCTGGAATCGCTTTCAGCACGCGCTGCGGCAGCGCAACCGGCTGCTCAAGGATCGACGCGGTCTGGATATGCTCGACTACTGGGACGAGCACCTGATTGCACCGTCGGAACGACTCGCGGCGATGCGCCGGCATTGCATCGAGAAGCTCCAGCAGATGCTGCACGAAGACCTGCAATCCTTACTGGAGGGGTTTCGACTCGAGCTGGAATACCGGCCGGGCTGGGCCGCGGGACAAACCCTCGCGGCGGTGCTCGAAGCCGAGCGACGGCGCGATATCGCCGCTGGCTACACCCGGTACGGGATCCAGCGTGACGACTTGATGCTGCGCGCCGACGGCAAACCGGCCGGAGAAATCCTGTCGCGCGGACAGGGCAAGCGACTGTGTCTGGCGCTATTGCTCGCGGCGTTGACGCGCGTCGGCGAGGCCGTTTCGCGGCGCATAATCCTGCTTATCGACGACCTGCATTCGGAGCTCGATTCGGACGCCCGGGCACGCGTCTACGAACGCCTACAAAAGCTCGATTTGCAGTTATTCATCAGTAACATAGAGCCGACTCTGCCGGCCCCGATAGCGGCCGAAGAATTTAAAA
>JBFFXR010000232.1:0-4083 GCA_041569645.1 Gammaproteobacteria bacterium
GACCTTCGACGACAGCATGTCGATCGACTCGGGCTCGGCCGCGGCGATCTTCTCGTACCGCGCCATGTACTTCTCGATGTTGCGGCTGTTCTCCATGACCCGCTCGACCTTGGAGTTGATTTCCTTGCAGAGCTTCTCGATGCGTTTCCACACCGGTGCCATCGAGTTGAGGATCTTGTGCCGCTTGCCGGTGGCGTCGCGGAATTCGGAGATCGCCTTCTTCTCGCCGTCGACCGCCGACTTGTGAATCTCGGAGAGCATGTTTTCGATGATGCGATCGTTGGTCGCGCCCTGCGCGCGGCCGATCGCCTCGATCACTTCGCTCCAGCCGGGCGCCTGCGGCGAAACCTGGCCGCAGTCCTGGTAATCGCGCTCGATCTTGCTGATGTTCTCGTCGAGCTTGAGCTGCAGCTTCGGGTAGCCGTCGAGGGCCTTGGTGTTGGCCATGTCGATCTTGTGGAATTCCTGCACGATCTCGCCCTGGATCTTGGCGACCCCGGACTCGAGCAGGACCTTGCGGTCCTTTTCGCGCATGGTCTCCGCGGTATGTTTCATCCACGCGGCGAGCTTGCGCAGCCCGCCGGCGGTGGCGTCGGAGCAGGCCTGGATCACCTTGTGCATGGGTTCCTTGGCGAGGAACAGAAAGATCATGCTCGCGACGACCCACACCGCGATCGAGACGCCGGGCATGTCGGGCAATATGTAAAAACTGTTCATTTTACTTTTCCTGGATTTTCGTCCTGTTGAGAATTAATAGAGAATAGATGTCATTTACCGGATTGCGAGCCTAATTTGGTGCCGTCGACGCGTCAGCTTTGTTGCCGCGGGCGTTTCGGCAGCGCCGAGTAGCGCAGCAGAAACGCCTTTTTCGCAATATCCCAGCCGAACTGGCGTACGTAATAGCCGCTGTGCCAGGCGATGATGGCGATGCAAACGGTCGCTGAAATGACCCGGGGAACTTCGCTAAGCATTTGAAAAACCTTGTTTTTGTGAACCATGACGAGAATGTATGCAAGACCTGTGAAAAATCGGTGAAAAGCCGGCAAAATCCGCTTAAATCAGGGAATGGTGGTCGACAAATTTTGAACCGGCTCACGTTTTGTTACCGCGCGCACCGCCGGTGCACACCGTAAATCCCGGCCAGGTCTATGAAAAAAAAGCATTTTTTGGGGAATCGATGGCGCTGATCTTCTGGGTCGAGGACCAGTCGCACTGGATCCGCAAGTTCACCCCGGTCCTCGAGGCCGAGGACTTCGACGGTAGCCCGAATACCCTCGAGATTTTCAACTTCGCCGAGGCCGCGAGGCAAAAGATCGCCCTCGCCGCAAGCGGCGATGCGCCCGACGTCGCGCTGCTCGACGCGCGCATGAACGGCAATGATCAGGCCGGATTCACGGTCTCCAACGCATTGCGCAAGAAGTGGCCGCAGGTACCGATCATTTATCTGTCCGAGCATGCCGGCACCGAAATCGAGCGCGACGCGCTCGAGCAGTTTGCCGCCACCGATTTCATCGCCAAGCACCAGAACAACGTCGAGCAGGTGCTGTGCTGGCGGATTCGTGCGGTGCTGCGGCAGCGCTCGATCGACAGCGACGACAGCGGCACCGGCAACCTCGTCACCAGCGGCGAACTCGTGATCGACATGAACACCTGGAACGTTTACTGGAAGGGTCAGCGCCTGATGAATCCGAGTAACGCCCGCCGGCCGCTCGCGCCGACGCCGCGCAAGCTGCTGCGCGAGCTGGTCGCCGCATCGCCGCGACCGCTGACCGCCGAGCAGGTCGCCGAGCGCCTCGATCTGGATCCGGACAAGTTCTCCTATGCCAGCTATCGCCAGCACATCAAGACGCTGCGCCGCGCCTTCGACGCGGTCGAGGACGGCGACGGGGCTTTCACCGCCCGCTGCAGCGCCGGCGAGGGCATCGTCACGCTCGGCGACGAGGGCGCCTACTTCTGGAAGCCGCCGGCCTGACGTGAAACCGATGCGCCTCGCCCGTGTTCACTACCCGTGGCCGAGCATGCTGCTCGCGCTCGCGCTGGTCGCCTGGCAATTCGTGCTCGCCAACCGCGAACTTCTGCCGCCGGATTCGCTGCCGGCGCCGCTGCAATCGGCGGACAATCTGCTCATCGGCGTCGCCGCGCTGGTGCTGCTGGTCATTCTCGATGTCTGGCTCTACCTGCAGTCGAGCGCGCGCAGCCGCGCGCAATTGCGTCAGTTTCAGCAGCGCATCGACGAACTGTTCGAGACGCGTCGCGAACTCGGCACGCGCGCGCGCACTTTTTCGGATCACGCCGACAAGCTCAAGATGTTCATCAGCGAACGGCTGCTCGAGTACATCGAGTACGACGAGAAGTTCCTGCATTTCAAGAACATCGCCTCCGAGGTTCGCCATAACGGCGTAATCAGCTACGACAAGGCGCAGACGGCGCTGAAGTCCGCGCTCGCGAACTGCGCGCCCGACGAGCGCCGCCAGTACGAGGACGCTGCCGCCGGATTGCTGTACCTGTGGGATCTGCTCGATCTGTCGACCACCGACAATCTCGCCTTGCACGTCGCCAACCGGATCTACGATTGCGAGGAGCATTATTTTCAATCGCTGTTACACGGCGGCGGCGACGAGCCATCGCCGTTCCGGCCGACATTCCTGATGAGCCATGCGCTCAGGCGCGCACTGTTGCCGATCACCGAAAATCCCGACGACCTGCGCCTCAACGGCGATTGGCAGCTGCCGGCAAGCCTCGGCGACGACAAATTCCGCGTCGAGCTCGAAGCCGACGCCGAGATGCTCGGCAACGAAAACCACATGGTTCTGCTGATCGAAAATCTGCTCAACAACGCGCTGTTCTACGCGGGGCAAAAAGCATATACCGGGCGTTACTCGCGCGTCGGCATCGTGCTGACCCGGGTCGACGAAGATGTCGAAGTCAAGGTCTACAACCGCGGTCCGTGGATCAAGGAAGACGAAAAGGACAAGATATACCAGCTCGGCTTTTCGTCGCGGCGAATCCGCGAGCATCATGGCAAAGGGCTTGGCCTGTACTTCGTCAACGAGATCGCCAAGGGTTTCGAGGGTGTGGTAGCGTTCAGGAATATCGAGATTCGCGATCAGGAGTACGCGCTCAGCATCAAGCTTGCCAATGGCGAGCTGCACAAGCATCGCGTCGACCTCGTCGCTGCCGACGGCAAGCCGATGTGCCGTCTCGACAACGACAACGATGGCGATCCGCTGTGCAAGAAGATCGATTTGTCTTTTGCCGCGCCGATAGCGAGTATCGAGATCGGTTCGCAGGAGCGGCGCAAGCCGCAGCTGGTGTCGGGGCTCGAGATCAACGCGAACACTACGCACCTCGACGAGGGTGATCCGATCATGCCGCAGTGGGTCATCGACATCAATAACCGCAAGCGCTCGGCCAGCCTGCGCTTCACACCGCTAGACCTGCGCGGCGTGCAATTCGTCGCGCGATTCCCGAGCGCAAGTTCGAGGCTGGAAAATCCCGACTGAGGCGCCGATAATCGGCCCCATGTCCGATCTCATCTTCGACTCCGCGTGCCGTATCGCGGCGGCCATTCGGCGTGGCGATACGAGCGCGCGCGAGATCGTCGACGCCTGCCTCGCGCGTATCGAAACGGTCAACCCGCGGATCAACGCGGTGGTTCAGCTGGTGCCGGAGCGCGCCCGTGCCGAGGCCGACGCGCTCGATCGCCTCGCCGCTAACGGCGAATTTCGCGGGCCGCTGCACGGCGTGCCGATCACGCTGAAGGATTCGCTCGATACCGAGGGCATCGTGTCGACCGGCGGCACGCTCGGACGCAAGGACTACGTGCCGGCACAGGACGCGCCGGTCGTCGCGCGGCTGCGCGCGGCGGGCGCGGTACTGCTCGGTAAAACCAACACCCCCGAGCTGACCTTCAGCGGCGAGACCAACAACCTGATCTACGGTCGCAGCTGTAATCCCTTCGACCTCGAGCGCAGCCCGGGCGGTTCGAGTGGCGGCGCGGCCGCGATCATTGCCAGCGGCGGCGCCGCGCTCGAGCTTGGTTCGGATACCGGCGGCAGCATTCGCGAGCCGGCGCACCTGTGC
>JBFFXR010000233.1:0-3995 GCA_041569645.1 Gammaproteobacteria bacterium
GATCAAACACAAGCCGCACGCGCAAATGCAGCTCGTCGACAGCGCCGAGATCAGCGTCGAGCGCGGTATCGATGGCGATTTTCGCGGCGCCCAGCGCGGCCGCCAGGTGACGCTGCTGAGCGAGCCCGTGTGGCGACAGGTTTGCCGCGAGCTCGATACCGACCTGCCGTGGACCACCCGCCGCGCCAACCTGCTGGTCGACGACGTCGCCTTCGATCCGGGCTTCGTCGGCAAGACCGTGCAGATCGGCGAGGTCGAGCTCGTCGTCACCGAGGAAACTGATCCCTGCTCGCGCATGGACGAGCAGCACCCGGGACTGACCGAGGCGTTGACCCCCGATTGGCGAGGCGGCGTCTGCTGCGACGTCGTCAAGCCCGGCGCGATCCGCGTCGGCGACGATGTCGAATTCACTTGATGCAATCCGCAACTTCGTCGCGCTGACGCCGGCGATCGGCACCGCCGGGCAGCCGCGCGCCGATCAGTTCGAGGCAATTGCCGCCGCCGGCTACGAAACCGTGATCAACCTGGCGATGCCGGATCATCCCGATTCAATCGACGACGAGGGAGGTCGCGTGACCGGGCTCGGCATGACTTACATCCATCTGCCGGTGCCTTACGATGCACCGCGCCCCGAACACGTGCTGCGTTTCTGCGCGCTGCTCGACGCGCTCGGCGAGCAGCGCGTGTTCGTGCACTGCATCATGAATTTCCGGGTTTCGGCGTTCATGTATCTCCATGGAGTGCACGTCCGTGGCCTGGATCCAGCGCGAGCGCGCTCGCCGATCTTCGCCCGCTGGCAACCCGAGCCCGCGTGGCAGGAACTGCTCGCGCTCGATGCCGCGGCGCTCGGGCTCAGGTCTCGCTGAAGCGCCGCGCGTCGCGCAGCAGCCGCCGTTCGGCGCGAATACCATGGATGCAGTAGGCGCCGACCGACAACAGCACCAGCAGGCTGCCACCGAGCGTCCACGCGCTCGGCGTCTCGCCGACGCCGATCCAGACCCAGATCGGGCTCAGGATCGATTCGGTCAGTGCGTAAAACGCGATTTCGGAGGCGAGGATGTAGCGCGATGCAATCGTGATGCAGTAGAACCCGACTCCGAATTGCAGGCTGCCCATCGCGATTGCGATTAGCAGGTCCTGCGTCGAAATCGCCAGCGATTCGGCGACCAGGCCGGATATTCCGCCCATGACGAGCCCGCCGAGGCAGGTCGCCGGCAGCATGTCGACGTCGCGCCGCGAACGCAGGATCAGCAGGAACACGACGAAGGACGCGACCACGCCGAGCGCCGCGACGTTGCCGAGCCAGCGCCCCTCGAGCAGGCCGTCGGCGAACATCAGGCCGATGCCGCCGAGCGACACGAGCATCGCGCCGACGCCGAAGCGCGAGGTGCGCTCGCCGAGCACCAGCCAGCCGACGAAGGCGGTCGCGAGCGGCGCCGCGCCGATGATGAACACCGCATTGGCGACCGTCGTCAGCAGCAGCGCGAAGACGTAACAGATCGAACCGAGCCCGAGCACCGTGCCGGCCAGCAGGCCGGGCATTCCGATCGCGCGAAACGCGGCGCCGATCCCCGCCCGGTAGCGGACGAGCAACAGCAGGAAAAGCGTGATCGAAAACGCGAAGCCGCGGTAGAACAGGATTTGCCAGCCACTGGCGGTCTCGACGTTGCGCAACAGGATTCCCGAAGTGCTCAGAAAAACACCGCCGACGACGACCAGCGTGACGCCGAGGCCGAAATTACGCATGTCAAGTATCGTCTTGTCCTGCATCATCGTCGGCAATAATTTCCGTTATCGAGAGGGGCCCCGGCCGGTAACGGGCCCGCGATGACGCTGGAAACGACGTCAATTCGGGTAGCGCGTGCTGACTTACGGCACCTTGATGACCGCGCGGCCGCGCAGCTTGCCGTCGAGGATATCTTTCGCCGCTTGCGGCAAGGCTTCGAAATCGACGTCGAACGACAGGCTGTCGAGCAGTTCGAGGTCGAGGTCGCGCGCGAGTCGCGCCCAGGCTTCGCGGCGCTTCGCCTGCGGCGCCATCACCGAATCGATTCCGTAGAGCGTCACGCCGCGCAGGATGAACGGCGCCACCGACGTCGGCAGGTTCATCGATTCGGCGAGCCCGCAGGCCGCGACCGCGCCGCCGTAACGGGTCTGGCTCAGCACGTTGGCGAGCGTGTTGCCGCCGGCGACATCGATCGCGCCGGCCCACAGTTCTTTTCCGAGCGGACGCGCCGGCTCGGTGAACTTCGACCGCTCGACTACATCGGCCGAGCCGAGACCGAGCAGAAAATCCTTTTCCGCGGGCCGCCCGGTACTCGCGACAACGCGGTATCCAAGCTTGCCGAGGATCGCGACCGCGATGCTGCCGACACCGCCAGCCGCGCCGGTGACGAGGATATCGCCATCGCCGGCGGCGATGCCGTGATGCTCGAGCGCCATCACGCACAGCATCGACGTATAGCCGGCCGTGCCGATCGCCATCGCGCGGCGCGCGTCGAGGCCGTCGGGCACCGGCACCAACCAGTCGCCGTTGACGCGCGCCTTCTGCGCGAAACCGCCGGAATGCGACTCGCCGACGCCGAAACCGTTCAGAATGACCGCGTCGCCGGGCGCGAAATCGGCATGGCTCGATTCGAGCACGCTGCCGGCGAAATCGATTCCCGGCGTCAGCGGAAACTTGCGAATGATCGGCGAACGGCCGGTGAGCGCGAGGCCGTCCTTGAAATTGAGCGTCGTGTACTCGACCCGCACCGTAACGTCACCATCCATCAGGTCGTCGTCGCTCAAATCGGTCAGCGCGCAGCGCTGGCCGTCGTCGTTCTTGCCGATCTGGTAGGCTTTGAAAGTGTCGCTCATCGTAGGCTCCCCGCTGCCCGGCTGGAGCGGCGATGGTAATGGAATCCGTGGCTAAATGCACCCGCGCCGGCGGGCGCAGCCCGCCTAGTAAAGCGTGACCCGTTCGGCGGTCGCGAAATAGAGACAGGCCAGTCCGATGACGGCCAGCACTAGCGTGATGCCGATCCACGCGAGCCGCCGGTCGGCGGCGCGCTCGGCATCGAATCTGCAAATCAGGTCGCGAATGCGACGCAGCGCACTGTAAGCAAGCTTGTGTTGCTTGTACGCTTCGATCACTGGCTCGGAACGGTTTTGCTCGTCCGCCATAGCGCCTGTCGCTAGCCGTTTGAACAATTTATAATGGACCGCGTTCGCTTCGATTACAACCGACAGGTTCACACTACCCGAAGAGGCCTGACTTGATTCCAATCATTCTGTCCGGAGGTTCCGGCACCCGCCTGTGGCCGCTGTCGCGCAAAATGTATCCCAAGCAGTTCCTGTCGCTGCTGCACGACGAGACGATGCTGCAAAAGACTTTTCGGCGGCTCGCCGGGATCGAGCACGAGGCGCCAACGGTCGTCTGCAACAATGAACATCGCTTCATCGTCGCCGAGCAGGCGCGCGAAATCGGCATCGAGGACCTGTCGATCATTCTCGAACCCCTGGGTCGCAACACCGCGCCGGCCATCGCGGTCGCGGCATTGCACGCCTGCCTCAAGGATCCGGACCCGTTGCTGCTGGTGCTCTCCGCCGATCACGAAATTCCCGATCAGCAGGCCTTCGCCGACGCGGTCAATCGCGCGATGCCGTTGGCCGAGGCTTACAAACTGGTCACCTTCGGCGTCGTACCGACGCATGCCGCAACCGGCTACGGTTACATCAAGCGCGGCGCGGTACACGGCAAGGGATTCGATGTCGAACGCTTCGTCGAAAAACCCGATGCAACCACCGCCAGAACCTACCTCGAATCCGACGACTACTACTGGAACAGCGGAATCTTCATGTTCCGCGCGCAAGCCTATCTCGATGAACTGGCTAAATTCAAACCGGATATATACCGCCACTGCGCCGACGCGGCGAGCAACCTGACGGAAGATATCGGATTCCTGCGACTCGACGAGGAAACCTTCGCCAAATGCGAGTCGGATTCGATCGAC
>JBFFXR010000234.1:0-3930 GCA_041569645.1 Gammaproteobacteria bacterium
CGGGCTCACGGACGACGGTGCGCCTCCCGGCGCCGCTGCGAGTCGACGAGATGAACGATGTCGACGAAGATTTCGCTGAGCAGGTCGAGCAGATCGTCGACGGTGAGTATTCCGACCAGCGCCTCGTCGCGGTCGATCACCGGAACCCGTCGTATCCCCTCGTCCCGCATTAGCTCGATGACGTGCATCAAATCGTCATCGTCGAATACCGACACGAGGTCGAAGCTCATCGCATCGGCCACGCTGACGCTATCCGGGTCGGTGCCGGTAGCGACGATCTCGAGCGTGATGTCTCGATCGGTCAGCATGCCGACCGGGTACTGTTTCCCGCCCTCGGTTCTGACGACGACAACATCGCCGACGTGGTGTTCGCGCATGACCTTGGCCGCGTCCGATATCGAGTCTTGCTTATCGACGACGACGACCTCACGATTACAATATTCTCCGACGAGCATGGTCATCTAACTCCGATTCGATTTAATCCGATGCTAGCTCTAATTCCTCCGCCTCCGCTTGACGCCAGTCAAACCAGAGTTTGTGACGAACCTCGAATCAGCCGTTTACTCGAAGCCGCGCACTCGAAGTTGGCCGCGACTGGCCGGCTGGCGGAAATTTGGCGCAACAAGAGGTCCGGGGCCTGGCATTTCGTGATCGCCTGGTTGGTCGCGACGATCGCGCCGTGCCAGGCGCAGGAACCCTTTGCTGACATCCACGTCCACTTCAACTGGGAGCAGAAAGAAATCATCAGCGCGGAGGAAGTAATTACCCGCCTGCGCCGCGCGAAAGTCGCCTTCGCCGTCGTGACGAGCACGCCAACGAGTCTCGCGCTCGAATTGAAACGCGCCGGCGGCGACCTGATCGTGCCGATTTTCTCGCCTTACACCCACGAGCTGGGCCGCCAGGACTGGTATCTCGATTCGTCGGTCGTGCGGCTCGCCGAAGCGGGATTGCGGCGCGGCCTCTACCGCGGTATCGGAGAAATACATTTCATGACCGGCTTTCGACCGGCGACCGACAATCCCGTATTCGCCCGGTTGATGCAACTGGCGCAACGATTCGACGTGCCGGCGCTGATTCACGTCGACGCCGGCAACGAAATTCCGTTCGTCCGCGTTTGCACGGCCTATCCGGATCTGAGAATCATTTTTGCGCACGCGGGCGGCCATTTGACGGCCGATCACATACGCCGGGTCATCGAGCGTTGCGCCAATGTCACGATCGAATTTTCGGCGCGCGATCCGTGGCACTACGGGGGGCTGACCGGTGCCGACGGGGAGCTGTTGCCGGCCTGGCGCGATCTCGTCGTCGCCTATCCCGATCGCTTCGTCACCGGCACCGACCCGGTGTGGAAGGTCACGCGCACCCAGACCTGGGATCAGGCCGACGACGGCTGGGATTTTTTCGAGCGATTGCTGGAATATCATCGACGCTGGATCGACGGACTACCGGTCGCGGTCCGCGATCGCATTCGCCTGGAAAACGCGCGCCGTTTACTGGCCTGCGATCGAAGCGGTTGCTAGCGCGATACATTCCAAGGCTGTCGCGCACTCCTGCAAGCACGGTGACGGTTAGCGATGGTCGGGAGTCGCCCGCGTCGTTTTGCGCGTCAGTCTTTCTCTTTGTCCGCTGGCGACATCGCGCCGCTGACCGCGTCCCAGAAGGCCGACTGCATGGATTCGAGCGATTTGAACTGGTCGGGCGTCGGCATGAACAGTCGCATGAATTCGGCGGGTTTCCCGGCCTCGATATCGGCCAGCATCTTGGCGCGAATTTTTTCCACCATTTCCTGCTGCAACGATTCCACGTCGGGTAAACCGAGCAGTACGCGCATTTCCTGCGGGGTAGCGTCCAGATCAATGGTTACTTTCATCGTCTCTCTCCGGTATGGATTTGGCCATGATACCCTGGCCGCTAGTCGGCCCGCGCCATGACATAGGAGCCCGGCGCGGGCTCGATGGCCGGGTAGTCCTCGCTGCCGACCTCGTCCGGGGCTGCGACCTGTTTGCCACCCTGATCCTTGAGCCACCGATCCCAGTGCGGCCACCAGCTGCCGGGGACGCTACTCGCGGTCTCCAGCCAATGATCGGCGCTGCCGCCGAGCTCGCCGCCGGTCCAGTAGTTGCGCTTGTTCTTGCTCGCCGGGTTGATCACGCCGGCGACGTGGCCGCTGGCGGCGAGCACGAATTCGACCGGGCCGCCGACCAGCCCGGCGCCGATGTAAGTTGTCTTCCACGGCGCAATGTGATCGTCGATCGTCGACAGGAAGTAGGTCGGGAAATCGATCTTGCCGAGATCCACCGGCACGCCACAGAGCTCTAACGCACCCGGTTGGGATAACCTGTTTTCGAGGTACATCTGGCGCAGGTACCAGGTGTACATGGCCGCGGTCATGTTGGTCGAATCGCTGTTCCAGTAAAGAATATCGAACGGCGGCGGCGTTTTGCCCTTGAGGTAGTTGTTGACCACGTAGTTCCACACCAGGTCATTGGCGCGCAGCATCGAAAAGGTCGTCGCCAGCTGCTTGCCCGGCATCACGCCGCCGTCGGCCAGCTTGTATTCATGCTGGTTGACCTGGGATTCGTCGATGAAGACTCCGAGATCGCCGGGATCGGAAAAGTCCAGCAGCGTGGTGAAGAAGGTCGCGCTCGCGAACGGCTTCTTGCGTTTCGCCGCGAGCACCGCGATGGTCGTCGCGAGCATGGTGCCGCCGATACACCAGGAGACGGCGTTGATTTTCTTGCTTCCGCTGATCGCCTTGACCGCTTCGATCGCGGGGAAGCTGCCCTGCTCGAGATAGTCGTCCCAGGTCTTGTCGCCCAGCGACTCGTCCGGATTGCGCCACGAGATGATGAACACGTTATTGCCCTGCTCGAGGCAATAGCGCACGAAGGAATTGTGTTCCGACAAGTCCAGGATGTAGTACTTGTTGATGCACGGCGGCACGATCAGTATCGGGCGCTCGTTGACGGATTCCGTCATCGGGCTGAACTGGATCAACTGGATCAGGTCGTTCTGGAACACGACCTTGCCGGACGTGGTCGCGAGATTCTTGCCGAGTTCAAAGGCCGATTCGTCGGTCAGGCTGATGGCGCCCTTGTCCATATCCTGCATCAGGTTTTCGAGCCCCTTGGCCAGGTTGTCGCCCTTGCTGTCGATGGTTTCCCTGATCACTTCGGGATTCGATATGGCGAAGTTCGACGGCGACATCATGTCGATGAACTGGCGGGTGTAAAACGCGCAGCGGGCCTTGTTCTTGTCGTCGAGGGTCGAATCCTCGACCAGGCCGGTCAGCCAGCGCGATGATAGCAGGTAGGATTGCTTGAGGTAGTTGTGCAACGGGCTTGCTTCCCATTCGGGCGCGTTGAAGCGACGGTCGCCAGGGTCGGGCTCTACCCCGTTTGCCTGCGACGGGTTGAAAAGGCTGAGCCACAGGTTGAAATGTTGCTGGTAAAGACCGGTAATCGACTTAAACCAGTCCTCCGGGCTCTCCATCGCCCGGGTCATGATCGTGTTCCATGAATTGAACAGCTGGGCCGCCATCTCCTGCGACTCGGTGATGGAGAACTCCTTGTGCAGGCGATGGCCCTGTTGGGCGTATTTTTCGAAAATTTCCCGGGGATTGGTCTCGTTCATGATGGCTTTCGATATCGTGCAAATTTTGCGTTGGTGGACTGGATTCGCCGCTCGCGGCCCACGTCGACCGCGAGCCCGGGCCCTAGACTAACAGTAGCGGGCATGGCTGTCTGTCGAATTCCCGAACATCGGCCGCACCGGCATTGCGCGCGCTGCGTCTTGCGGGGTTGGCGGCCCACGGTTTTCGCGACTCGGGAATCAATCGGCCGGGATCGAAACAACGCCCTTGAACAGCCGCCTCGCGGTGCGCAGGAAGCCGGCCGAATTGAGGATGAAATCGTCATTCGCTATCGCATA
>JBFFXR010000235.1:0-3928 GCA_041569645.1 Gammaproteobacteria bacterium
GCGGGAGGGCAAGACCATGACCTGGAATCTGTCCGGAGAACTTGTCGAACACTGTAGTTGCAACATGCTTTGCCCTTGCTGGTTCGGCCAGGCCGATCTGATGCTGATGGATCGTGGCTGGTGTGCGACGGCCTTGCTTTTGCGCATTCGCGAGGGTGATTTCGACGGCATCGACCTGGCCGGTCAAGACGCACTGGTCGCGTTTCACTTTCCCGGCCCCACGCTTTTCGATGCCAACGGTACCGGAAGAATCTACGTCGACGAGAACGCGAGCGAGGCGCAGCAAGTTGCGCTAGACACTATTCTTCGAGGTCAATCTGGCGGTGGCATGGAAGTGCCGGCGAGCCTTTTGTCGAGCTGGTTGCCGACGCGCAAGGTCGCCATCGAAGTTGCCGAGGACGATGGCAAGATCGTGGCCAGGATCGGCGGGCTGGGCGAGCTTAATTCACGTCGCCTGGTCAACGAACAGGGCAGCAAGATGACGATACAGAATACCCCGTTCAGCATGGCCTTCGGCTTCGACGGCTTTACCGGCGATCTCGCCCCGAGCGACGGGACATCCATATCCGATCCGGACATGCCCGAGGCCTGGGAAGGTCGCTCCGGCGTCGCCGGCCAGGTCACCTGGGCCGGCTGATACCCCGCTGACCGGATCGGTTGTACTGCCGATCTGTTGCCATGTCCCATGCCGTAACGCTGAAGCGAGAGCGCCGGCTGGTGCTCGGCGCGATGCTCGCGCTCGCCGCGCTTGCCTGGGGCTACACGCTATACCTCGGAATCCGCCAGACCCCGATGGGCGGCGCGATGGGCATGCCGTCGATAATGGCTTGGACGCCTGCAGACGTCGTTTTCATGTTCGTCATGTGGGCGGTCATGATGTTCGCGATGATGCTGCCATCGGTGACGCCGACGGTCCTGATCTACGCCCGCGTGCGCGATCAGCGCGAAGTCGCGGGGCGGCCCTACGCGCCGACCGCGGCCTTCGTTGTGGGCTATCTGCTCGCCTGGGTCGGCTTCTCGCTGCTCGCTACCGTCGTCAACTGGTATCTGCATACCGGCGGCGCGATGACCTCGATGGTGGGCCGGGTCGCGCCCCAGGCCGGCGGTGTGCTGCTGATCGCGGCCGGCGTCTTTCAGTGGACGCCGCTGAAGAACGCCTGCCTCGACAAATGTCGCTCGCCGATGAGCTTCCTGATGCAGCACTGGCGTGAAGGCGTCGCCGGCGCGACGCTGATGGGGCTGCACCACGGCGTCTATTGTCTGGGCTGCTGCTGGCTGTTGATGCTGCTGCTGTTCGCGCTCGGCGTCATGAACCTGCCGTGGGTGGCAATTCTCACGATCGTCGTGCTCGCCGAGAAAGTCCTGCCGCATGGCGAGATCCTGAGCCGGCTGCTCGGCGTGCTGCTGGCGGGCTGGGGGACCTGGCTGATCGTCGCGTAATTCGCAAAAATGTGGAAATGTTACGCGGCGGCGAAATTTCGGCCGATAACTGCTAAATAAAAGATTACGTCGAGCTTCCACGGAGACAGCGACATGGATCGGACGAATCGTCGAGCCCGGATCGGTTGCGGAAAACAGGCGGTCGGAATCTAGATTTCGATCCGCCCGGGTGGCAGTCGTGTACAAATTCATCGTCGGTCCTGCGATATTCGGGCTCCTCGCGTTCCTGATCACCTTTTTTATCGCACCGTTGTTCGTAGCCGAAACGAATCTCGTTGCGGGCGTCGCCGCGTGGACGATCGACCTGTCGAACCGCAACTTCGCCAATATGCCGCCGGTCGTCGCGAGCTACGTCGCAAACCTGAACCTGGCCCTGGTCGCCCTGTCGGCGGGGATGTTGTTGACGATAATCGTCCTGTTTCTCGTGATAATCGGAGCGCTTTTCGCAGGTTTCTTCAGGGGAATCCGGTTTATGTTGCAAAAATTGCGCAAGCAGGAGGTCGTGCGTGACCTGCCGCCAATCGACCTGGACCCGAGATACCGGGATTCCAAAACAGAGAAGAAAATTCTCGGCCGGGGTTTCGACGCGGAGGACCGCGATCGATAGTCGAATTCGAAGCGATCCGGGGGGAAATTCGATGATTGCGTCGACGGCGCCACACCCGGTGACGGATCAAACGAGTCAGCGTCGATTGGTGCGCCATTGGGCCGGGCAACCCGGCAGGAATCGACCCGGCCGATCGCGGTTTTCGCCGACGGACTCATTGCGAACCGACAAATCGACCTATAATCAATGGGTCCCGGTTTCTCTCGATCCGAACGTGACCACGCACAACGACACCCTCGAACAACTCAACAGGCTCGTCCCGCTCAAGGACAAGCTGTATGCCACGCACCAGTCGGTCGCTGAGCTGTTCCCGTTCATCGTCCGGATCGCGATCGCGATCTACGATCCGGAAACGAGCGTACTCAAGACCTTCCTGCACAGCAGCGGTGACGACAACCCGCTAGATCATTACAGCGCGCTGCTCGACGACGCCCCATCGCTCAAGCAAATCCTGAAGACGGGCGCGCCGCGGGTCATCAACAACATGCTGACCTTTGAGGGCGACGGCGGCGAGCATACGCGCCGGCTCGGGCGTTACGGCTACGCCGCGAGCTATACGATGCCGATGTTCAACAACGGTAATTTCTTCGGTTTCGTTTTTTTCAACGCGGACCAGACCGATGTCTTCGACGAGAGCACGCTGCGCCATCTCGATACCTACGGCCACCTGATCTCGCTGATGGTGATCAACGAAATTATCCCGATGCAGGTGCTGAATGCCGCGGTCAAGACCACCGGCAACTTCACCCACTTGCGCGACCCGGAGACCGGCAGCCACCTCGATCGCATGTCGCGCTACAGCCGCCTGATCGCCCGCACGATCGCCGACAAGTACGACCTCGACGACGAATACATCGAACACATCTTCATGTTCTCGCCGCTGCACGACATCGGCAAGATCGGCATTCCCGACGAGATCCTGCTCAAGCCCGACCGCCTCGACGCGCGCGAAACCGAAGTCATGCACGGCCATGCCGGTCTCGGCAAGCGCATGGTCGACGAAATCCTCGCGAACTTCGGACTCGACAACATCGCGCACGTCGACATGCTGCGCAACATCGCCGAATTCCACCACGAATCGGTCAACGGGCAGGGCTATCCGCGCGGCATGAAAGGCGAGCAAATTCCACTCGAGGCGCGCATCGTCGCGGTCGCCGACGTGTTCGACGCGCTGACCAGCGCGCGGCCATACAAGGAGGCCTGGTCGAACGCGGCTGCGATCGAAGAACTCAGGAAACTGGCGGGCGAATCGCTCGACCGTGATTGTGTCGACGCGCTGATCCAAAACCTCGACGAGGTCAAACGCATCCAGCAACGGTTCCGCGAGGACTTCTACGGCTAGCGTAAATTGCGGTGACAGTTGCCTTATTTCTGCACTGCAAAATAAATTAACTGTCACCGTAACTTTGCAAATTAACTGTCACCGTAACTTTGCAATAAGTTAACTCCCACCGAAACCGGGACACGTAAGCGACGAAGGGCATCGAGTAGCCCTGTTCTTTACCTGGCGAAACGGTGAAAATAGGGTTTTGCCGGTTCCTGGCCTCGGCCAGAGAAACGCTATGCCGGGTGAAGCGAGTGACCTCGTCGGCTTACCGCCGGCACGATTGGAAGTGCGACTTCTGGGTGCGGTCGTGGTTTTACTGGACGGCCAGCGATTGCGCGCCTTCGACTCGATTCGCCTGCAACGGTTTCTTGCCCTGATCGCGCTGCGCCGGGATTCGCAACATCGCGCCAGGCTCGCGTTCGAACTCTGGCCGGACTCCAATGAAAGCCAGGCGCGGACCAACCTCAGAAAGCTGCTTCACGACCTTCGCCAGTCGTTGCCGGATATCGATCGATTTGTCGAAATTGACAACGAGACCGTACGCTGGATTGCGA
>JBFFXR010000236.1:0-3896 GCA_041569645.1 Gammaproteobacteria bacterium
CCGGCCGGCTCGACGACCACGACTGGCCGCGACTGATCTCGTCGGTCAACATGCTTTCGAAGGCCAAGCTGTTCATCGACGACACGCCAGCGCTGACGCCGACCGAGTTGCGCGCGCGCACCCGCCGGCTCAAGCGCGAGTATGGCCTCGATATGGTCGTGGTCGACTACCTGCAGCTGATGCAGGTTGCCGGCACGCAGGAGAATCGCGCGACCGAAATCTCGGAGATTTCGCGATCGCTGAAGGCGCTGGCGAAAGAGCTGAACGTGCCGGTAGTCGCGCTGTCGCAGCTGAACCGCAGCGTCGAGCAGCGTCCGGACAAGCGCCCGGTGATGTCGGACCTGCGCGAATCGGGCAGCATCGAGCAGGACGCCGACGTGATCCTGTTCATCTACCGCGACGAGGTCTACCACCCGGAGAGCGCCGATGTGGGCGTCGCCGAACTGTTGATCCGCAAGCAGCGAAATGGCCCGATCGGTATGGTCAAGCTCGCTTTTCTCGGCCAGTACACGCGTTTCGAGAACCTCGCGTTCGACGACTACGGGGGCGAATTTGAATAGCCATGGGCCGAATCGTCACTCCAGAGCGATCATCGACCTCGACGCAATTCGGCACAACTATCGATATTTGAAAGATGCCGCCGGCGGCGCGCGCCTGATCGCGGTAGTCAAGGCGGATGCCTACGGCCATGGCGCCGTCGAGGTCGCGCGCGCGCTGGCTGACGCCGACGCCTTCGCGGTCGCCGCGGTCGGCGAAGCGGTGGCGCTGCGCGACGCCGGCATCGAGCAGAAAATTCTCGTCATGGGCGGCTTCACCAGCGCCGACGAGCTGCGAACCTGCATCGCCTTCCGGCTCGACCCGTTGCTGCACCACGTTTTCCACCTCGAATGTCTGACCGCGGAGGCTGACCTCGGCGATCTCGACGTCTGGCTCAAGATCGATACCGGAATGGGCCGGCTCGGCTTCGCGCCGGAGCGCGCGCACGCCGTATTGCAACGTCTGCACGAACTGGACACGATCGGCAGTATTCGCCTGATGACCCACCTGGCGAGCGCCGACGAAGCCGATAGCCCTTATACCGACGCGCAGCTCGAATGCGTCGCGGATCTCGGCCTCGACGACTTCGAGTGGGGAATTGCCAATTCGGCCGGCATTCTCGGCTGGCCGTCGACGCACCGCCCCTGGGGGCGCGCCGGCATCGCGCTCTACGGTGCCGATCCGCTGTCTGACCGCGGTGAAGCACGGCGCGAACTGAAGCCGGCGATGACCATGCGCTCGATCGTACTCGCCGTCAATGCGCACCGCAGGGGTGATCGAATCGGTTACTCCGGCATCTTTACCTGCAAGCACGACATGAAGATCGCGGTAGTCGCGGCCGGCTATGCCGACGGTTACCCGCGACACAAGGTCGACACCGCACGGATCAAGATTGGCGACAAGCTGTGCGACGTTGTCGGTCGCGTGTCGATGGACATGATCACGGTCGACGTCAGCGATGTCGACGGCGTCACGGTCGGCGACGAGGTCACGCTGTTCGGTATCGAGCCGCACGTCAATCAACTCGCCGATTGCTCCGAGACCATCGCCTACGAAATCCTCTGCAACGTCGGCGCGCACGCGCGGCGCGACTACATCGGATAAATGGCCGGGGCGGGCGCCCGCATCGTTCGCACACAGGCCGCGGTGAGACTCGCAGTGGTTCAATCGCCGCGAAAGCGATCCAGTCCAGCAGGCCACCGGCCGTCTTCAGACACCGTACTTGAGATAGACTTTCGTCGAGTTACCCGGCTGCATCATTGCAGGTAGCGTGAGCGAAACCGGTCATTGCGTTGGATCTCTCGAGAAAGGCATGCAGCCAAAGCCGACCAATGACCATTCATCCAGATGTCGCGGTTACGGCGATCGAGAGGTTCGTCGTCGCGGCCGGTTGCCGGTAAAGTTTCGGTTTGTCGATGGACTCG
Organism: Gammaproteobacteria bacterium; assembly: GCA_041569645.1. GTDB lineage: Bacteria > Pseudomonadota > Gammaproteobacteria. The sequence goes on from JBFFXR010000236.1 coordinate 1,962, forward strand.
GGTCGAGACAATGGCATTTTCAGGCACCTGACTCGATTTCGGCGGCATGCCAGCGGTACTCGCGAGTCAATGATTGAGAGCAAATTTCGATCCATGGTCTATATAGACCTGGTGTGCAGCAACGGCTGATGCAAAAAAAAAGCCGATTTGGCCTCGATTGGCGACGAGTTCGATAGTCGATTCGAGACTACGCCAAAGCCATCTAGTTACCTTTGGAGGGCCTGTCGAGCACCAGTGTGCTCGAGAATTCGGAGACTGGGTCCGGTCAATCGTTGATTACGAACTAGCACCGGGCAACGGATCCGAAGAATTTGATTTGAGCGAATTTCGCGTTTTGCTTACGAATCGGGCCGACAATGAATGCGCAAACAGAACTTTCTGACCGACTACCAGGCGCCAGCTGCGGTGCGGGATCGAGAACTTACCGCCTTCCGCGAGTACTGCATACTGCCCTGATCCTCCTTTTCATCTGGTTGCTGATTTTCAATGCGACCAACGCCGGGGAACTGCGCGGCACCGAGTGGACGATAACGCCCGGCGATACGCTTTATGCGATCGGTCGCAGTCTTTATCCGGGCGACACCCGCGCGCAGGCGAGATTGAGGGAGGATATCAGGCGTCTGAATCCCGTGGTGTTCGCAAGCGGCGCCAACAACATGAAGATCGGTACCGTGCTCAAGCTGCCCGGGTATATCGCCGATCGAAACACGGCGGGACAGGCAGTAAGCCAGCCGCAAGCGAAGCCAACGCCTAAAACGTCAGCTCCCGTATCGCCTGCACCGGCCGCGCGAGGGTTTTCGGGTTCCGAATGGATTGTCAAAAAAGGCGATACCTTGTACGCCATCGGGCGCGCGATTTATCCGGCGGACGTGCGTCGGCAAAGCCGCTTGAGAGAGGATATCGTCAAGTTGAATCCTTTCGTTTTCGCCAATGGCGCCAACAATATGGTTACCGGCATCGTTTTGCGGCTACCCGATTACGTTGGCGCCGCAAGCGTAGTGTCGAGCGATGTTGAACCGATGATTGTTGCGCCAGCCCCGGCGCCGGCACCGGTCGAAGTCACGCAAGCGCCGGCAGCGCCGCCCATTGCACCGGTCGCCGAACCGGAGCCCAAAGCACCCGCTATGGATCCCCTGGCACCCGCGAGTTCCGCGAAGATCGAGTCGGCCGCACAGCAACCGGTATCGGTGAATCGACGTTCGAATCGTGGTACGGATCGAACCAGCGGCGGTATGTTCGTCAGTCTGGGGTACTCTTTCGGCGGAGATATGCTGGTCGATATCGTAGACGGGCCCGATATCGACTCGGGATCGGGCATCCAGGCTCGCCTGGGATACGAGCGAATGCCGCAGTTCGGGGGCGGTTATCGATTGGCACTGGGATTCCAGTATGACACGGCCAAGGATACGTCGTACCGAAACACCTACTTGAGCCTGGCGTACCAATACCGCCAGGATCCGATAGTCTACGGTATCGGAATCGTTGCCCATCCGGGTCCGGAACTCAAAGTCAACGGCACAAGCACGGATTTCGATGCGGCCTACGGCGTCACCGCGTATCTGGAAAATGTCGGCAGCGGCGCGCTGGCCGGCTGGGGGCTGAGCTATACGACATTGGACTACGAGGCGGAGGATTCCAATTCTTCCATCGACGCATCGCGGGCCGAGATTTACTACGGCTGGAAGTTCTAACGACGATTTATGCGTCGTTATTGGCCGGTTGCCTGGCTGGACGCTGGATGTTACAAAATGGCTCGGGGCTGCGGCCAAGAGCCGTCACTCGCCAATCGGGCAAACTCGTGTGAGGCGCCTGGAATAACTGGTAATACATGGCAATTATCCGTAAAATCCCGCCTTCCGAATCAAGCGCCTGTAGCTCAGTTGGATAGAGTACCTGGCTACGAACCAGGCGGTCGGGAGTTCGAATCTCTCCAGG
>JBFFXR010000237.1:0-3862 GCA_041569645.1 Gammaproteobacteria bacterium
CCGACGAACGCCAGACCCGCGAGCAAATCCAGGATTCGCTCGCATCGCAGCGCGATTCGCTGGCGCAGCTCAAATCGACGCTCGCCGCCGAGCAAGCCAGCGCGGCCGAACTGCAGGCCGATCTCGAGCGCGCCCGCGACGAGCGCCTGCAACTCGAGCGCGACCTGCAGCAGGAGGTCGAACGGCTGGCATCGAATTCATCGGATCTCGAGCAATCCCTGGCGCAGCATCAGGCGCAGCAGCAATCCCTGCAACAACGAATCGACGCGGCGACGGCCGAGAAAGAGCAGCTCGGCACGCAGCTCGACGATGCCCAGGCGCGACGCGCGGAATTGCAGGATCAGATTGCGAGCGTCAACGCCGAGGTCGCGGCGAAGGAGGCCGAGCTTGCGGCGAAGGAGGCCGCGCTCGCGGCCGCGCGCGATGATATCACCGCGCTCAACGACCAGCTCGCGCAAACCCGCGAGGAGAAAAACCTGCTCGAGGCGCGCCTCGTCGATCTCGGCGAGCAGCAGAAAAAAGAGGCCGCGCACTTCGCGTTGTTGCAATCCCGCCTCGAGCAGGAGCTCAACGAACACCGCGTCGAGATCACCCAGCTCAAGAACCGCATGACCGTGATCAACCTCACCAGCGAAGTGCTGTTCGACTCCGGCTCGATCGAAATCAAGCCGGCCGGCCGCAAGGTGCTCAGCCTGATTGCCGAATCCCTGAACGCATACCCCGAACGGGAAATCAGCATTGACGGGCACACCGACAACGTCCCGGTCGGCAAGACCTCACGCTTCGTATCGAACTGGGACCTGTCGACGACGCGGGCGATCGCCGCGGTCGACCACCTGCAGCGCGCCGGTGTCTCGCCGCAACGCCTGCGCGCGGTCGGTCACGGCGAGCACAAGCCGATTGCGAGCAATACCAACGAGGACGGCCGCCAGCGCAATCGCCGTATCGAGATTCGCCTGCTGCCGGAGCTCGACGAAACGAGTTGAGCGCGGCCGGTAACCGGCTTCGACCATAAGCCTCGCGCCACCGGCGCGAGGCTTTGGTTCTCGTTCGTCCCTCCGAGGGCCGGGAATCGCTTCCTTGCTGTCGCTGTATCTCCGCCTAAAGATCGTTCGGACCCGGCCGACATAATTCCGGCAACCGTGCGATCTGCAAATATCCGGCGGGAACCTCCATGAAAGTCAAACTCAAGCTATTGTTCGGCCTGGCCCTGCTGGCGACCCTGCCGATGTTGGCTTCCGTATCGATCGCCACCTGGGTTGCGAGCGATTCGTCCAACGAAATCCTGGTGGCCCGGACGCAGGAAACGCTCGTCAACATTCGCAATGCAAAAAAAATTCAGGTCGAATCGCTGTTCGACGAGGTCACGAAACAGATAATCGGCTTCTCCCGCCGTTCGATGGTCGCGGATGCGTTACTGGACCTGGAAGAGGGCTATTTCGCCTACCCGGGCGAGGTCCGAAACGTCACGGCTGACGAGGCGCGTCAAAGTCTTATCGATTATTACCGGCAGCATGAGCTTGAACGGTCCAGGTCGTTCGCAGCCGGCGTTCCCGGGCTTTCCGATTCGGCCGTGCTGCTGCAATACAACTATATCGCCACCAACAGTTTCCCCCCCGGAGAAAAATACCGGCTCGACAAGGTCGTGGAACCCACGCTGTATTCGAACACGCATGGTGTCGCGCATCCCCTGTTGTTGCGATATCTCGGGGAAAATCCGGTTGACGACATCTACCTGGCCAGCCTGGAAACGGGCGAGATTATCTATTCGGCGCGAAAAGAGGCAGACCTCGGAGCCGCGCTGACCGATGCCGCGTACGCAAACAGCGGAATCGGCCAGGCCTATGCCGCGGCCGTGGCGGCGACAGACCAGAATTTCGTATATTTCTCCGACTATTCGGCCTATCCGGCCGCGGGATATCGACCCGCGCTGTTCGCGTCCACCCCGGTCCACTACGCCGGCTCGCCGATCGGCGTCTTGATCTTTGAATTTTCGGCGGATTTCGTCAATCGAATCATGAGCAATGATCGAAAGTGGGAGCAGGTCGGGCTCGGCAAGACCGGTGACACTTACCTGGTGGGCGCTGACCGGAAGATGCGCAGCGAGAACCGGACGTTCCTGGAAAATCCCGAGGCCCATCTCGCCGCAATGCAGGCCGCCGGTGCCGGCGCGGAAACCGTCGAGGCGATTCGCGACCTGGGTACGCTGATCGGTACCCCGGTCACGGCCACTGCGAGCGTGGACCACGCCCGGCAAGGTAAAAGCGGCTTCATGCACTATCTAGACGCGAGCGGGAACGGCGTATTGTCGGCTTTCGCTCCACTGGATATTCCCGGGGTCGAATGGAATCTCCTGGTCGAGATGCAGGAAGCGGAAGCGCAGGCGCCGTCGAAATCCCTGATTAGAAAACTGGTAATCTATTCCAGCATTACCGCGATAACCATGACCGTTATTGCGGTTTTGTGTGGCTGGCTGTTCGCGCTGAGACTGATTCGTCCGGTTGAACGACTGGCCAGTGAAATAGACCATATAGAAACCAACTCGGATCTTTCCTTCACGCTTACGAGCAAGCCATCCGATATTACCGAGCAAATCGTCGGCTCGATGAACCGGATGCTGCGAAAGATTCACGCCATCGTCAGCAAGGTTTCGGAAAGCAGCGATACGCTCTCACAGGCGGTTGCCGATATCGATCTGCTCAGCACCCGAACTTTTCAGGAGATCGAAAAGCAGGAAGAAGAGACCCGCAACATCGCCGCGGAAATCGTGACCATGATCGACACCGCGCATCACGTGGCCGAAAGTGCGGAAAAGGCGAGCCAGGCAGCCTCGGGGGCGAGCGAACATGCCGTCAATGGCAACGAGATCGTCGATTCGACCGCGCGCGCAGTCGCCAAGTTGAGTGACGAAGTCAGTCGCGCCGCCGGCGTGATCGACGATCTTGCCGAGAACAGCAACGAGGTGGGCGGCGTCGTCGAAACGATCAACGGCATTGCCGAACAGACCAACCTGCTGGCGCTCAACGCCGCAATCGAGGCTGCGCGGGCGGGCGAGCAGGGCCGTGGCTTTGCCGTGGTGGCCGATGAAGTGCGGACGCTTGCCGGGCGCACCCAGGAGTCGACCAAAGAGATCAAGACTATCGTCGACACCCTGAAGGATTACGCGAACAACGCGGTTGCGGCTATGAGCCACGGGCGCGAACAGGGCGAAAAGAGCGCCGGCCGAGCGCTGCGAACCCACGAGGCGCTGACCCATATCGTCGAGTCCGTCGACCAGGTAGCAGCGCTGAACCGGAAAATCGCGGAAAATTCCGAACAGCAGCGCGAGGCCACCGACTCGGTGAACCAACGGATATCGGTGATCCGCGAAATCGCTCGCTCCAACACCGATGCCGCCGAGCAAACCAAGAATGCCAGTAACCAGATCAGTCGCCTCACCGACGAACTGAGATCCGCGGTAGCGCAGTTCAAACTATAAAACCGAAGTCGGCGTCACCGGTAAGGCCGGCGAATAAATTCCCACCGCCCCCGATCGGGTTCGATCCGGACATCGCCAGCACCTTGTCCTACTTTCGCATGGGGCGGTCCGGCGTCCCGGGACCCCACACTTTCGTCATGTGGCGACAGCAAGTCTGCCCTGTTGCACTTTCGGATTCGGCGATTCGAGATCTCGACCGTGCGGCAACCCGCCGAAATCGGGTCAGTCCAGAGAGATACGCAAAAAAAAGCCCCGATCGTGTCAGCGATCGGGGCTTTGAATTAAATGCCTGGCAATGTCCTACTTTCGCATGGGGAGACCCCACACTATCATCGGCGCTACTCCGTTTCACTTCTGAGTTCGGGATGGGATCAGGTGGGTCCA
>JBFFXR010000238.1:0-3631 GCA_041569645.1 Gammaproteobacteria bacterium
CGATGGAGGCGCTGACGATCGGCGATCCCTGGTTGCTCGAAACGGACGTTTCACCGGTGATCGACGCCGAGGCGCAGCAGGGCATTGTCGAATACCTCGCCGCGCAGGAAGCGGCCGGCAGGCTGTTGAAAAAAATGCCGGCCCCGGCCAAGGGAACTTTTGTCTCGCCGGCGGTGATCGGCGTCGACGGCATCGCCGACCTCGAGCGCGAAATCTTCGGCCCGGTGCTGCACGTCGCGAGCTTCAGGGCGCGCGATATCGACCGGATCGTCGACGACATCAATGCGCGCAACTATGGCCTGACCTTCGGCCTGCACACGCGCATCGACGACCGCGTGCAGCAGATCGTCGAGCGCCTGCGGGTCGGCAACAGCTACGTCAACCGCAACCAGATCGGCGCGATCGTCGGCTCGCAACCTTTCGGCGGCGAGGGCCTGTCGGGCACCGGGCCGAAGGCCGGCGGGCCGCATTACGTAGAACGCTTTCGTCGCCGCGCCGAAGCCGGGGCGCCGGCCACGCCGGACGGCGCCCCGATCGGTGCACAGGAAATCGAAGCCAGCATTCGCCAGCTCGACGCGCGCAACTGGTCGGCGCGGCCGGATCGGGTTGCGGTGCTGCGCAAGGCGCTCGCCGGCAGCGGCAGCACGATTCGCAAGGCGCTCGCCGAGACCGCGGCCTTCGACATGACGCCGCAAACCCTGCCCGGGCCGACCGGCGAGAGCAACCGGCTGCGGCTCTTTCCAAAAGGCACGATCCTGTGCCTCGGGCCCGACTCCGAAATCGCGCTGGCGCAGGCCGCGCAGGCGCTCGGCGCGGGCTGCGCCGCCGTGATCGTCGCGCCCGACGCGAGCCAACCTGCGCAGGCACTGGTCGACGCCGGCGCGCCGCTGGCGGCATTCGATGGCACCGTCGATGCGGCGACGCTCGAGACGCTCGCCGGCATCGCCGCCGTCGCCGCCGCCGGCGTCTCCGACTGGACGCGCCAGCTGCGCCAGGCACTCGCCGCCAGGCCTGGCGCGATCGTACCGCTGGTCAACCAGGTCATCGCGCCGGAGCGTTACGTGCTCGAGCGCCACCTGTGCATCGACACGACCGCCGCGGGCGGTAATGCCAGCCTGCTCGCGTCGGTCGAGTAGGACAATCCGCAGGTATCGGAGACGGGCCGCGTTTTTCAGTTGGGCGAAGCACGTGGTCCGTTCCTTTTTCTCTCTGAATGGCAGTCGAAACGGGAGGCGAACAAGCATGCGATTCAAAGACAAGGTGGCGCTGGTTACGGGGGGTAATTACGGCATCGGCCGAGGCATTGCGCGGCGGATGGTGCGTGAAGGTGCAAGGGTCGCGCTGGTCGCGCGCGACCAAGAAAGAGGCGCGCAAGTCGAATCCGAGCTTGCGGAACTCGGCGGTAGCGGCGTGTTCTTCAAAGCCGAGCTGTCGTCCGAAGAAGAAGTCATCCGCACGATCGATGCCGTAATCGACGAATTCGGCCGCCTCGACATCGTCGTCAACAATGCCGGTTGCGGCAGCCAGAATTGTGGTATCGAGGCCGGCGATCCGCCCGGGGAACGATGGCGAAATTTTCGCGGCGCCAATCTCGATTCTACCTATTTTGTCAGCGCGTACGCATTGCCCTATCTTGCTCGCAACGACGGCAGCGCCATCGTCAACATCTCGTCGACCGCGACCCTGCACGGCAACTGGGGATTGTATGGAGTCGCGAAATCGGGCGTCGAGGCACTGACGCGCTCGTTTGCGGCCGAGGCGGCAGCGCATGGCATTCGCGTCAATTGTATCAGTCCCGGCTGGATCAGCACCGGCGAGACGGCCGACCTGGCGGCTAGCGGGAGCGAAGACGGTGAATGGACGTTACCGCCATCGTTACTGAATCGCATGGGATTACCGGAAGAGATCGCTTCTGCGGCCGCCTTTCTCGCATCCACCGAAGCTTCGTTTATTACCGGCCAGACCATCGTAGTCGATGGTGGCCTGACGATTATCGATTACCCGTCGATTCCCACGCTGGAACAGGTCGGCCACCGACTCTATTCGCGTTCACCGCCAAAATAGGATCCATCAAAACGAGGATTCGGCGACAAACGAGACACGCACGGCGCAAACGCGTTTTGCTTGTCACCGACCCCTGTTATTCCTTTAATTTCGCGTCGGCCGACGTGGCCGAATCGTAGCCCACGGGGGGTCGAAGTGGCGCGCTCAGAGGACATCCACCCAAAAATAGGTTGTCGGCACGCCCAGGTGAGTGACCGTGAAGCTGTCGCAATCGTCGAACACGACGCTCGCGGTACTTGCTCCTGCCCCGGTCAGCGTGATCGTTCCCGATTCGGGGACGCCGCCCGGACAATTATTGAAACTGACCGAGGCATCGACCGTGAAATACCCGTGATTCGGATGGAAGACGACGGCACCTACATCGAAGGACGATCCCACGGTATTGACGACCAAGGTTAACTCCACCCGGTATATCTTGGCGTCGAGTCCGACAAAGTCGGAAAAGACGTCGCAGCTCAACGGCACGCCGCTGCAGGCGACGGTCATGTTGAGCGTCTGGGATTCGCTCAGGTAGGTGACCCTGAAATTGACGTAGTACATGTCGAGCGAGGTCAAGGTCGAACCGCTGATCGTCGCTTCGAATCGGACCGTTCCAGTCAACTCCGCGCCGTTTCCGCCGGTTACGACGCAATTCTCGAATTTGATCGTGCCTTCGGTGCCGTCACTGTTTTGATCCAGTTCGGCGATACCGGAATCGCATATCGCCAGCGGTTGCAGGGCAATTCGACCCCGCGCGGCCGCGTCGGTTTCGATCTGCGCGATCACGATCGCCGCGAGGTTCGACTCGAGCGCCGTTCCCCTCGGCGAAAACGGGCCGGCACTGTTAGCGGAATCGGCCGCGATAGCGTGATTCGCGCCGCCGGTTCCGCCGACCGCCAGGTCCCTGGCATTGGTCGCGCTGACCGTAGCAGGCGATTTCGATCCGGTATAGACGATGCCCTCGTCGTCATCGTCGCCGCCGCCACCGCTGCTACAGGCGCTCAAGACCAGGCTTGACAGCACGATCATCGGTAAAGTGTATTTCGATTTCATCGCATTCTCCCTCGCGAACGAGTCCTTTTTTCGACCGGAAAGTCATTTAAATATGACACGGTATCCAAGTATAGTTAAATATTTGGAAGTGGCGCGACCAGCGGTAAACGAGAAGTATTCGGATATCGCGGCAATTTCGCCGTTTATTGCTGCCCGCTGCTCAGGACGCCTCGCGGTGGATGCGCGGCGCCGAGCGAATCAGCATCTGCGTGTAGTCCGACTGCGGCGATTCGATCAGCTTCTCGGTGTCCTGCTCCTCGACCAGCTTGCCGGACTTCAACACGCCGATGCGGTGCGCCATCACGCGCACGACCGCGAGGTTATGCGTGATGAAGAGATAAGTCAGGTCGAGGTCGCGCTGCAGTTGCTTCAGCAGGTTCAGCACCTGCGCCTGCACGGAGACGTCGAGCGCCGACGTCGGCTCGTCGCAGACGATGAAGTCGGGTTTCGACGCGAGCGCGCGCGCGATCGAGATGCGCTGGCGCTGGCCACCGGAAAACTCGTGCGGGTAACGTTTCGCGTCCGACGCCGACAG
>JBFFXR010000239.1:0-3629 GCA_041569645.1 Gammaproteobacteria bacterium
GACTCGGGTATCGGCAGTTCCAGCTGATACAGCAGGGTCGGCGGTATGTCCATCAGGGTCGCAAAAAAGTCGGTCTTGATATCCAGCCGCAGGTTGTCGCTGCTCCAGAAAATAATCGGAACGCCGATTTCTTCCTGGTACAGGCTCTGGTAGTGGCCGTAGTTACCCCGTTCCCCGAGCGCGTCGCCGTGGTCGCCGTAAATGACCACGATCGCATTGTCGAGGTAGCCTTTCTTCTTCAGCGAACCGAAAATCATCTCGACGTAAGCGTCGAATTGACGAGCGCGATTGTCGGCCTCGTTGATCAGCGCTTCGCGCTGGGACTCCCCGCCGAGCATTGCCAGCAGGCTGTTTCGGGTGGGCTGATACCTTTTGTATTTCTGCCGATGGCTACCGAGCCCGTGCGACGACATCATCCGAAGGTAAAACAGGTTGGGTATGCCGCGAAACTCCGGAAATTCCTCGAGCACGTCGAGTATGTACTTGTCGTCGTGCATGTAGTAGTTGTCGTCCAGGTCGGCGCGTAAAAAATTGTCGACTCGCGGGCGCAGGTACTTGTCCAGGCCGGCATGGTAGAGGCTGCCGGTACCCAGAAAGGTATTGACGTAGCCCTGTTCGGACAGTTGCTCGAACAGGCCTGTCGGACTGTTGTGGAAGGAAAAGCCGGAGGTAAGAACGGCCGAAAATCCGCAAATCGATTCGCTGCAATTGGACATGCTGTGGGGAATCTTGATCGCGCCGTTTTCGATCAACCCGTCGATGAACGGCGAGGTTTCGCGGGGATTGCCGTAGGCGCCGAGGCGATCCGCGCGGAGTGCATCACCGTGAATCATGACGATATTGGGGAACGGTGATTCATTCGCCGGCGAGGCTTTCCCTCCCGGGGTGACGATGATTTCCTGTTGCAGCGTCGCCCCGTGCGATCCGGGTTTCAGAAACTCGTAAAACGGTTCTCCCTGCCAGATGATGTCCATGTCTTCGGCTATGTGCCAGGTCGACAATACGAATCCGGCGACCAGCAGGGGCGAAATGAGGAGTACCCCGAAATCGTTCAATCTGAGCGTCTGCGTGGCCAGGAAATAACGATAGGCCAGAACGATGGCAACGACGAGAACGATGACTATCGGCGCAAGGACTAGCGGAAACTTCGCCAACTCGTTGACGATGACCTCTGCGTTGATTTGCAGAAAAGACCAGGAGATCAACTCGTTCCAGTACTGGATCGCGACGATATTACTCAGGTACAACGAGCCCAGGAAAAGCGTGAACGCACTGATGGCGACAATCGCTGCCCGAGTTGGCAGGATTAACAATAGCGTGGTGTAGCCGGCGCAAACGAGCAGGGGATGAATGATCAACGCGTTTAGCGAAAGCTGCGTTTGCGTCGACGTGTACCACATCGCCGCGAATGCGGCCAGCGCATGAAACATAATGAACAGCTGTAATTTGCGCTTCATGTCCGCTTCGCGATTCGTTTCTCGGATTAAAGATAGTCGAACTTTGTCGCCCGTTCCATGAAACGGTGGATGAATCCGGGAGATGAAACAACGGCAGGAAGAATTTTCGCGAGCAGCTCTCCGTCCCTGGCAGGCGGCCGGCGCGTGCGGCGTTCGAGACGAGCGACGATAAACGCTCGCGATAGGGGCGGCGCCGTAATATCGACCCGATCGCGAGCGCCCGGCTATTGCCCGAAGTAGCTATCGAATCGATCGCGGGCAGCGGCGCCGAAAAGCTTTTCGCAGGCCTCGAACAGACCGGCCGACTGGCGCAGGCGCTCACGCGAGACAAGCAGCTCGATCTTCGATCGCCGGCGCAGAAAATCCTCGAGCGTAACGATCATCTCCTTGTCCGCGAGGTGCGCGATTTCGCAACGCCGGATGCCGGTATTCTCGACCAGCGGCTCGGCCATCGCCGGATCCTGTTCGATTGCGTCGAGCATCGCGTCGGCGGCGGCACCGTAGCGCCGCCATAGCCGGGTCGACAATGCCTCGCCGGTATCGGTCGCAACGCTCAAGTCGATACCCAGCTTCGCGGCGCGGGCGAAGAAGGCTTCACGCGCGGTCGTGCCGGGTTCGCCGTACCACTTGTCGTCGGGTTCGGTCAGCTCGACGCCGAGCCGCGCGACGCAATCGCTGATCTCGTCGCCGACATTGAGGCAATCGGTCAGCTTGCCACCGAAGATGCTGACATGCCGCTGCTCCGCCGCGGTCTCGATCACGTGCTTGCGCGACAGTTGCTGCACGTCGAGGTTGCCGTCGGCCTGGCGGCGCACCGCCAGCGGGCGCACGCCGCAGCGCTCGGCGATGACGTCGTCGCGGCCGAGCGGCTCCGGCAGGTCGAGGCGCGCGTTGATATTCGCCAGCACGAATTCGCGATCCGCCTCGGTCACCGCGGTGACCGGCTCGTCAACCGCGGTGTCGGTCGTGCCGATGCAAGTGCGATTGGCCATCGGGATCGCAAAGAACAGCCGCTCGTCGTCGGCGAAAAACGCGAGCACACGGTGATTGGTCGACAGCTGCGGCACGATCAGGTGAATGCCTTTCGACAATACGTGGCGGTACTCGGTGGCGACGCCGGCCTTGGTATTGAGCGTGTCGACGTAAGCGCCGGCGGCGTTGACGAGCACCTTCGCGCGAATCGCGAAGCGCGCGGCGCCGATTTTGTCTTCGGCGTCGATGCGCCAGCCGTCGCCGTCGCGGGCCAACTCGAGCGCCTCGACGTAGTTCGCTGCGACACAGCCGTTTTCCATCGCGCTGCGGACGAAGTTGAAGACGAAGCGCGCGTCGTTGTCGTGCAGGAATGCATCGGAATAAACAATGCCGGCGCGTGCCTCGCGCGTGTCGATCACGGGCTCCGCCGCCTTGATCTGCCGCGATGTCAGCATTCGCGGAACGCGCGTCCGCCCACGGCCGAGCAGCCAGTAAAGCCAGGTGCTGAGGTAGATGACCAACGGATGAAAACGGAAGCGCCGGTTCAGCGTCATCAAAAACCGGATTTCCTTGACCGTCGACGGGAAGCTGTCGAGCAGCTGGTTGCGCGAGCGGCACAGGCCGGCGACGAGGCCGAACTCGTAGCCCTCCATGTACTTGATGCCGCCCCAGACGAGATTCGACGAATGCTGGCTGGTGAAGCCGGCGAAATCGCGCGCGTCGATCAGCGCGACCCTCGCGCCGCGCGCGGCCAGCGCCGCGGCCGACACCGCGCCGTTGATGCCGCCGCCGACGATGGCGACGTCGAAGGTTTCCTTCTCGAGCTGTTCGAGATTGCGGCTGCGCAAGTCCATCGCAGTGTTATCGGCTGTGCCTCATTCCCGCGGCCTTGCCGCCGTCAGACCTTGCGGAAGACGAAGATCCACCACAGGATCGCGAGCACCAGCGCGCCCCATAGCGGCGTGCCGTAGAATCCGAGCCAGCCGAGGCCGATGAAGCCGGTGCCGAGCCACGAGATGAACAGCCGGTCGCCGCGCGTCGTGTCGATGCCAAAGATGCCGTGGCGCGGGTTGCCGCCGGGATCGAAGCGCTCCCAGATACCCATCGCGACGATCGACAGTACGACGACGACGAAGAACGCCGCCGTCGGCCAGGTCCACGCCATCCACGACAGGCCCATCGCGCGATCCCCCGTCAGAC
>JBFFXR010000240.1:0-3604 GCA_041569645.1 Gammaproteobacteria bacterium
CGGCCGAGGGCTTCGCGCTCGCCTACTACAGCTTTTACAGCGAGTCGCTGTCCGACGTCGAGATCACCGATTACCTGCTGCGCACCGTGCAGCCGGCGCTGTCGACGGTCAAGGGCGTTGCCGAGGCCGAGATTCTCGGCGGCAAGACTTACTCGATGCGGATCTGGATGGACCCGGTGCGGATGGCGGCTCAAAACGTGTCGGCGGCCGATATCATGGCCGCGATCGGCGCCGAAAATTACCAGTCGGCCGCCGGCCAGACGCGCGGCCGGCTGGTGCAGACCGACGTCAACGCGGTTACCGATTCGGCCGATCCCGGCGTATTCCGCCGCTTCGTGATTCGCGACGACGGCATGAACAAGGTGCGGCTCGGCGACGTCGCCGAAATCGAGCTCGGCGCCGAAAACTATGATTCGCTGGTCATGTTCGACAACGTGCCGTCGATTTACATCGGTATCAACGGCACCACCGACGGCAATCCGCTGACGACGATCCAGCTCGTCAACGCCGAGTTGGCGAAGCTCGAAAAGTCGTTTCCGCCGGGGCTCAAGACCGCGATTGCCTACGATTCGACCGAGTTCATCCGCGCGTCGATCAAGGAAGTCATCGTCACGCTGCTGCAGGCGTCGATCATCGTCATCGTGGTCATTTTCCTGTCGCTGGGCTCGTTCCGCTCGACGCTGATCCCGCTGGTGACGATTCCGCTGTCGATCGTCGGCGTGCTGTTCTACATGCAGTTGATGGGTTACTCGATCAATCTGCTGACGCTGCTGGCGATGGTCATGGCGATCGGCTTGCTGGTCGACGACGCGATTCTGGTCGTCGAAAACATTTACCGGCATATCGGCGAGGGCCAGAAACCGCTGCAGGCGGCGCTCGCCGGCGCCCGCGAAATCGCCAAGCCGGTGATCGCGACGACAATCGTGCTGTGCGTCGTCTACGCGCCGATCGGCCTGCTCGGCGGGCTTACCGGCGTGCTGTTCAAGGAGTTCGCGTTTACGCTGGTCGGTACGATCATCATCTCGACGATCATCGCGCTGACGCTGTCGCCGATGATGTGCTCGCGAGTGCTGAAACCGACGGTCGGCAACAACGCCTATGCGCGTTTCATCAACCGCCGCTTCGACCGCTTGCGCTCGGCCTACGAACGCGCGCTGGCCTCGTCGCTGCAGACGCGCTCGGTCACCGTGGTGTTCGTCGCCGGCGTCGTCGTCATGCTCGCGCTGATGTTCCAGATGATCAACCACGAACTCGCGCCCGAGGAAGACCAGGGGGTCATCTTCGTGTTTTCGCAGGCGCCGGATCACAGCAGCATCGATTACCTGAACAAGTACACTGCGCCCTACATCGACATCTTCCGTCGCTACGAGGACGAGTATCACTCGTCTTTCATGGCCAACGGCTTCGGCGGGCCAACCGTGTCTTTTTCCGGCATGCTGCTGAAGCCCTGGGAAGACCGCAAGCTTTCTTCGATGCAGATGATTCCGCAGATACAGCAAGCGCTCGACCAGCAGCCCGGCCTGCAAAGCTTCGCCTTCAACCCGCCGTCACTGCCGGGCGCGAGCGGCAATACGCCGGTCGAATTCCTGCTCAAGACGCAACAGGGCTACGACCAGCTCTACGGCACCGTGCAACAGGTCCTCGAGCGCGCGCGCGAGAGCGGCAAGTTCTGGTTCATCAAGAGTGACTTCAATTTTTCCAAGCCCGAGATCCGCGTGACGATCGATCGCGAACGCGCCGAGTCGATGGGCATCTCGATGCGCGAAATCGGCCAGACGCTCGGCGCGATCCTGGCCGAGGGCTACGTCAGCCGTTTCAACCTCGCCGGGCGCAGCTACAAGGTCATCCCGCAGGCGCGCCGCGATCAGCGGGAGAATGCCGAGATCATCAGCCAGTACTACGTCTACACCGAGACCGGCAAGCCGGTCAGCCTGGCGTCGCTGGTCGACATCCAGTACACCTCGGTACCGCGCGAGCTGGTGCAGTTTCAGCAGCAAAACGCGGCCAAGATCGAAGCGGTGCCGGGCGTAGCGCTCGGCGAGGCGCTGCAACTGTTGCGCGATATCGCCGACGAGGTCGCGCCGGCCGGCTACACCTACGATTACCAGGGCCAGTCGCGCCAGCTGGTGCAGGAGGGCTCGGTGCTCGCGGTGACCTTCGGTTTCGCGATCGTCGTCGTATTTCTCGTGCTCGCCGCGCAATACGAAAGCCTGCGCGACCCGTTCATCATCCTGACGACGGTGCCGCTGGCGATGTTCGGCGCGCTGGTCCCGATGTTCCTCGGCAGCACGTCGATGAACATCTACAGTCAGGTCGGCCTGATCACGCTGATCGGCCTGGTCAGCAAGCACGGCATTCTGATCGTCGAGTTCGCCAACGAAATCCAGAAGAAGGAAAGTCTCTCGCCGGTCGAGGCCGTGATCAAGGCCGCGTCGATCCGCCTGCGACCGATCCTGATGACGTCGTTCTCGACGATTATCGGCATCATGCCGCTGGTCATCGCGAGCGGCGCCGGCGCCGCCAGCCGCCAGGCGATCGGCATAACGATAGTCGCGGGATTCGCGATCGGCACGCTGTTTACGCTGTTCGTGTTGCCGGTGATTTATACCTTCTTCGCCGGCGATCACCGGCCGCGCGACATCGCCGGCGACGAGCTGCGCGGCGCGCAGCTGGTCTGACTCGCGTCAGCCAGGCTCCCGCGTGCTCGTCGGCGCGCAGGTTTCGATTGCCAGCGGCCCCTGCTCCGGGTCTTCCCCGCGCAGGTAAGCCGATTCGCGCAGAATCCATTCGCGAAACGCCGCGACCTTCGGCACCCGCGCTTTCTGCGGCGTGGTCACGAGGTTGTAATGCATCTGGACCGGCAAGCGCTGGGCGAACGGCTGCACCAGCCGGCCGGCCTCGATCTCGGACTCGGCCATGACGTTGGCGAGCAGCGCGACGCCCTGGCCGTCGACTGCTGCCTGGAACAGCAGATCGGTCTGGTCGAAATAAATGCCGCGGGTCGCGTCGACATCGGCGGCGCCGACGGCCTTGAGCCACATCGCCCAGTCGGGAAATCCAGGGTCGATTTCGCTAAAGCTGGTGTGTAGCAGCGTATGGTTTTTCAGGTCGGAAACCCTTCGCAGGCCTTCGCCCTGGCCGAGCAACTTCGGGCTGCAGACCGGAATCAGGTCGAACGAAAACAGGTAAACCGTTTCGAGATCGGGATAGACGCCGTCACCGAAGCGAATGCCGACGTCGATATCTTCGTGGAAAAAATCGACCAGCCGATCCGAGGTGTCGATCCGCACGTCGACCTGTGGGCAAATAGCCTTGAATCGCTCGAGGCGCGGAATCAGCCACTTCGACACGAACGACGGCGCCGAGGTGATCGTCAACGGCCCCTCGCTGTGCTGGCGGCGCAGCAGTTCGACACCGTGCTCGAACTGCTCGAAGCCGCCGGTAATCGCCGGCAGGAACAATTGGCCGCTGTCGGTCAGCACGATTTGCCGGTTCATGCGCTTGAACAACTTGACCTCGAGAAACTCCTCGAGCTGGCGAATCTGCTGGCTGATCGCGCCCGGTGTGACGTTCAGTTCGTCGGCCGCGGCGCTAAAACTCAGCA
>JBFFXR010000241.1:0-3509 GCA_041569645.1 Gammaproteobacteria bacterium
GCGCCGGTGGTCGATGCCGACGGCAATCTCGTCGGCGTGCTGTCGCGCAAGGATTGCCTCAAGATCGTGTTCAGCACGAGCTACCACGGGGACTGGGGCGGTACGGTCGCCGAATACATGAGCGCAGCGGTCGAGACCCTGGATGCGGAAACCGACCTCGTCAGCGCGGCGAAAACCTTCCTCGCCAGTCGCTACCGACGATTCCCGGTCATGCGCGACGGACGGCTCGTTGGCCAGATCAGCCGCGTCGACCTGCTGCGCGCGCTGATCGATGAAGCCTGACAACGTAAAACGGGGTCGGAGCTCGATAACTCGCTGATTTGATTGTAATTTGAATCATTTCGGGCCCCGATTTAGTCGTTAATATGGCCGACTTTACCGGTAAAAACTGCTCGCTAGGCGGAATACTCCGAATCTCTAGCGAAATATTGTTAGACGGCCGTTTTTATTACTGAAAACACCTGTTTAAGTACCCAAAAAAGACCAATTTTCGAAAAATTTATATGCAAATCAGTTGCTTGGCGTGATCCGATCCCGATGGCCGATTATGTGCAAATCAGTTGCTTGGCGTGGTCCGACCCCGATGGCCGATGGCGCCGGCGACTGGTTCCATTAGGCAAGCCAAATGTTACTTGCGGCGTTTTTCGCCCGCGCCGCGAATTTTTTGCGTAAGATACGTCGAAATTCTCCGCACCTGCGAATTCAATCCGCATGCAGCTGCACCAGCGAAAACAAGAAGGCGATGCCGTCGAGACCAGGCTGCTCGGCCTGATTCGCACGCTCGCCGTCGAGCTGCATCCGCGCCGCGCCGACACGCTCGACATCAGTCTCGACGCGTCGCTTCAGCGCGACGCCGGGCTCGACAGCCTCGGTCGAGTCGAAATGATTACCCGCATCGAAAAGGAATTCGACGTGGCGTTGCCGGAACGTACCTTCGCCGAGGCCGAAACGCCGCGCGACCTGCTCGAGGCGATCGAGCGTAGCAGCGAGCAGAAACGGGTTTTCACGGCGGACCGTACCAGCGAACTCCGTCTTGGTCGGGTCGAAGCCGCGCCGGATAACGCGCAGACGCTGATCGAAATGCTGGACTGGCACGCCGACCAGCACCCCGATCGACCCCACGTGCAGTTCTACCAGGATGACGGCCGCGGCGACATTATCACCTACGGCGAACTCAGGGAGGGTGCAATCGCCGTGGCGCGTGGCCTGCAGCAACAGGGTCTCGAGATCGGCGACGCGGTAGCACTGATGTTGCCGACCTCGGCCGATTACTTTCACAGCTTTTTCGGCGTGCTGCTCGCCGGCGGCGTGCCGGTGCCGATCTATCCACCGCTGCGGCCGTCGCAGCTCGAAGACCACCTGCGGCGGCAAAGCGGTATTCTGAAAAACTGTCACGCGAAAATCCTGATCACGGTGTCCGAGGCGCGGCGCTTGGCGCAACTGATCAAACCGCTGGTCGAGACCCTGGATGCGGTCGTGACCGTTGCGGAATTGAATGAATCGGACGGCTCTTTTCAGCGGATTCCGCGCGCGGCCAACGACCTCGCC
Organism: Gammaproteobacteria bacterium; assembly: GCA_041569645.1. Classification (GTDB taxonomy): domain Bacteria; phylum Pseudomonadota; class Gammaproteobacteria. Next base: position 1,549 of record JBFFXR010000241.1, read on the forward strand.
TTCCTGCAGTACACCTCCGGCAGCACCGGCAATCCGAAGGGCGTCATGCTCACGCATGCGAACCTGCTGGCCAATATCCGCGCTGACGGGCACGGAGTCGACGCAAGCCCCGACGATGTATTCGTCAGCTGGTTGCCGCTGTATCACGACATGGGTCTGATCGGCGCCTGGCTCGGTAGCCTGTACTTCGCCGTGTTGCTCGTGATCATGTCGCCGGTTGCGTTTCTGACCCGACCGCAGCGCTGGCTATGGGCCCTGCACCACCACCGCGCGACGCTGTCCGCGGCGCCCAATTTCGCCTACGAACTGTGCCTGAACAAAATCGACGACGCCGATCTCGAGGGGCTGGACCTCTCTCGCTGGCGCGTCGCCTTCAACGGTGCCGAGGCGGTGAGCCCCGATTCGGTGCTTCGCTTTTGCGAACGCTTCGGTCGATTCGGGTTTCAAACCGAGGCCATGTTCCCGGTTTACGGTCTCGCCGAAAGCTCCGTCGGTCTGTGCTTCCCGCCGCCGTCGCGCGGTCCGAAAATCGACCACATCGAGCGCGAGCGCTTTTTGCTCGATGGCGAAGCGGTGCCGGTCACGGATCCATCGGAACGGGTGCTGCGCTTCGTTTCCTGCGGCTATCCGCTACCGGGCCACGAGGTGCGCATCGTCGACGCCAACGACCGCGAACTGCCCGAGCGCCATCGCGGGACGCTTCAGTTTCGCGGGCCCTCGGCAACCGAAGGTTACCTCAACAATCCTGAAGGAACCCGGCGCCTGCGTCACGGCGACTGGCTCGACTCGGGCGATCTCGCCTATATCGCCGAGGGTGAAATCTATATCACCGGACGTATCAAGGACCTGATCATCCGTGCCGGGCGCAATCTTTATCCCGACGAACTCGAGGGCGCGGTCGGCGATCTGCCCGGTATTCGCAAGGGCCGGGTCGCGGTCTTCGCCAGCGAGGATGCGCGCAGCGCCACCGAGCGGCTGGTCGTGCTCGCGGAAACGCGCGAACAGGATCCTGAAGTGCGCGATACGTTGGTTACCGAGATCAACGCCGTTGCCACCGAGCTGACCGACGGCCCGCCGGACGACGTCGTGCTAGCACCGCCGGACACCGTGCTGAAGACGTCGAGCGGCAAGATTCGCCGCGCCGCCTGCCGCGAACTCTACGAGCAAGGGCATCTGGGTCAACGGCATCGCGCGGTCTGGTGGCAGTTAATGCGGCTCGGTTTCGCAGGCCTGGGTCCGGGTCTGCGTCGCCTGCGGCGGGGTGGCGGCGAGATACTCTACGCGGGTTACGCCTGGCTGTTGCTGTACCTGTTGTCGGCGGTGACGTTCGTCCTGACGCTGTCGATTCCGTCCCGCCGAGCCTTCTGGGCGGCGCTGCGCGGCGCGGCGCGCACCTTGTCGCGGGCCTCGGCCGTGCCGCTATCGGTGCATGGCCTCGACAACCTGCCGCCCCAGGACGAACCCTGCATCTATGTCTCCAATCACGCAAGCTACCTCGACGCCTATGTCCTGGTCGCGGCGCTGCCGCGACGCTTCAGCTTTCTCGCCAAGGCCGAGCTCGGCCGCAATCCGCTGATGCGACTGTTTCTGCTGCGTATCGAGGCCGAACTCATCGAACGCTTCGATATCGCGCGCGGTCTGGCCGATGCCGCGCGCACGGTGGAGGCGGCGCGCGCCGGGCGCTCGCTGATGGTCTTCGCCGAGGGCACCTTCACGCGCATGCCCGGCCTGCTGCCGTTTCACCTCGGTGCATTCACCACCGCGGTCGAGGCCGGACTGCCGATCGTGCCGATCGCAATTCGCGGCACCCGTTCCTGCTTGCGCGCGGAATCGTGGTTACCGCGCCGCGGCAAGATCGCGGTAACCGTAGGCAAACCGATTGCGCCGGACCCTGGCGCGGCCGATGCCTGGAGCGAAGCGCTGCGGCTGCGCGACGCGACGCGCGCGTTCATCCTCGAACA
>JBFFXR010000242.1:0-3495 GCA_041569645.1 Gammaproteobacteria bacterium
ATGGAGCGCGTTAACGCCACCGATTTCTTGTCCGGAAACGATTTCAATGCCTTGTCGAAGGCATACTGCGCCAGTCCGCAATAGACATTGCCGAATCCGAGCAGGGCCCAGACGAAAATAGCGAGGATGAACAAATCGGCGCCCTTCATGCCCTCGTCGACGACCCGGGCGATGTATTTGTCGGGTACGAAAGCGGCATCGAGCAAGGTGTCATGGCTCTGGGTGGCGCGCATGCCCATGACGTCCCAGTTCTCGATGACCTCGAAACCGTCCGCGTCGCGCGGCAGGAAGGCGTGCACGATTTTCGGATTATCGGGGTCAGAGTCGTCGATGCCGTGCAATCCCAGGCGGGTCCACACCGGCGACAGCGAGCCGAAGTTTTTCCGCCCGGTGAAACAATAACCGCCGTCGACGCGTTCAGCCTTACAGGTCGAATGCAGTAACGGCACGTCATTACCCTTTTCGGCGTGACCCGCGGCAAACACCTCGCCGGCGCAAGCCTCGCGCAGCATCCATTCGAGCGATTTATCGCCACTGCGCCACACATCGGCAGCGACCCCGGTCCAGTAGATGTGCATGTTGATCGCGAGCGCATCGGACGGAGCGTAGTATGCGAGTCGCCGCTGCTGCTGGCACACTTCGGCCAGTGACAGGCCGAGGCCACCGAGTTCTTCCGGGACGGCCTGGATCAGGTAGCCCGATTCTTTCAAGACTTCGAAATCTTCGTGAAAGAACTCGTTGTTTTCGTCGTATTTGGCAACCCTGGATTGAAAGGTTTCGAGCTGTTCGGTGGATAAGATATCGTCGAGTTGTTTGGTCGTTTTTGCATCCATTGTCGTTCTCCGGACTGGAAACTGACCTCAGCCTAACCACCACGATGCGCGGATGGTATCGTTAATAATGATGATTTTGCCGGGTGAACAGGCCCGTGAAATGATGAGTTTTGCCGATAACTCGTTGTTTCAATTGCGATTATCGAGCCGCGCCGACTTTGACTAATCGCATCGATCGTGAGCGGCTGATAACAGGGTGCCGGTATTTGTAGCGCGAAATGATTCGTCTCGATGATTTCGGTCAAATACCATAAAAAATGTAGTGGTATTTTAGGAGCGGGAAAATTGGAATTTGCCGATTTCAATTTCCATCCTTCGAATTCGTCATGAGCGATTCGCGATATTCGAGGTAATGGTTCCCCAATGACGATTGTTTAATCGATAGGGAGGAACTTCGAAATGAATAAAGTTTTAGCTGTATTTGTTTTGGCCACGGTATTTGCCGGCTCGGCGAGTATTACGAGTGCCCTGGCAAATGACGGGGAGCCCTTGCACCCCGGCTTGCCGTTTGTCATCAAGAGTCTGAGTGATCGAGTCGACCACAACGCCGCGGATATTCAAACCAACGCCGGCCACATCGCCGACAACTTCTCGGCGATCAATGGCAACGCAGCCGACATTTCGGATCTCGATGCCCGGGTTTCCGAACTGGAGGCCGGCGCGGGCTCGGGCGCCGAGCGCACGGTGGTCGACGTCGATTGCATCTCCGATCCGGACGCACTGCTGAATCCGCCGATCGGCGGCCAGTTCGCCGAGAACACCACGTATAACATCAGCGGCGCCTGCAATGGACCGCTGTACGTGACCCGGGACTGGATCTATTTCGTCGGTGTCGACCCGACTGCCGCTATCGTTTTACCCGCGAGCGCGACCAATCCGGGCAACGGCGCCGTGTTCGGCGATGGCGCCCACGACCTGCGCGTCGTAAACCTGCGGATCGACGCGTCGGCCTGGGCCAACCCGGCGGGAGCGGCCGCCCAGGCAGCGGGCGTATACGCGCGTAATGCTTTCGTCAGGGTAATCGGCAGCGATGTCGTCGGCGGATCCTACGGCATCAATCCCTACCGCAACGCGATCGTGCGTCTCGAGGGCGAGGTGAACGTGACGGAGTTTTACAACGTCGGCATCAGCGCCGGCGACCAGTCGCTGATCACCACGCGCGGCCAGGTCAACGTCAGCACGACCATCGCTAACTTCCAGTACCTGAACGCGGTGGAATCCTACCGTGACGGCCTGGTCGATCTGCGTCGAGGACTACGTGTGAACATCCCGCCGGCGGACGAGGATAACGATTTCGAGCCGGCCGCGATTTTCGCCATCGATCACAGCCAGGTGCGGGTTCGCGGTAGAGGCGTCGTCGACGTCAACGGCTTCATTTATGCCGGTACGTTTTCGTCGGTGACGATGTTCGCGGGCCAGGCCAACAGCGACGTCCAGGCCGAGGGTGGCGCCGTGATCTTCAACGGCACCAATCAAACTGGAGAGATCAACCTGTTCGAAGCGGGCAAGCTCGTCTCGCGCGGCGGAATTCACAACGGCGAAATCTCGTTGCGCATGGGCAGCGTTGCCTCGCTGAGGCACGGCGCGCAACACCAGGGCTTCATCGAGGTCGGCTCCAACGCGGTGCTGGATACCGAGGACGCGACCCTCGGTTTCGTGTCGGCTTCTTCCAGCGCCGTGGTCGATATCGGGGGTGGTAGTTTCGATGGCCTCGAACTGAGTCAGGGCAGCATCGCCAACCTGGCGGGCCCACAAGCCTTCGGCAACATCCTGTTGCGCGATCCGCTTAACCTGCTGAAATTCGCGTACGACGGATCGGGTTCGCTGAACGGCAACAGGGTATTCCTGTGCAACAGCTCGTTGTCGTTCGTCGATCCCATCGTCGCGGCAACCGGAACGGTGTTTCCTTTCTGTCCGCCGTTCGGGCCGTAGCCATCGGTGCGAGGTGTTCTTGGGCCGCGCAAGGACGCGCGGCTCGAAGCCGAAGAAACGGGCCCAAGATATGGTGACAGTTATCTTATTGCTGCACTGCAAAATTAAGTTGGCGATCACCGCAATTCGATCGCCGCGGGCGGGTTGTTTTTCCGAAGCTCGATGCCGCTTGCGATGGTTTGGGCGTTGGCCTCGCTGCTATACTGCTGGTCCCACTTTGGGGAGGGCGGCATGACCGACAGGGCAAAACGCAAAAGCGCGCGCGGCGCCGGGCGGCGGCGCGACGGCGGTCGTGGCCGCGAGCGCGTTCAGGCCAAAGCTCCCGCCTTCGTCCAGCGCAAGATCCCGTTCTACGAATTCCTCGGCGAAGAAGGTCTGGTCAAGCTCGAGGACCAGGCCGACTGGATCATCAGCGAGGTCGGCCTCGAATTCCGCGACGACCCGAAGGCGCTCGAGATCTGGAAAGCCGCCGGCGCCGACGTCAAGGGCACGCGCGTACGTCTCGACCGCGGCGCCGCGCGCGAGCTGTGCCGAACCGCGCCGAGCGAATTCGTCCAGCATGCGCGCAACCCCGAGCGCAGCGTCACGATCGGCGGCACCAACCAGGTGTTCGCCGCGGTCTACGGCCCGCCGTTCGTGCGCGACGTCGAGGGCGGGCGGCGCTACGGCACGATCGAGGACTTCGAGAACCTGATCAAGATCGTGTCGCAGCTGCCGAGCGTGCATCACC
>JBFFXR010000243.1:0-3415 GCA_041569645.1 Gammaproteobacteria bacterium
AGTTTCTCGTGGGCCGAGGAATTCGTGCAAATGGCAATGCCCTGGCTCGCCATGACCGGCGTCTTTCTGTCGGTCCGGCGCGGAACGATGATCCGCATCGACTTCTTTTTCGAGAAAATCCCCCCGCGGTATCAGGGGTTCGTGGCGAAGTGCGGCTATGCCGTGAATATCGGTGTGCTGTTGGCCATGGCCTGGGTGTCATTAGATTTCGTCAGTTTGTTCGGTGGTGACGTCGCGCTTTATGTCGAGATACCGGTCGGGTGGTCCACGTCGGCGCTGGTCTGGGGGGCGGCCGGAGCAGCGATGGCCTACATGGCGGAATTTTTCAAAGAGTGGCGCCGCCGAGGCGATTCGCCAGGTAACGGAGGGGTCGGAACATGACGCCGCTCCTGGGGGCCGGTCTGGCGATTGTTCTGTTGTGCGCACTTCTGATGCTGCGCATTCCGATGCTGATCTCGATCACGGCCGCGGTTTTCTTCAATTTCTACTTTTCGGGTGCCTGGGCGATAACCTTGCCGCAGACCATGATGTCGGGCCTTGGTCGCTTTGTCCTGATTGCCCTGCCGCTGTTCGTGCTTGCCGGTGGATTGATGAATGCGGGCGGCATTTCGGGGCGGCTGTTCGAATTCGCGCGCGCCATCGTCGGTTCGCTAAGGGGGGGGCTGGCGCACGTGAACGTGATGACCAGCATGTTTTTCGGCGGGATGATCGGCTCGTCAACCGCCGACCTCGCCGGCACCGGCTCGATCGTCATTCCGGCCATGCGGGAAAACAAGTATCCCCCCGATTTTGCCGCCGCGCTGACGGCATCCTCCGCTGGTATCGGCCCGATGATCCCGCCAAGCTCGCCAATGATTCTATATTCGGCCGTCACCGGCGTATCGCTGGGAGCGTTGTTTCTGGCCGGCGTAATCCCCGGCCTGTTGCTTGGCCTCAGTCAAATGTTGATCGTCGCGTATCTGGCACGAAAGCGTGGCTGGTTACCCTATTCCGCATTCCATCTGGAGGAGGTCTGGCGGGCCGGCAAACGTGCCGTGCTTTCGTTCGGTTTACCGTTAATCATCGTCGGTGGCCTTGTCGTCGGCATTTTCACGCCATCCGAAGCGGGCGCCTTCGCCGTTATGTATGCACTTTTTTTGGCAATGGTCGTGCATCGCGCGCTGTCGTTCAAAGAGCTCTACCGGGTTTTGGTGAATGCCGTTCAACTATCCGGCGAGCTGCTCATTATCGTCGGTCTTTCATTTGCGCTCGGCGCCGGATTCACCAATGCCCATGTACCGGATTTTCTGGTTCATCTGATTGACACGGTGGTTGTTGTCGATAGCTTTTATCTCAGGCTCCTGGCCTTGATGGCACTCGCGATCATTGCCGGCATGATTCTCGATCCGCTGATTCCGGTGCTGCTACCGATCATCCTTCCGACCCTGATAGCGTACAATGTCGATCTGATTCACTTCGGCGTATTGATGGTCGTTGCCGTTGTGATCGGACAGGTCACTCCGCCGCTGGCAATCGCCCTGATTATCGCCGGCAAGATTGCGAACGTGGATCAGATCCAGGTGCTGCGGGCGAACATGCCTTTCTTTTGGGGGCTCATCTTGTTCATGCTGATTGCTATCGCCGTTCCAGGGATTGCGACCTGGCTTCCCGACCTGATGCGGAATTGATAGTCGCTAATTTTTAATCGCAGCTCCGGATGGGAGGGAGATTACCGTGAATATTCGTGACCGAATTGGCGTTGACTGCGGGCGCAAGCTTTCAGTCGAGGATGCCGTCCAATGGGCCATCGATAACGATGTCAAATTCATCGACTGCCAGATCGACGTCGAGCCCAATGCACTCGAATCGTTCGACGCCAGGCGTTGTGCGCCGATCCGGGATAAATGCGCGGAAAACGGGATCAACCTGGGTCTGCACACCTTGTCTTCGGTGAACGTGTCCGAGTTTTCGCCGTTCTTGTACGAGGCTGTCGATGAGTACCTGAAGGCCTACATCGACGCCTATGCGCTGCTCGACGCGAAGTGGATCGTCGTCCATGCCGGATATCATTTTTCCGACGATGTGAGCAAGCGAATGGAAACCGGACTGGAACGGCTGAAGCGAATCCTCGGATACGCGGAAAAGAAGGGCGCGCGGATTCTTCTCGAAAATCTCAACTGGGAGCCGGACCTCGCCGAAGTCCACTATCTCGCGCACAACCTCGAAGAGACGATGTATTATTTCGATCGGCTTGACTCACCTTCGCTTGGTTGGTCGTTCACCATCAACCACGCGACTCTGGTCCCCGAGGGCATCAACGGTTTCCTGGAAAAAGGGCCCGTCGACAAGCTCGGTGAGGTTCGCATGGCCGACAATAACGGCGAATATGAGGTCCACATGCAGCCGGGTACCGGGATTATCGACTGGACGGATATGTTCCGCCGTGTCGAGGCGACCGGTTTCACCGGGCATTATATGAACGCCTTCGGCTCGCTGGATGATATGTTGCGGGGTCGAGATTTCGAGGTGGAGAAGTTTCCGCGCTGATCACGGCGCTTGAATGATACGATTTTCGTCCGCCGGATTTTTTTTGCGCCTTTATTTCAGCGAGCCTGCCGCCATCTCTTTTTTTCCCAAGCGTTATCGTTGACCGGGACTGCGCTCGCCACGTTCACCCGGGGGGAACGATATGGTCGACGGTTGTATTAAAAGTGATGTGCCAGAGAACAGGGTCAGGCCTTGCAATTGACATTGGTGCACTTGCCGGGTGTCAGATGTAAGGCCTGACCCTGTGGCTTGTTGAATGAAATAATAAAAACAGGGGCTGTCCGATGATTCCCTTTTTGAATCCGTTTAGTTACAGGTAGGCTCGCACCAGCTTCGACTTTATACTGAGGTCAACTCATACCCTGCTCGAAAAGTTTGAAATTCCGAGATAAGCGTACTGAATTCCTTCCGGAGTGAATCGAGCATGCAACTTTCCAAGTCACAGTACATGCGCGGGCTGCAATGCCCGAAGGCGCTGTGGCTGTTCAAGCACCGCCGGGAGCTGATGGCCGAGCCCGACGCGCGCCGGCAGCATTTGTTCGACACGGGTCACCGGGTCGGGGAACTGGCGCAGCAGCTGTTTCCCGGGGGTGTCGAGGTCGCTTATCGCGCGGGCGACTACCCGGGGATGATCGACGACACCGCGCAATCGATCTGCCAGGGCGACGTCGTCTACGAGGGTTCGTTTTCCACCGGCGGCGTATTCGTCCGCGCCGACATCCTGGTCCGCAACGGCGAGGTCTGGGATCTCTACGAGGTCAAGGCGACCGCCAGTACCAAGGCGGTGCACAAACCGGACGTGGCCGTGCAGTGGTACGTGATCGGCCGGCACCTGCCGCTCGGCAAGGCGCACCTGGTGCATTTGAATACCAGCTACGTGCGCGACGCC
>JBFFXR010000244.1:0-3286 GCA_041569645.1 Gammaproteobacteria bacterium
AGCGTGCCGAGTTCCTCGCATTGGTCTTCGAACTCCTCGCGGTATTCGCCGTGCAGGATGATCGTCTCTTGCACCGTCTTCCACTTGAGCCCGGTCGTGATCTTGTCGATCGCGATTTTCGTGCCGGTGCCGTCGAGCCCGGCGCGAATCCACGCGGCGAACGGTAGCGCCTCGGTATGCTCGAGACACGGATAGTAAATCCGGTCGAAGAAATCCTTCAGCGCGCCGCTCATGTAGCCGACGTTCTCGGTCGTGCCGAGGATGATCGCGTCGGCCCACAGCACATCGTCGGGCCCGGCCTGGAGCGGCGGAATGTGTTTCGCCTCGACGCCGTCGATATCGGGATGACGCGCGCCGCGCAGCGTCGCGTCGCACAGTTTCTGCGTATTCGGCGACGGGTTGTGCGCAACGATCAACAGGTGTTTCGGTTCGGCCATGGCGCCGATTATATCGGCATGTGTTCGCCGCCGGCCAACGTGGCGAATATCTCCGGCCGCTCAGCGATTGCCTCGCGTTGCGATATCGAACACGTTTCCTTCATCGGATTCCGTTAGAATTATGCCTTTCGTTACCGATCATCCCGAAAAACCCATGACAGAACTGACCAAGATCGTCATTCCGGTCGCCGGCCTCGGCACGCGGGTGCTGCCGGCCTCGAAAGTCATCCCGAAGGAAATGCTGACCGTCGTCGACCGCCCGGTGATCCAGTACGTCATCGAGGAAGCGGTCGACGCCGGCTTCAAGCAGATCATCCTGGTCACCAGTGACGGCAAGTCGGCGATCGAGGATCACTTCGACGCGCATTTCGAGCTCGAGGTCACGCTCGAGCGCAAGGGCAAGCGGCAATTGATCGAATCGATTCGCGACATCGTGCCGCCCGAGGTGACGATTGCGAGCGTGCGCCAGCACCACCCGCTCGGCCTCGGCCACGCGGTATTGTGCGCGGCGCCGCTAATCGGCGACGAAGCCTTCGCCGTCAGCCTGCCGGACGTGCTGCTGTACCACCCGAGCGGCGATCACGGCAAGGACCTCAAGGCGCTGGTGCGCGAATTCGAGGCGACTGGCGCCGCGCTGTTTATGGTCGAGCCGGTGCCGCGCGAGCGCGTCGACCAGTATGGCATCGTCGATTGCAACGGCGAGAAAGCCGCACCGGGCAAGACAATGGATATCGTCGGCATGGTCGAAAAACCGAAGGTCACCGAGGCGCCGTCGAACCTGTCGATCATCGGCCGCTACATCCTGCCGGCGCGCACGCTCGACCTGCTGCGCGAGACCGAGCCCGGCGCCGGCGGCGAAATCCAGCTCACCGACGCGATGCAGAAACTGCTTGCCGAATCGCCGATGAAAGCCTACAGCCTGCAGGGCAAGACCTACGACTGCGGCGACAAGCTCGGCTTCCTGCGCGCCAACATCCGCTTCGGCCTGAGCCACCCCGAACTCGGCACCGCGTTTCGTGAAATCTTCGAGGAGTTCGTTCGCGAAACCCGCTAACCGGCCTGCTTCCGCCAGTCTCGCAATTGCGCGAGCAGGCCCGCGCTCGATGCGTCGAGCCCCGCGTCCGCGGCGGCGCCCTGAATCTGCGGCAACATCCGGCCGGCGAGTTGCTTGCCGAGTTCGACGCCCCACTGATCGAAAGAGCAGACTTGCCAGATAATCCCCTGGCAGAAAATCTTGTGTTCGTAGAGCGCGATCAGGCTGCCAAGCGCGTAAGCGTCGAGCAGCTCGAACAATAGCGTGTTGCTCGGCTGATTGCCGCGGTAAGTCTTGTGCGGCGCGAGCCGCTCGATCTCGTCGGCGGCGAGCCCCTGCGCCTGCATCTCGGCGCGCGCTTCGTCGGTGGTCTTGCCGCGCATCAGCGCGGCGCTTTGCGCCAGGCAGTTGGCGAGCAACAGTTCGTGATGCTTGTTGTCGTAAGGACTTTGTGCGGCGACGATGAAGTCGACCGGGATCAGCCGCGTGCCCTGGTGCAGGAGCTGGAAAAACGCGTGCTGGCCGTTGGTGCCGGGCTCGCCCCAGATTACCGGACCGGTATCCCAGGCCACGAACCCGCCGTCGCGCGTTGCGATCTTGCCGTTGCTCTCCATGTCGGCCTGCTGCAGGTAGGCCGGCAATCGGTGCAGGTTTTGCGCGTAGGGCACGATCGCCTGCGTTTCGGCGCCGAGAAAATTGTGGTACCAGATGCCGAGCAGCGCGAGCGTCAGCGGCAGGTTTGATTCGAACGGCGCCTCGCGGAAATGCTTGTCCATCGCCGCGGCGCCTTCGAGCAGGCGCTCGAATTGATCCATGCCGACGGCCAGCGCGATCGACAGCCCGATCGCCGACCACAGCGAGTAACGCCCGCCGACCCAGTCCCAGAATTCGAACATGTTGGCGGGATCGATGCCGAAAGCCTCGACCGCGGCGGTATTGGTCGACAACGCAACGAAGTGATTCGCGACTGCGCTCTCGTCGCCGAGCGTCGCCAGCAGCCACTGCCGTGCGCTGCGCGCGTTGGCCATGGTTTCCTGCGTCGTGAAGGTCTTGCTCGCGACGATGAACAACGTCGTCGCCGGGTTCAGGCCGGCGAGCGTCTCCTCGACGTGCGCGCCATCGACGTTGGAGACGAAGTGCACGCGAATTTCTCGATGGCGGTACGCCTTGAGCGCCTCGCTTACCATGACCGGGCCGAGGTCCGAGCCGCCGATGCCGATGTTGACGACGTCGCTGATCGGCTGCCCGCCATGGCCGCGCCATTCGCCCGAGTGCACCGCGGCGACGAACGTGCGCATCCTGTCGAGCACCGCGCGCACCGCCGGCATGACGTCGGCGCCATCGACCTCGACCGGCGCATCGCCGCGATGGCGCAGCGCCGTGTGCAGCACCGCGCGGCCCTCGGTCAGGTTGATCCGTTCGCCGGCGAACATGCGGGCGATCCATTTTTCGAGCTCGCAGGCGCGCGCCAGATCGCGCAACAATTCGAGCGTGCGTGCGTCGATGCGGTTCTTCGAATAATCGAGCAGCAAGCCTTCGTGGCGCATCGAGAAGCGCTCGAAACGACCGGGATCCTCGGCGAAGAAATCGCGCAGGTGACGATCGCCGATTTCACGCTGATGCGCGATAAGCGCCTGCCATTCGGGTAGCTGATTTATCTGCATGATCGCCTCACTCCGCGCCGATTTGCGCGTACAGGTCGATGTAGGCCTGCGCCGCACGTTCCCAGCCAAAATCCTGGCGCATGCCGTTTTGCGCCAGTTTTTTCCACAGTGCCGGATCGGCGTAGGCTTTCACCGCGCGGCCGAGCGTGCGG
>JBFFXR010000245.1:0-3206 GCA_041569645.1 Gammaproteobacteria bacterium
AATCCGGCCGCGATCTGCTGGCGCTCCGTCAATGGTTTGGCAAGGAATTCGGCTTGCCATGCCGGACGCCGTACCTGCGTCCGGAACGCCTGGTAGTCGTGATCGTCGGTGCACAGGGTATCGCCGTGAATCAGCGCGACCGTTGTGTGACCGAGGTTCAGTAATTGCGGTTCGTCGAGCAGATCGAAGCCGACCCGCGCGGCGAATTCGCGGCCGACGAGAAAATCGCGGTTGCCGGCGAGAAAGAAAGTCCGGCTGTCGGCGGCGCGCCGCGCGAGCGCGTCGATCACCGCTTCGAGTCCATCGAGCGGGGTATCGTCGCCGAGCCAGACCTCGAACAGGTCGCCGAGGATGTAGATCCGCTCGGCGCCGGCCGCGCGCCGGTCGAGGAATTCGATCAGCGCGGCAACCACCTCGGGTCGCCTTGCATCCAGGTGGCAATCGGAGAAGAACAGGGTTTCGCCGCGCATCTCCGAGTACGGTTACTGCCGGCTGACCCCGGTAATTTCGATCGCCTCGAGGGGTACGTTCTGATGCCCGCCCTGGTTACCGGTCGACACCTGTGCGATTGCGTCGACCACGTCCATTCCTTCGACCACGCGTCCGAACACGGCGTAGCCCCAGCCCTGCATGGATTCGCTGGTGAAATTCAGAAAATCGTTATCGACGTGATTGATGAAAAACTGCGACGTCGCCGAATGCGGGTCACTGGTGCGCGCCATCGCCAGCGTGCCGCGCTCGTTCTTGAGACCGTTTTGCGCCTCGTTCGCGATCGGCGCGCGACCGCCGGGCTTGTCGCGCATTTCTGCGGTCAGGCCGCCGCCCTGGATCATGAAGTTCGGGATTACGCGGTGGAAAGTGGTGCCGACGTAGTATCCGTCGTCGACGTAGGCGAGGAAGTTTTCGCTGCTTTGCGGCGCTTTTTGCATGTCCAGTTCGATCGTGATGCTGCCCATGCTGGTTTCGATTACGACGGTCGGATTGCCGTTGGCGGATTCGTTCATGGAGGACTCACCTTTGACGTGGGGGTAGAGAATCAGGGATAGCAAGGCTGCGATCAGGACGGCAATTGGCGTTAGCGTCTGTCTCATTGGCATTCCCGTTGCGACAAGCCTGCGGATTTTACTGATTTGTCGCGATCGAGGGAAGCGCGCCAGGGGCTTTCGCTGTCCGATGGCTTCTTTTAAACTCTGCCGGTATTTTGCCACGCGCGTGCCGCGCCTGCCCATGCTCACGATCTACAACAGCCTGACCCGCAGCAAGGAAAGCTTCGAACCGATCGATCCGGGCCGGGTGCGCATGTACGTTTGCGGCATTACCGTCTACGACTACTGCCATATCGGCCACGCTCGCATGTTCGTCGTGTTCGACGTGATTTATCGCGTTCTCAAGCATCTCGGATACGACGTGACCTATGTCCGCAACATCACCGATATCGACGACAAGATCATCGCGCGCGCGGCCGAAACCGGCGAACGAGTCGAGTCGGTGACCGAACGCTTCATCGCCGCGATGCACGAGGATGCCGACGCGCTCGGCGTGCTGCGCCCGGACCTCGAACCGCGCGCGACCGAGACCATCGGCCCGATCCTGGCGATGATTCAGCGACTCGTCGAGCGCGGCTTCGCCTACCAGGCGGACAACGGCGATGTTTATTACTCGGTCGGCAAGTTTGCAGCCTACGGCAAGCTGTCAGGCAAGAAAATCGACGAACTACGCGCCGGCGAACGCGTCGAGGTCGACGCCAGCAAGCGCGATCCGCTCGATTTCGTGCTGTGGAAGACGGCCAAGCCGGGCGAACCGAGCTGGCCGTCGGACTTCGGCGACGGGCGCCCGGGCTGGCACATCGAATGCTCGGCGATGTCGACGAGTTTGCTCGGCGAGCATTTCGACATTCACGGCGGCGGCCAGGACCTGCAGTTTCCGCACCACGAAAACGAAATCGCGCAAAGCGAGGCCGCGCATGACGGGCCGTTCGTCAACTACTGGATGCACAATGGCTTCGTCCGCGTCAACGAGGAAAAAATGTCCAAGTCGCTGGGCAACTTTTTCGTCCTGCGCGAAGTGCTCGAGCATTACCGCGCCGAGGAAATTCGCTACTTCATCGTCGGCAGCCACTATCGCAGCCAGCTCAATTATTCCGAGGAGCAGCTCGACAATGCGCGTGCGGCCTTGCAGCGGCTGTACTCGGCGATGCTCGACGCGCCGCCCGCCGAGGTGCCGGAGGACAGCGACTTCCAGCGACGCTTCGACCAGGCACTGGCGGATGATTTCAATACCCCCGAGGCGATTGCGGTGTTGTTCGACCTGACGCGCGAGATCAACCGGCGGCGCGACGGCGGCGACGCCGACTGGCCCGGCCTGGCCGCGTTGCTCGGATATCTCGGCGGCGTGATCGGCTTGTTGCAGGCCGAACCGGCGGAATTCCTTAAATCGCAGGCCGGCACGGCCGGCGGCCTCAGCGACGGCGCAATCGATACGCTGATTGCCGAGCGGCTCGACGCGCGCAAGGCGAAGGATTACGCGCGCGCCGACCGGATTCGCGACGAATTGAGCGCTGCCGGCGTGGTGATCGAGGACGGCGCCGACGGCACTCGCTGGCGCCGGTCCTGAGCCGAAGGCGGAATCTAAATGATTGAATTATATCGGATATTCGATTGACCGCCGATGGTGATCAGCGTATCATTCCGCGCCTTGTCGAGCGATTGACTCGGGGTGTAGCGCAGCCTGGTAGCGCAACTGCTTTGGGAGCAGTGGGTCGGGAGTTCAAATCTCTCCACCCCGACCATATTACTTTCGGCGGGCCTGTCCCAAACCCGTCGAAACCGGTAAAATCCGAACCGCAAAATTCCATGGAAAAGGAATTCGCCATACCCGAATTCAGGTATGCGAAGCGCCTTTATCAAGGAGGATTTTTTCGGGAGTGCAAGGCGGTACGGCGGCCGGGCCGCCGCGCGCAGAACCGGAATGTATTCAGATATACATGAGGATTCGAGCACGGCGCCGACGCCGCAATCGCGAAAAAAGACCCCTGATAAGGGTGCTTCGAGCGCCCGTAGCTCATTTGGATAGAGCATCGGCCTTCTAAGCCGAGGGTAGCAGGTTCGAATCCTGCCGGGCGTGCCATATTTATGGTGGATGTAGCTCAGTTGGTTAGAGTGCAAGATTGTGATTCTTGATGTCGTGGGTTCGAATCCCATCATCCA
>JBFFXR010000246.1:0-3087 GCA_041569645.1 Gammaproteobacteria bacterium
CGCCGGTCGGCGCGATCGAGGTGCAGGAAGGCCTCAAGACGCCGGTTTACGAGATCGCCAACGAACTCGACATCGTTCCGAACCTGCCGAACCCCTGGCTCGGCGCGGGCGCCGGAGTGTTGTTGCG
Source organism: Gammaproteobacteria bacterium (assembly GCA_041569645.1). Lineage (GTDB taxonomy): Bacteria > Pseudomonadota > Gammaproteobacteria. The sequence continues at coordinate 128 of JBFFXR010000246.1, forward strand.
CCTCGTCTGGCTGGTCCTCAAGACCTTTACCCTGACCGAACGCCTGCTCGCGTCCGGCACCTGGGACGAACGGCTCGACGCCTACATCAAGATGATGACCCGTTACCGGCATCCGGGCTATCGCAGCTTTTTGACGGGCACCGGCAAGCATGCGCGGTTGCGCTACAACCTGGGATCCTACGATGCGCTGGGGCTATGGCTTCGAATGATTTTCAACAGCGGCCTGGGGCTGCGGCGCTTCGAGAAACTGGTCTCGGACCACGCCATCGGTGGCTACGTCGCCAAGCTCAAAACCCACGCGATCGGCCGCAACGCGAGCGCTCCCGCCCCCGGCGAGGCTGGCGACAAGTAATCGCAGCAGGAGGAGAACCATGTCCGACAAACACCTCGTCTTTCTCGTCCACGGCATCGGCCTGCACAAGGCCGGCTGGTCGAAGCCCTGCCAGAAAAAGCTGGTCGGGCTCGCGGACCGCTACAGCGGTTTCGACAACGGTTCGCTGAAGGAACACGTCGACTTCGCCGAGATCACCTACGACAAGATCTTCGACGACCAGATCCAGAACTGGGAAACCAACTTCGACAACCTGATCACGAGTGCGCCGCCCGGCAATGAACAATCCGTCAGGGAAGGCCTCGAGTGGATGAACGGCATGGCGGATCAGAAGGATAACTATCTCTGGACTCACGTTGCCGACGCCGTTTTGTGGAAAATTTCGGCCTACCTTCGCAATAACGTCATGACACGGGTGGCACGCATCGTCGCCGAGGGCATCGACAAGAAAATCGAAGACAGCCTGTTCAACCCGAAGTATTCAATTGTCGGTCACAGCATGGGAACCTCGGTCATGCAACGCACGCTCACGGCGCTGGCATCAGGAGCCTGGTCCGACAGCAGTTTCAACGCATTCAACGCCAACGAAATACGCTTTCGTTCGATTCATATGATTGCCAATGTCAGTCATTATTTCGAGACGGACCGAGACGTGGTTTATCGCGGCATCGTGCGACCGGGATTCCTCGACGGCGTGAGTGGCTACTGTCACAAATACTATAACTACACAAATCGCTTCGACCCGATCTGCTGGGCCGGCCGCTTTGCCCCGTTTTGGACGGCTGATGACGGTTACCACGACATCCCCGTTTCGCACGTCCACGGCAAGGATGTGCACGACATCTTGCATTACCTGGAAAATCCAAAGGTGCACGTTCCGGTAATCCGATCGTTGACTGCCCCCGAGCGCATACCGCCCGCCGAGGAACTCGACGCGATTGCGGAGTTCCGACAAATCGGTGGGGATCTTTCCGACGAGGTGACCGAATTCGAGGCCAAAATCAACGAACTCAAAGGGTCGATCAATGAGTTCAAGGATCTCGGAAGCTGGATAAAGGGCTGGACAAGTTATGGGCAAATGCAGTGAATGACAGAAACTCGAGATTTCGCGGATTATTTCTGGCGGTACTGCTTTCACCCGCACTGCTGCTACCAACGAGTCTATCGGCCACACCGTTGCGGGTTCAAATCAACGAGCTACACGCCGACCCGGACCACGTCGAACGCTTGAAACGCATCAAGGAACTCGGCCACTCGGTCTACAAATCCGAACTCGATCGGATTCTGGCAAGCGCGCGCCAGGATCTCGAGAAAGCCGAAGACGAGCGCGAGTTCTTAAAGGGTCACGTCCTCGCGATAGCCGAACTCGCGGAAAAATTCGACCAAATAGAAGCTTTCGAAGCATTCGGTGCGATCGAGAGAAACCGCTTCGATCTGTTTCAACCCGAATGCAAAATCGGCAGGCCCGGCGACCCGAATTTCGTGAAATTCAATTGTGGGGAAGAATACGAGTACGCAATCGAAATCTGGCGACGTACGGAACTGGTCAACCGGATTCTGCTCGAATGGAAAGGCACGGCGCGCGCTCACAGCCTGCAGCAAATCCGTGACAGCGAGATTCGCTGGCAGCAATTCAGCGAAAAGGTAACCAGCGATCAATTCCCCTGGGAGACCATAATCAACGGTTGGATTTTCGAGGGGACAGTTTCTACGCCACCCCGCAAGCAATTTCGAATCCTGCACCCAGTCGCGGTCTTGTCCTACGCAGATGAATCCGGCAAGTATGACGAAGAGATCGGCGTCGAATTTTTCGGCCTGCGTACCTATGGTGACAAGTACGATCCTGAATGGGGCTTGTCGATATTCGCGCTACTCGAGTCCGATACGGCGGAAGAAACAGGCTGGGGCCTGAGCCTGTCGCACTCGAACTTTTCCTTCGCGGTGGTATCGCAGGACACAGTCGAAGAGAGGGACGAGACCAAGATCCTGCTCGGCTACAATCTCGCCAGGCTGTTCGAAAACAAGAAAAACGAGCTTGCGAGGAAAAAGCAGTCGTTGTTCGATGAACTCGAGCAGTTCAAAGCCGACCTCGATGCAATCCGTTAACGCAGAGATAAGCCGTCATGGACTATTACCTCGCCTGGTGGAACCTCGAAAACCTGTTCGACGTGCGCACCGCGCCCGAGCGGCCGGAATGGTTGCAAAATACCCTCGACCGCGAATTGGTCGGCTGGAACGCGGCGATCCTCGACGCCAAGCTCGACCGGCTCGCCACCGTAATCAAGCGCCTCAACGATGGCGCCGGTCCCGACCTGCTCGGCGTTTGCGAAGTCGAGAGCCGGCGCGTGCTCGAAAAGTTGCTGGCGAAACTGGACGTGCCGGGTCGCGAGTATGCGATCGTGCACTCCGACACCCGGGACCAGCGCGGCATCGACGTCGCTTTCGTCTACGATGCGAAGCTGTTTCGCAAACCGCGCCAGAGCCACGTCTTCAACCACGTTGTACTCAAACGCAACGCGACCCGCGACATCGTGCAGGTCAACTTCAGGACGCGCGGCGGCGACTCGCGCGACCTCGTCGTCATCGGCAACCACTGGCCGAGCAAGCTCGGCAGCCCGCTCGGCAGCGA
>JBFFXR010000247.1:0-3077 GCA_041569645.1 Gammaproteobacteria bacterium
GCTACCAGGTCATCCCCCAGCAGGTCGACCAGCCGGTTGTGATGATGCGGGTGCAGGTAGTAATTCGGCACCTCCAGTCCGGTTCTCAAACCGCGGTAGCCTTTCGCCCGCCGAATTTCCTCGAATACCTCGATCGGATCTTCGGGTTCGCGTCCTCCCCAGCCCCGAACTTCGTCGGCGAGCGAATCGGCGATAAGCATCGGCACCTCGGGCAGCCGGCTCTGGATCATCAGCGGGCCGGGTTCCAGCGGGAAAAACAGGACCTGGAATTCCTGGTACCCCTTGGCCGTCGCGCCGATCAGATAGTTGATGTGAACCGGCGCGATGACCAGCAATAATTCGATGCCGGCTCTTTCCATCGCCTCGCGCACCTTGCGTTGGCGGTTTTCGAACTCTGCTTTGCTGAAGTAATGTTTGGACATGGAACTAGCCCAGCACCGAAAAGGTGCTGTCTTGGTTGATTTCCCGAAGCCGTGAAAAGGTTCCGAGGCTGATTTTTCGAGCCACATATTCGAGCTGGTACTGCAGCGGCAGCTTGTCGTGATCGCCGCCGGCTTCACAGTAGTCGATCAGCTCCGCCATTGCCTTGCCGGCGACTGGCGCATTCTTGAACTGGTTGCCGCTGGTACCGCAGGCGAGGTAGAAACCGTCCACGCAGGAGCGATCGTAAATCGGGATCCAGTCCTCGGTGACGTCGTAGAGGTCGACACAGCCCTGCGGTTTACTCGGGATGCCGATGCCGGGAAATCTCTGCCCCAGGCGCTGGGCCTGCAGGGTCCATTGATCGGAGAAGCCCCGGTCGTAATCGTCCGGATCGACGTACACGTGGGGGTCGCAGGGCGGATCTTCGCTGCCGATGAGGATATTGTTGCCCGTTTCGGGACGGGTATAGACCGCTGCATCGCTATCCGAAGTCACGTTGGCGAAAGACGAGTAATCGATGCCTTCGGGCGCGGGCAGATGCACTACCTCCTGGCGCAATGCCCTGGTGGTAATATTCATGTCTTCGTCCGCGCCGGCAAGTGCATTGATCCGGCTCGAATGCGGGCCGGCCACGTTGACGACAACCGGCGCGTTTATTCGGGTGCCATCCTCGAGCACCACGCCTCGAACCTTGCCGTTGCTGACCGGGATCTGCGTTATTTTGCTATTGAACCGAAACTGCGCGCCGACGCGCTCGGCGGCAAGCTGGATATTGCGGGTCGCGAATTGCGGATCGGAGATGTAACCGCCCTTGCGAAACAAAATGGCGCCATCGATCTCGCCGCCGGTCGGCTCGCCGAACTGCGGATCTTCCAGCGTCCGGGCGGGCGCGAAACACGAGAGGTCGTAAAAGGGATAACGCTCCCTGATCTGTTCGTTCGTCCAGTGCTCATAGTCAATGCCGAGCGCATCCAGATGAACGAGCTGCTTGCGCAGGCCGTCATTGAGTCTGGTCTTCATGATCAGGTTGCCGCAATCGTGAAAAACCGCCAGCGGCTCATCCGCGGGCGCCTGCAGGTATGCCGCCCAGTCTTTCCAGTAGTGGTAACCGTCGTAAGCCATCGCGCAGCCGTCTAGCGTCGAATAGTAAAGACGGATGATGGCGCAGGAGTTCGATGTCGATCCGTAGCCGGCCGCGGGCAGCATATCGACGTTTAGCGTGCTCCGCCCCTTCTTGGCGAGTTCGTAGCCGATCGCGGCACCTATTATACCGGCGCCGATGATTACCGCGTCATAGGAATTGTCGTTCATGTCTAAACCACCTGCAGATCGCGCGGAAACTCGGTGGCAATCTCGATGCCGTCATCGGTGACGATAACGGTATCGCCAACGCGTGCGCCGAAAACCTCGGGTACGGTGATTCCCCCGTCGACCGCGAACACCATGCCGGCCTCGAGTGGCGTCCTGTCCCCGTACTTCAACTGCGGCTGCTCTAGCGACGAGTAGCCGAGGGCGCGGCCGGTTCGGTAAGAGGGCTCGAAGCCGGCCGACCGGTAGACATCGTCGGCGGCCTTGTGTACGTCTTCCGCGATGGCGCCCGGGCGCATTTCGGCCAGCGAGGCCGCCTGCGCTTCGATCGCGGTGTTGTAGATGCGCGCGGTCTCGTCGTCTACGCTCGCCACGAAATACTGGCGATCGTAGCCGATCTTGAACTGCTTGAAATGGCAAATCGAGCAAAAGCACATGTAAACCGGATCGCCGTGGGCCAGCTTTTTCACTCGCGGGTGCAGGTGCGTATAGCTGGTGAAATGGCCGGATTGAATCGCCTGGAGGTTATGAATCATCGGACTCATCAGCGCGTCCTGATCCTCGGCGCCGATGATTTCGGCGGCTTTTCGCGTGCCCGCATTGATACAGGCCAGTGATATTTCGTATTCGGGTACATCCACCGCCATGGCGTCACGTCCCGCGATGCCCATCGCAATCGCGACCTGGCCCGCCTGGCGGATCATGTTCAATTCATCGGCAGATTTTATCACGCGCATGCTGGCGATGATCGGCGTGGCATCGGTCAGGGGTTTTTCGAACTCATTGTTGAGGAAATTCGAGATAACCGCCGGGATATCGTCCTTCTCGACGGCGATACGCAGGCTGCCGGGCTTCTTGCCCAGCGCCTTGCGCAGCGGATCGCGCCATTCCTCCGCCACGCCATCGGAATATAGGCCCAGATCGCCGATCCAGGTCATTGCCCTCGCCATTAACGCTTCGGATCCGGGGGTGATCAGCATGACCTCGCCGCTGCTGGCAACCGTGAGCAGGGTCGGACGGCCGAATTCCAGACCCAGGTCCCCCCAGTAAGCGGAGTAATAATAAATCGAGTCGACGTTGGTGATGATCAGCAAGTCGATGCCGTCGTCCTTGAGGCGGCGCTGCAACTCCCGGGTGCGCGCCTGGAAAAGCGGCAGCATTTCCCTCTCCTTACCCATGAGATGTGCCTGTTCCGACATGTCTAGACCTCCGCTTTGGCTGCGACCGAGAAACCCGGATTAGGATTCCATGAAGTCTCGGGCGGGATGTCCCCGGTTATTTTCAAGGCCTCGAATGATCGGCTTTTGTCGGGCCTGAAAACGACATCTAAATTATAGCTTTATACA
>JBFFXR010000248.1:0-3046 GCA_041569645.1 Gammaproteobacteria bacterium
GATTCGTTCATGACGCAAGCGTTAGCTTACTCCGCTTTTTGTCGCAAAGCGATTGCTTTTGAAATCCCAGGTGCGGATGATGACGATCTGGTCTGCGCGTTCCCGCAGCTCCTCGGGAAACGGCGCGAAGGGTTGCGATAGCCGCAAAATGCGCTTGGCGGCTTCGTCGAGCACGCTTTGCCCCGATGAACTGGTAATTTCCATTTCCATAACCTCGCCGGCCGCGTTCAACCAGACGCTCATGCGCAGGCGGCCATCGAGGTTTTTGATCCGCGCTTCGCGCGGATAGTTCAAATTACCGGTGTGTTCGACCTTTTGCACCCACGACGCCAGGTAGCTCGCCTCGACCGCCTTGCGCGTGCTCGCGGTCAGCGTGATGGTCTTCGGGCGCTTGGCGTAGTCGATCGTCATTTGCCGAATTTCGGCCTGCAGGCGCGCGATCTTGCTTTCGCGCTGATCGTATTGGCTGGCTTCGCGCGACGTCGAATCGTTGCTGCGACGCTGTTCGTGCCGCGCTATGCGCTCATCGGCCTCGCGCTGGGTCAGGAAGTACAGCTGGCTCAGCTTGAGTTGCTGTTTTTGCATCTCGACGCGGTCCTGATCCGACAGGCCCTGCTGGTCGACCGGTGTCGGCGATGATACCGGCGCGCCCGGGCGGGCCTTGTCGTCGGCGTGACCGCCGCCGGCCTGGTCGAGCTGGGCGAGGAAGTCGGGGTTTTCGACCGGCTCGAAGCTTTCGGCGTTGGCGAGGATGATTTCGAGGCCGGGCAGGGCATCGGCGGTAGTGTCGTCGGACTGGCGAAAACCGACGCCAAGCACGACGATTGCGTGCAGCATCAGCGCGAGAAACAGCGCGAATCCCAGGCGGTCGCCGGCGGTGATTCGGGGTCTGGCTGCCGTGGAGGTCGTCATGTCAGCGGGATTGTGCCAAGAATGATTCTAGATAACCAGAAAATCTTGTTGAATTATTTGACAATTTTAGTCGGCAATGGCTAAAAAATCTGAATTTTTTCGGCGCTTTGCGGACGCCTCGTGATCCCGTGCCTCGCCGATGACGAGGTAGTCTTTCATGCCTAAGGATAGTGCCAAATCGCGAGTTTTGCCGGGCCATCGCTCATCGTCCCGGTCACGGCGACATCGGCACGCGGCAGGCCGTGCCAGCGCGTCATTCGGCGACGTCGCGCGCGCTGCGCGGCCGGCTGCCGGCGCGCGCCGAGGCAAGCCTAGTTCGCGGCGTGGTCGAGGCGTTTTTCGATGCACTCGAAGAGGTCGGCGGCGATATTGAGATCGAAGTCACGGTCGAGTTCGCGAATACAGGTCGGGCTGGTAACGTTGATCTCGGTAATGTAATCGCCGATCACGTCGAGCCCGACGAACAGCAGGCCGCGGGCGCGCAGTTCCGCTCCGACCTGTTCGCACAGCCAGCGGTCGCGCTCGGACAGCGGTTGTCCGCGGGTGCTCGCCCCGGCGGCGATGTTGCCGCGGTTTTCGCCCTCGGCGGGCAACCGCGCGAGCGCGTAAGGCACGGCCTCGCCGTCGATCAGCAGGATACGCTTGTCACCCTCGCTGATTTCGGGGATATAGCGCTGCACCATGGTTTGCGAACGGCCGTTTTGCGACACCGTTTCGATGATCGCGTTGGTGTTGCGGTCGCCCTGCTGCAGGCGGAAGATCGACTGCCCGCCCATGCCGTCCAGCGGTTTGATGATGACGTCGCGGTGCTTTGCCAGGAACGCCTTGAGAATCGATGCCTTGCGACTGACGGTCGTCTCGACGCAGCACTGCGGGAAGACGCGGGTGAAGAGCTTTTCGTTGCAGTCGCGCAGGCTTGCGGGCTTGTTGACGACCAGTGTTCCGGCTTCCTCGGCCTGCTCGAGCATGTAGGTGCAATAAACGTATTCGAGATTGAATGGCGGATCCTTGCGCATCAGGATCACGTCGAGTTCGTCGAGTCGGCAGGTGCCGGAATCGAGGTATTCGAACCAGTCGTCGCGGCTGTCGCGCAGCGCCAGGCTGCGGTACTGGCCCAGCGCGATGCCGTTCTCGAGGTAGATATCGTCGAGGGTGAAATAATAGGTGTTCCAGCCGCGCCGTCCGGCCTCGAGCAGCATTGCGAAAGTCGAATCTTTCCACGGCTTGATCGATTCGATCGGGTCCATGACGACGCCGAGTTTGCGCGATTTAGACATGCGGTGACCGGGTGGCTGGCGCGACGCTTGCGAAGAGGTTTAGATTTTACTCAAATCGCAGCGCCGAAGCACAGTAAATTCAATGCTTTCGGCGCTTTGCGAACGGTCGCAATCCGGCTTGTTAAACCGGCTTTTATGAACTACTTTTTAATCTTGTAGTGCGCAATTTCGGGTCCTTTCGACTTCGCGTCAAATCGTAGAATTTACATTATGAAGTTTTATTAAATCTATGGTTCCACTTGAAATAATTTATATACTCTGATGCAGATAATCTGGGCTAAACCCGTTTTTACTCGTTTGGGGGTCACGTGAATACCGAAACTCAGACCGCGGAAGTCGCTGAAGCCTCGACCAGCCTCAACGTCAAGGTCATGGTCATCGACGACAGCAAAACCATCCGCCGCAGCGCCGAAACGCTGTTGAAAAAAGTCGGTTGCGAGGTCGTCACTGCGATCGACGGCTTCGAGGCGCTGGCCAAAATCACCGAGCACAAGCCGGACATCATCTTCGTCGACATCATGATGCCGCGGCTCGACGGCTACCAGACCTGCGCGCTGATCAAGAACAATCAGACCTTCAAGGCGACACCGGTCATCATGCTGTCGAGCAAGGACAGTATTTTCGACCGCGCGCGCGGCCGCATCGTCGGTTCCGAGAAGTATCTGACCAAACCCTTTTCCAAGGAAGATCTGATCAACGCGATCACGGCCCACGTCGGCTAGGCGAGGCGGATCGGACTAAACACGAAGGTAGATTGACATGACGCACGTTTTGATCATTGACGACTCGCCGACCGAGGTGCATGTATTCGAGCGCATGCTGCAGGCCAACGACATCGAGGTGTCGGTCGCCATCAA
>JBFFXR010000249.1:0-2762 GCA_041569645.1 Gammaproteobacteria bacterium
CAGGCATTTATCCTTGTACGGCGCCTGCGGCCCGCAAACCGACGACGGCAGCGCGCCGGTCGGTTCCGGCGGCAACGCAACCCCGCCCATCGAACCGAGCACGGTCTCCCGCAGCAGCCAACGCTCGACCTCCGGCTCGCCGGGCAGCACGCCGACCGAGCCCATGAAAGCCTCGTAGGGCACCCGCACGCCGGGCATCTGGTCCGATTCGGCATGGGTGCGCGACACGCGCCAGTTGACCAGGTGGGGCTCGGTATAGATGTCGCGCAGGAATCCGAAGCCGGGCACGATAACCGTATAGCCGTACTGATCGGGCTCGATATCGAGCAGGGTCACCGCCAGCACGTCGCCACGCTTCGCGCCCTCGATGTGGACCGGGCCGGTCATCGGGTGCACCAGGTTCAGGTCCACCGCGGCCAGGTCGTCCGCGTTCGAATCGAGGGTCAGGTCCGAATCCAGCGCGTCGCGCGTGTGGAACACGATCGCATCGCCGGGATTGGCGCGCGCGACGGCGGGAATTCGGGGATGGTAGCGGTTGAAACAATTCTTGTCGTCGACGCAGTGCGCGCCCTGCTTGGCGACGACGACGGTGCGCTGCCAGGTTTGATCGGTCGTATCGGCGTAAGCGCCGAACTGCAGGCCGAGTAACGCGAAAAACAGAACGCATGTTCTCATGTCAGTCTCCGATGCTCCGCTGCGGCGAACCAGCATAGGGAGGTTGTTTCGAAATGTCCAGATCGTCCGATTGCGAGCGTCTCGCCATAGTTCGGGACTCCATAGGCCGAACCCGAAGAGATGCAATAGCTGGTGCGCAAACTGATAACGCTCTTGTTCAACGTGCGCAACAGCGAGCCGCTGGCGGGCGTCGTGGCAGCGCTCGGACGTCCAGCGGGGGATTTTGAGAAACACATTAGAAAGGCGGTGTGGTCGGGGGGTATCGAGCGATGATCGGTGTTCGCGGAAGCAGTTCCCTTGATTCTCATCCACCAACAGAGAGATCTTCATTGCGAGGAGCGTCAGCGACGACGCAATCTCTCGGGAATCAGGCTGACAGCTAACCCGATTTCGAATTTAGTTTGCCGTCACCCTGATTCTTCTCACGAACGGCATTGACTTGCGGGTCGGGAAGCTCGAATTTCCGGCTCGGCTACTTCTTACCCACCGCAATCGCATCCATCTGTTCGACATTTTGTAACAACTCATCGGACATGGCATGACTCTTTTCATCACCTCTCGACATCCGACTACGGGGATGCCGATACCTCCGGTATCAAATTCGATCTGCCTGTTACTTCAGGGGACTCGACAGTGATTAATCGATCGGTCCGAGATTTACCGTTTGCGTCAAAAGCTCGCGCGCGATATCGATCAACTCCGCAAGCAGGCGATCGTCGATCTCGCCGACGCCTTCGTACTCGATGCGATTCCTGAGCTGATGGCACCGATCGAGCACTCGCCATCGGGCGCTCTCCATGCCGACGGTGTGCTGCAGGCACTGAAAAACAAGGTATCAATTGTCGGATCGGTAGCCGAGCCTGCGCAGCGCGGCAAGCGCCAGCAGATGCGCGGCCGTATAGGCGGCGGCAAAGCGGCCAGCCTTCGAAAGACCTTGCACGTCGAGATCCGCGAGCCGTTCGCGCGCCCGGGCGATCAATCCGTCGATCTGGCCCTGATCGGGCGGTTCACGCTTTAGTTTGCCGATGCGAAGGAGGTTATCCAACTGTTCCAATGTCATCGTCCGCTCCCTTTATCCATATCTTCGGCCGTTCCATGACCCGACTCAGGAAGGCATTTTTCCGCTTCAGCCGGGATTCGACCTCGGACGCATTATAAATGGTCGGGTTGATTTTGCGACCGAGCGCCTGCTCGGCATCGGCCAGGGATTCCATCAGCTCGGCATAGGCCAGGTCCGGAGCAACGATCATCAGGTCGATATCGCTGTCGGCCCGATCCTCGGCCGACGCGATCGAACCGTAAACGAAAGCGAGTTCAATCCGCTCGTCACACGCCTCGAGCGCAGCCTTGATTACATCGGCGACGCCGAAGGTCTTGCGCACGATGCCGAGAAGCTCGGGATAGATCGGGCATTCGGGATTGGCCTGATAATGGTGTTGATTGCCGATCTTGCGCATCGTCAGGATCCCGACCGCGGTCATGCGATCGAGCTCCCGCTTGATCGTGTGCACGCCCATGCCGGTGAGTCGCAGTATCTGGTTGACGAAGTAAGTTTCGTCCGGATGGCCATAGAGCAATCCCAGTACCCTTTGCTGAGTGGTCGAGAACAGGGCATCGCCCAGGCGGCTGATTGATTTTCGCTTAACATTCATAATTTATGCATTATCGTACATAATTTATGAATTATCAATCGTGGGGTTTATTGCCGTTTATTACCATTTATTCCCGCTACTCGACGGATTGGAGCCTGGCCTGTACTCTGATTCCCACTGAATCCGATTCCTGCCCGAGTGTTTCCGGTCGGGCTCCACCAAGCGAGTGAGAAGACAATGCAAAAGGTGATTCTGATCACCGGTTCGACCGACGGCATCGGCCTGGCGACGGCGAAATCGCTGGTCGCACAGGGCCATCACGTGCTGCTGCACGGGCGCAATCCGGCGAAACTGGAAGCGGTCGAAAAATCGGTTTCCGGCCTTGACGGTGGCGGCAGCGTCGAAAGTTACGAAGCCGATTTATCGCGCATGGATCAAGTCGTAACGCTGGCGCGGGCAGTAGTCGAGCGCCACGACGAGCTCGACGTGTTGATC
>JBFFXR010000250.1:0-2728 GCA_041569645.1 Gammaproteobacteria bacterium
AGCCCGCCCATGATCCCGGCCAGCGCGACCGCGCCGGCATGATCGGCGATCAGCAGCGTGTCGGCCCGGCATTCGACCTCGCTGTCGTCGAGCAGCCTGAGCTTTTCACCCGCCTCGGCGAGGCGCACGCGAATACCACCCTGCAGCTTGTCGAAATCGAAACCGTGCATCGGCTGGCCGAATTCCTGCATCACGTAGTTGGTGACATCGACGACCGGATTGATAGGGCGCAGACCCGAGCGGCGTAATTTCTCCTGCATCCAGGTCGGCGTCGTAGCGGCCGGGTCGATACCGCGGATGATGCGGCCGACATAGCGCGGACAGTGCGCCGGCGCCTCGAGCGCGATCGGGAAGGTTTCATCGATGGTGCTCTCGACTCGCGCATCGACACTGCGCTTGAGCGCTACCTGGTTGATCGCGGATACTTCGCGCGCGATACCGGCAATACTCAGGCAGTCGCCGCGGTTCGGCGTCAACGCGACGTCGATGATGCAGTCGTCGAGCGCGAGAAACTCATCGACCGGCATTCCCACCGGCGCATCGTCGGCGAGTTCGAGAATCCCGTCGGAGTCCTCGGCGAGTTCGAGTTCCGCCGCCGAACAAATCATGCCGCGCGACTCGACCCCGCGGATTTTCGCCTTCTTGATCTTGAGCCCGGGTAATTTCGCACCGACGCGCGCGAATGCAACCTTCAATCCGGCGCGCACGTTGGGCGCACCGCAGACCACGCCGAAGCGCTCGCTGCCGTCGTCGACCTCGCAGACGCGCAATTTGTCGGCGTCCGGGTGCTGGTCCGCCTTGACGACCTCGGCGACGACAACGCCGTCGAGCGCAGGTCCGGCCGTGCGCAAGCCCTCGACCTCGTGGCCGGCCATCGTCAACTGATGCGACAGAGTTCGGCTGTCGACCGCGGGATCGACCCACTCGCGCAACCAGTTTTCGCTGAACTCCATCGCCGTCGCCTCAGCCGAACTGGCGCAGGAAGCGCAGGTCGTTTTCGAAGAACAGGCGCAAGTCGTTGACGCCATAGCGCAACATCGCGAGCCGCTCGACGCCCATGCCGAAGGCGTAACCGGTGTATTTTTCGCCGTCGACGCCGGTGTGGCGATAGAGCTCGGGATGCACCATGCCGCAACCGAGCACCTCGAGCCAGCCGGTCTGGCTGCAGACGCGACATCCGGAGCCCGAGCAGATCACGCAAGTGATATCAGCTTCCATCGACGGTTCGGTAAACGGGAAGTAGGACGGCCGGAAGCGGATTTGCAGGTCGTCCTGCTCGAAGAACAGCTTGAGGAATTCCTCCAGCGTACCCTTCAGGATCGAAAACGAGATATCTTCGTCGACCAGCAAACCCTCGACCTGGTGGAACATCGGCGTATGCGTCAGGTCCGAATCGCAGCGGTAGACACGGCCCGGCGCGATCACGCGAAACGGCGGTTGCTGTTTTTTCATGACCCGAATCTGCACGGGCGAGGTGTGGGTGCGCAGCAGCCGGCCGTCGTCGAAGTAAAATGTGTCGTGCTCGGCGCGCGCCGGATGGTGCGGCGGAATGTTGAGCGCCTCGAAGTTGTGGAAATCGTCTTCGACCTCCGGCCCCTCGGCGACGTCGAAGCCCAGCCGGCCGAACATCTGCTCGATGCGACGCATCGTCAGCGTAACCGGGTGCAGGTTACCGACCGCACTTTGCCTTCCCGGCAGCGTGACATCGACGGTTTCGTCGGCCAGCTGCGACTCGATCGCCGCATCCGACAAGACCGCGCGGCGAGTTTCAAGCAAGTCCTGGATCTTCGCCTTGATGCGGTTGATGGCCTGCCCCGCTGCCGGCCGCTCGTCGGCCGGCAGTTGGCCCAGGTTCTTCAATTGTGCGGTCAGCTCGCCTTTTTTGCCGAGATAGGCGACGCGCACGGCGTCGAGCGCGGCCATGTCGGCCGACTGGCTGATCGAGCGGGAGGCTTGCTCCAGCAAATTATCGAGGTCGCGGGACATGTCGGCGGCGAATTCGCGGCGAGTCGATGCCCGCCGCGTTCTGCGAAACGCTTACACTGCGTCCAGGCTGGCCCGCGCCTTCTCGACGAGCGCCGCAAAAGCGGGCTTGTCGAATACCGCGATATCCGACAGCAGCTTGCGGTCGATCTCGATCGAGGCTTTCTTCAGCCCGTTCATGAACACGCTGTAAGACATGCCGTTTTCGCGTGCGCCGGCATTTATGCGCGCGATCCATAGCGCGCGAAACTGGCGCTTGCGCTGCTTGCGATCGCGGTAGGCATACTGGCCGGCCTTGGTGACGGCCTGCTTGGCGACGCGAAAAACCTTGCTGCGCGCGCCGCGAAAACCCTTGGCCTTGGCCAGGACTTTCTTGTGCTTGGCGTGGGCTGTGACGCCTCGTTTGACTCTTGGCATTTCCTTATCCTCCTACGAATACGGCAACAGACGACGTACTTGTTGCACGTCGTTGGCGTGGACTTCGAGCTTCTCGCCGAGCTGACGCTTGCGCTTGCTCGACTTCTTCGTGAGGATATGACGCAAGTGCGATTGCTTGCGCTTGTATCCGCCGCCACCGGTGCGCTTGAAACGCTTGCCGGCGCCGCTTTGGGACTTCATCTTTGGCATGGTTTGCTCCAGTTTAAATAAAATTCGATTCGACCCTGGACGCCGGAGACGCGTCTTCGGGTGAGCCAGCCCCGCGGGCTAGCGTTTCTTTGGCACCAGCAACATCGTCATCTGGCGC
>JBFFXR010000251.1:0-2686 GCA_041569645.1 Gammaproteobacteria bacterium
GATGTCGAACCTGGCCCGGTGCGGCACGGTAATCCGGCCCCGCGAGGAAAACGCCATCAGCCAATCACAATCACGGCAATCACGGGGTCGAACCTTGGTAACCCGTTGATTAGATTGAATAAACGTAGCCAGATAGGCCGATTTTCAGGCTTAAAGCGGGCATTTTGCCGATGAAAATAAGCTTTTAACGAGATAAGTGAGCCCTGCGAAGTCGGCATTAATTCTTAAAGCCCTGATTTTGCCGTAAAAAAGGCGCTTTTAAGCAACGGAACAAGGTTGAAATTGGAGAAAAGTCCAGGTTTATCAGTCGGCTATCGTGGTTCGACCTCGATTAGACCCCGATTGGGCCGATTAGGCTCGGTACCTCGGGACCGCTATCGAATAGCGAATACAAGGTGATTGATTCCTGCAAAAAAAGGCGCAAGATTAACCCGTCGAACCGAAATTCGAGGCAACCAGGTTTACCCGGGTTCGGAGTCGAGATCCAGGATGAAATGCAGATTTCTGATTTTGCTCGTTATGCTGGGCCTTCCAGGTCGGCCTGAGGCCGATATCTACTTCGAAGTCGGATTGGAGACCGGCGGCGAAACCCTCGGCAGCACGCGGCGCGAAGACCTGGACGCGGGCGGCGGCATCAAGCTCGCGCTCGGACTCAAGAAATACATCGGTGGTTTCGACGACGTCGGTCTCGTGTTTTCGCTCGGTTTCCTGTTCGACTACATCGACGCGTCGAACGGCGACGCCGAAACCGACGCCACCGTTCTCGAGTTGACCTACTTCCGCGATCTCGGTCCGCATCGATTCGGAGTCGGTGGCAGCTACCATCTGAATCCGCAGTACGAAGACGACCTCGTCGGTTTGCCGCGGACCAAAATCGATTTCGACGACGCGCCGGGCGTATTCGTCCGTTACGGTTACGTGTTCATCAGTGATGACGCCGGGCAGCAAGCCGAGATCGGCATCCGCTACACGGTCATGGACTATGAGGTCGGCGGCGAGAGCATAGATGCCGGCGGGTTCGGAATTTTCGTGTCGGGCTCATTTTGATCCGGTCGAGCGTCGAATTGCCATGCAGTCTTGTACCTCGAGGGAGGCCCCGATCATGAATTCAGGAAACCACAAAACGGCTGTCATCCTGCTTCCGTTTGCGCTCGTGTTTTTATCGGGGTGTCTCGGCTACCAGACCCGCCTCAATAGCAGCGTGGTCGATTACCTTTATCCCAACGCGGAGCAGGCGAAAGTCGAACCGTCGGTGCCCGTGCTCAAACTGCCGATCAGCGTCGGCATCGCGTTCGTGCCGGAACAGACGGGTGGCCGGCGCGGAACCGCCGGGGTCTGGTCGAACTGGTCGGGCTCCGGGGTTCTGTCGGAGGCGAAGAAGGCGGAGTTGCTCGAGCGGGTTGCGGCCAATTTCCGCAACCTCGACTATGTCGACAACATCGAGGTCATTCCGTCGGTGTACCTCAGGCAGGGCGGCAGTTTTGCCAATCTCGACCAGATAAAAACAATGTACGGAATCGACGTCATCGCGCTGGTGTCCTACGACCAGATCCAGTTTACCGACGAAGGCATGCTGTCGTTTACCTACTGGACGATTATCGGCGCCTATATTGTTGCCGGCGAGAAAAACGATACGCACACGATGCTCGATACCGCGGTCTACGATATCGCCAGCCGGAAAATGTTGCTGCGCGCGCCCGGGACCAGCAACGTCAGGGGCAGCTCGACGATCGTCAACTTGAGCGAGGAACTCAGAAAAGACAGCTTGCGCGGCTTCGAACTCGCGGCCGACGATATGATTCCCAATCTCAAGACGCAGCTCGAGCGACTCAAGGAGAAAATCAAACAGGAGCCAGAGAAGATCAAGGTAGTGCGCGCGACCACGAGCAGCGGCCCCAGCGGCGGCGGAGGCTCTGGCGGCGCGATGGGAATCCTCGAGATTTTGGTCCTGCTGGGTATTCTGCCGATTGCCGTTCGCGGTCGCCGCCGGCACCAGCGGGAGCAAATCAAGTAAATCCGATAAATTCGGGCGATAAATTTGGAAAATTCAGGTCGGACCTCGAAAACCCGTTGATTAGATTGAGTAAGCGTAGCCAGATAGGCCGATTTTCAGGCTTAATGCGGTCATTTTGCCGACGAAAATAAGCTATTAACGAGATAAGTGAGCCCGCGAAGTCAGCATTAATTCTTAAAGCCCTGATTTTGCCGCAATAAAGCGTTTTTTAGCACCAGAACAAGACTGAAATTGGAGAAAAGCCCAGGTTTATCAGTCGGTTATCGTGGCCTGCCCCCGATTAGTGTAACGGCCCACAGCCACTATTCGGCAGACGCCAGCCAGGGCTGGATACCGCGGTCGAGCCGCGGTATTGCAGGGGAGTCGGCGGGCTGACAGCGTAGACCGTAAGTTCGTCGGGAGTGGGCGGCACGATGGCGGAGGCAAGCCGCGGAATTTCGATGGCTTTGTCGTTGGCCATCGAAAGCGAAATCGGTTGTGCCGGGCTCGGGATGTCTTTATACTCTCGCTCGAAGTTTGTGTATCCAATGTAGCCACAGATGGCAAAAACCGCGGCGCTCCGCATTCGTATCGAGCCGGATCTGCACCGGAAGTTTCTCGCGACCTGCAAGGCGCAGGACGTTCCGGCTTCGCAGGTATTGCGCGAGTTCATGAAGCAATACGTATCCACCA
>JBFFXR010000252.1:0-2475 GCA_041569645.1 Gammaproteobacteria bacterium
TATCAGGCCTACACTGTTTCAACTTAAACAACCAACCTGAAAGGATTTGCCATGACCAGCCTGGCCATCGTGCAAAAAGCCCCGGTCTTTCTCGACAAGGCGCAAACCATCGAACTGGCGGTGAATTCGGTCGACGAGGCCGCTGCTCAGGGCGCCGACCTGGTCGTATTTACCGAGGCATTCATTCCCGGTTATCCGGCCTGGATCTGGCGCCTGCGACCGGGCACCGACTGGAACCTCTCAGAGCAGCTGCACGAGCGCCTGTTGGATAACGCGGTCAACGTCGATGCCGGTGAACTGGGCCCGCTCCTGGATGCGGCCAGGCGTAATAAGCTCAATATCGTTTGCGGCATCGAGGAGCGGGAAGGTGGCCTGGGGAGGGCAACGCTCTTTAACAGCGTGGTCGTCATCGGTCCCGAAGGCAGCCTCCTCAACCGGCATCGCAAACTGATGCCGACCAATCCCGAGCGCATGGTCTGGGGCTTTGGCGATGCCACGGGGCTCAGAGTGGTCGACACGCCGACCGGTCGTATCGGCACGCTTTTGTGCTGGGAGAACTACATGCCACTGGCACGCTATGCGATTTACGCTCAAGGCGTGGAAATCTATATCGCGCCGACCTATGACAGTGGCGATGGGTGGATTGCGAGTCTGCAGCACATCGCGCGCGAAGGCTGCTGCTGGGTTGTCGGTTGCGGCAACCTGTTACGGGGCAGCGACATTCCGGCCGATTTCCCGGAAAAAGACACGCTGTATCCGGATGTCGACGAATGGATAAATCCCGGTGACTCGGTGGTGATCGCGCCGGGCGGCGAGATCGTTGCCGGGCCGATGCGCGAGGAGGCCGGAATTCTGTACTGCAGCATCGAGCCCGCGAAAGTCGGCATCGCGCGCAGGGCGCTGGATGTCACCGGCCACTATTCGCGGCCGGACATATTCGAACTGCACGTCAACGCGCGGCCGCAGGCGCCGGTCGTATTCGACGCCGGCGATGCGCGGGGCACTGTTGAATCCGAGAGCGGAGAAAAATCATGAAACGGCAAGAAACTTACCTGGCAAGCTGCTTTTGCGGCGGGGTCGAGATCGAACTGACCGGTGAGCCCGAGGCGCAGGGTATCTGTCATTGTGATTCTTGCCGTCGCTGGTCGGCTGGTCCGGTCAATGCATTCACGTTGTGGCAGCCGGAGAACTTCAGGCTGACGCGCGGCGGCGATCTCCTCGCCGGGTTCGACGGTAATCCCGGTTCGGATCACGATGGCGTCGTCAGTCGTCGCAAGTGGTGCCGGCATTGCGGTGGACACGTTTGCATCGAGCACCCGGGAATGGGGCTGGTCGACGTGCCGGCCGCATTGATCCAGGATCTTGTTTTCACGCCGGAATTTCACGTCCACTATCAGGAAACGGTGCAGCCAATCGAAGACGGGCTGGTCAAGTATCGGGACCTTCCCGCGGCGGCGGGTGGATCCGGTGTCGAGCTGCCGTAATAGGGCTCGATGGTCCGGCCCGCGGGCGCCTACTGCTGGGTTTGCAGCCGCGAGCGCTGGATGACGAATATCGTCAACAGCGGCGCCGCCAGGCCGATGATCGCGACCGCGATCAGCAGATGGCCGAGCTCGCCGTAATCGGCGGCGGTCGTGACCGCGTCGCTGACCCGGTCGCGGACTTCCCGCGTGACCGTGTAGATTTCGTTGAGATACTTGGTGCCGAGGTTCGACGCCGACAGCGCGAGGTTGGTGAACGACGCCATAACCGCGAAGAAGGTCGCCTTCAGGTGCGCCGGCGCGTTCTTCGCGATCCACGCGAGCATCGGAATCATCGAGATCTGCCCGAGCGGCGACTCGACCGCGGTATCGATGACCGCGATGAAGCGCGCGTCGACGACGCCGCCGGTGTGCGCCGCGGTCCACTCGTGCAGGCCGTAGTAGAAGCCGATGTTGGGCAATAGCAGGATACTGCCGGCGATCGTCAACACGATGACGATGAACGCGATCGAGCGGCGCGCCATCATCGGCCGCAATACAAGCATGCCGAAGATTGTCAGGATCGACGCGATCAGCGACAGCACCGACAGGAATTGCTGGTCGAAGCCGAGCTCGTCGATCTCGAACCAGCCGTAGCCGGCGCCGGCGGTCGGAATCGCGCGGTAGACGAAGATGATGATCGCGGTGCCGACCAGCATGTTACGCATGTCGCGGTCGAGCTCGAGCAGCAGGCGGTACATCAGGAAAATGACAATCGCCATCGAGCCGGTGAAGATGATTTCCTGCGCCAGCGGCACGTCGCTCAAGCCCATCGAGATCGTGAAGATTGCGAACACGAGGCTGCCGCCGAGAATCCACCAGTTGGGGTGGGTCTCCCCGGCAGGCGCGTAAAGCAATTTGTCGATTGCCGAATGGTCGTGGCCCTGGGCCTCGAGTACGCGCGCGCGGCGACGCAGCAGGATACCGCCGAGAATCACGCCGCTGATCGAGATCA
>JBFFXR010000253.1:0-2279 GCA_041569645.1 Gammaproteobacteria bacterium
AATATTCCCCAGCCACGCGGCACGCAGCGGCACGCACATATTCGTTGATTGCATCGTCTCTGACCAATAGCGCCGATTGGCGGAGTCCTTGCTCGTATTCCTCGAATTCGAGCCAGAGGCCTTTTTCGGTCTCAGCGTCGACCGGTTCGTATCCGGGCGGAATCCTCGGCTCGATAACAATTTCCGCGGCGAACGTCAGACATGCGCAGGCCACAAGACCAATCCCCGCGAGCAAGCTGAATGGTGACCGGCGATCAGGCATATTTTCGGCGCCTTACCTGGTGGGCATGTTTCTGAACAATCCGTCGACTGCGGCGCGAGCCTTGTCCGGCTCGCGCAACTCGCCCGTCCCGGAAAGGATCTGGTTGAACCAGACAATGTCCCCGGTACGCAAATCGATCAACGAGGCGTAACCGACCTCGACCCCGGTCAAGACACCGACACCTGCCATTGCGGCAAAGATCGAAAACGCGACCCGTCCGCCGGTAGCCTGGTAATCGCGGTAAAAGCTAAACAGCGCATAGTCGGCGTCGTATTTTGCTCCAATCGCGCTAACACCCGGACCCAGACTCCAGTCGAATGTACCCTGTTTGGTGGATAACTTGAACGTGCCGTAGTGATGTGTAAGCACAGTCGAACCGACCGCCGAGTAGAGGTTCTGGTAGGCAATTTCGGTCTCGTCCAATTGACCCGACGGCGGCATCGAAACGATTTCGATATTGCGCTCGCCGGCAAATTCGAGCAACGAGTTCACGAAATTTTCCCGCGCGGCCTCGGTCCACTCCGCATGCAGCTGCGGCACCCCCCCGGTAGGTAGCAGGTAGTATTTCACATCTGGTGTTACGATCAGGAATCGCGGATTTTCGCCAACGGACTCGAGGCGCTCGACCTGCTTGACTGCGCCAGTCGCGGCGCAACCCGACAGCAGAAACGCGAATAGTATCGTAATCGTTCGCCCACGGCGCGGGGATGAACGCGCGTCGATTTCACCAACCGGTATTCGGAAATCGCTCATGATCGGTTCCTCCTGTCTAGACGACTTCGGACTCGACCTGCGGAGTTTCGAGCAAGCCCGAACGTCAGCGAACTGCGGCGGTGCTCAGTTTGGTTTATTCGTATTTATACTACTCCGACTTGCCCCGTTCATTGATTGGCATCAGGTTGTTACTCTTAAACAATGCAGACCGACACGATAAAGATCGCCGATACATCGATTCACTGCCAAACTGCAATCATGCACTGCGAGCGTTGACCCGCGGCGAAATTCGCCTGCGAAATTGACCGGGCGTCAGCGAAATTCCGGTTTCATCCGCGCCAGCGGATCCTGGCGGTAGTACTTGCGCAGTTGCGCGTAGACCGCCGGGTAGTGCCGATCGAGCAGGTCGGGGCGCTCGAAGAATACCTCGGACATCACCGCGAAGAACTCGGCCGGCGCCTCGGCGGCGTAGCAGTCGATGCCGAGGTCGATGCCGGCATCGCACTGGCGCGCGAAGTCTTCGTAGCCCTTGCTGAAGATGTCGGTCCAGACCTTCGGGTCCATGTCGGCGTGCAGCGGCGGAAAGCCGTTGGCGTCGCCGTTTTGCATGTCGAGCTTGTGCGCGAATTCGTGGATCACGAGGTTGAAACCGTCGCGCTCGCCGGCGCGGCCGGCCTCGTCCCAGGCGAGCAGCACCGGCCCGCGCTCCCAGGCCTCGCCGTCGAGATCGCGCCGCTCGAAATGCTCGACGCCGAACTCGTCGACGTAGACCTGGTGCGTTGCGAAACCGGACGGGTAGACGATCACCGCGGACCAGCCGTCGTAGGCGTCGAGGCCGAGCTCGAGAATCGGCAGGCAGGCCTGCAGCGCGATGACGAGCGCCATTTCACGGGTGACCGCCATACCGTGCGCGCCCTCGAAGGCCTTGCGGCGTAAAAACAGGATGGTGAGTTCGCGCAGGCGCCGATTTGCGTCGGCGTCGAGCCCGTCGAGCAGCGGCAGGGCGGCGAAGGCGGCGCGCCATTCGGCCGGCGTGATGTCAGAGCGCGCGATCGTCCGGCGATCCAGCCAGTTGCGAATCAGTGCGATCATCGTTCAGCGGGGACGCACGGCCGCCGAATCAATCCGGCGTCGAGAAATGCGCCAGCTCTTTCAGCAGCGCATGGCTCAGGACCAGGCGGTCGCGGTACGGCAGGTCGCGCAGGAACCCGGACTGGCCGATGTGCTGCATGAATTCGTCATAGGCCTTGAAGCCGTCGACGATGATCATCTTGCGCGAGCTGTCGGTGTCGAACCGGGCCCA
>JBFFXR010000254.1:0-2089 GCA_041569645.1 Gammaproteobacteria bacterium
CACGTCGCCAAAAACGAAGGCTACAACAAGTACCGCATCAGGCAGAGCGGCCGCCTGGCGCCGCACGTCGTCAGTCAGCTGTTCAACTGATCGCAGCAGGAATCCTTATCGGGGTAACTATTCTCGCGGCGCGATTTCAGCGTCACGATGTCCGGTGCAACTACCTCGTCCAGCGCTAGCGTGCTACTCCGATGCTGCTAGATCGGACAACAGCGTTGCCAAACCCGATTCGAGCGTCGTTTCGGCCGCTATTTTTAATTCGGTTGTCATTTTTTCGATCCGTGCACAGGAGTGCTTGATATCTCCTTCCCGGGGCGGCTCGAAGTCGACTCGGCACCGCTTCCCGACGAAATCCGAGAGAATATCGATCATTTCCAGCAGGGTGACCTGTTGCCCGGTGCCGATGTTGCAGGCGCCGTCCAGCGTTCCCGTCAGCGCGGCAATATTGGCATTCGCGACATCGCCGACGTAGATAAAATCCCGCGTTTGCTCGCCGTCGCCATAGACGATGAGTGATTTACCGTTTGCAATTCGATCCGTAAACAGAGCAATGACCCCGGAGTAGGGCGACGCGGGATCCTGGCGCGGGCCGAAGACGTTGAAATAACGCAGCCCGAGCGCGGAAACGCCGTACAGGCGACGATAGAGATCGGCATATTGCTCGTCGACTTGCTTTTCCAGGCCGTAGGGCGAAATCGGTAACGTGGCGGCATCCTCAGGCAGTGGAATGACGTCCGGTTTGCCGTATACAGCCGCCGATGACGCGTAGACCACCCGCTCGATACCATGCTCCCGCGCCGCGTGCAGCACGTTGACGAATCCGACGATATTCTGGCTGGCCGAGTTCCCGGGGTTCTCGAGCGACGAGGCGACGGAAACCTGCGCGGCGAGATGCAGGCAGTGCGACACGTCTTGCATGGCCTGGTCGACGACCGGCGCCTCGGTTATGTCGCCCTCGACAAAGTCGAGTAACTCGTGGGCCTCCGGCAGATTGGAGCGGTGCCCCGATGCCAGGTTATCGAGCACGCGCACCGGGATCCCCATCGCGAGCAGCCGCTCGACTGTATGCGAACCGATAAACCCGGCGCCGCCGGTTACGAGAACTTTTTGCATGGTTCCTTCAATTCGTGGCAGGACGATCGGTCGCCATCGACACCTTGGCGTATGCTTCCGGGATCAAATACTTGTCGGAAAAAAAAGTACCGGCGAGCTCTATTTTTCCAGCTCTTGCTTGCCGACCGGTTTTCCGGTCTTCGTCCAGACCCAGTTACCCCAGTTATCCTGCTGTACTTCGCCGAGTTCCTCGAGCTTGGTAATCGCTTCGACGAAGCCGGCTTCCATTTGGGTGATATTCGTTTTGGTAATTTCGTCGTCTTCGCTGGCCCTTAGACCGTAGGCGACATACTCGGCCTGCGCGCGCCGGCGCTCCCTGAGCCAGAGAATCAGGAACAACAAGACGAGCGCGCCAGAACCTACTACAACCCAGATCAATTCCATCGCAATACCCACCTCAGCCGCGAGAAATCATATACCAACGGTATCGATTTTAAAATTACCAGATAATTTCACTGTATTGGCCGTACCGATCCGTCAGACACTAACGTATCGTACGAGGAATTTATGAGTCGCCGGTCACATCGACCGGTTCGGATCGTAATTCCGCGTAGGCGTCGATTCCCCGGTAACAGGAATCGGTTTTGCAAGAATCGGTCGCTTCGCACCGGAATCCCGGTATGAATCTCGTGAACCCGTTTTACGAATGACGCGCGGAGTGACGATAAAACTCAAGATCAATGGCTGTCGTGTCGCTTGCTTCCATTGCTCGCGACGAGAGGGCGGATCGGATTGCAATCAGTTGACGTTTGTTCCGCGACGCCGCTGCGCGAAGGGTCCCGTCAGCAGCATCTTGATGAGTTCGCTCTGCCGCGAGACCCCGGTCTTGCGAAAAACCGCCTTCAACTGCGAGCGGATCGTGTGCGAGCTGTGATGCGAAGAGTTCGCGATTTCGTCGATGCTGTGACCGTTGGCGAGTCGGATCGCGACCTGCGCCTCGGAAGGCGTCAGGTTATAGACACTGACGAGACTATCG